>JBKHBQ010000044.1:0-19297 GCA_046542305.1 Bacteroidales bacterium
ACTGGATAGAAATCTTCAATCCCGGCGAAACTGCAGTGGATATGGGGGGAATGTACATAACCGACGATAGCACCCGTCCGACAAAGTTCAGAATTCCGCAGGGTGAACCGGGACCCATCGTACCTGCCGGGGGTTTTCTGTTGTTGTGGGCCGACGACGATTGGGAAGAAGGTGTGACGCATCTCGAAATCAAATTATCAGGCGATGGCGAATTTCTTGCACTTTACGACAACGATGGCAAAAGCCTGATCGACAGCCTGAAATTCGGGCCACAGCAACCCGATGTATCTTACGGCAGGTTATCCGATGGCGGCGCTGTCTGGAGGTTCTTCAATTTACCTTCCCCTGGTTCATCAAATCATAAAACCGGCGCGCAATAAAAAAAGGGACCGTTCCGAATCCCTTTCATTTCATGATAGTGGTTATTGGTTTGATAAAAAAAAGCCCTTTATCCCCGGCATATTGTTGAATTATTCATCGTGTAGCGTGACATAGGTAGGAAAGATAGCCGAGGATAAAGGACAAGTGCAATCAATTAATCCCTAAAAATCTGTTTGCCATCTAAAAATTACCCTGTTATTTTGAATGGCGATCCAAAAGTATGAAAAAGCATTAGAATTATTGTGGTGTGAATAAGTTAACGGTAGATTTCTATCAGTTAACGGCACGAACGAGCGAATGAACGTTGGGATTCCGATGCTAAACGTTTTCCATTGCCCGGTTTAGAAATACAATAAACGGGTTTAGCTGCCTGAAATAATAAAGACTTTCGGGCAACAGGTGTCCGGTCTGCACCACTTCTTCGGGTATGCTCCTGCCGGCGGTGTAGCTTTTGAATTTCAGCAGTTCGATGTACTCAAAATCAACCGGAAATTCCTTGGGCGGTCGCGTCAACTTGTCTCCGTCGATATCACCGAAATCCTTTTTAAACTGATCGGATTCGATAATGTTCAGGAATTCTCCGGTGAAATTAAAGATTTCATACCTGATGCTTTTCAGCTCATTCGAAGGGGGCATCCATTTTCCGCCGCCCACAAAGCAGTTGCCGGGTTCGATATGGAGGTAATAGCTGGCATATCTGCTTTTGCGCCCGCCTTTGCTAATGGCGGCTCCCATATTGGTTTTGTAGGGCGCTTTGTTTTTCGAAAAGCGTACATCGCGATAAATCCTGAACGTGCAATCCTTTGCGGTCAGCAGCCCGATCTCCGGGTCGAATTCCCTGATGCCTTTAATGATATTGTCAACAAGGTGTTCGAATTCATTTTTCGCCTGATCATACCATTTTTTGTTGGCCTGAAACCAATCGCGGTCATTGTTGTTGCTGAGTTCATTAAGAAATGCCAAAACGTTTTCCATAATGTGGTCGGTTTATTTTCGGGCAAAGATAACAATGATAAAAGTATTTTTACTTTTGGAAAAATATTCAGCGTTCACGCACCACGCTTATGGATAAGGTATGGCAGAACAGCAAAAGCCGTTGGCTGCAGCTTACTTTGCTGCTCACCGGCAGCATGACCGTAATGGCCGGTGCAGGCATTACCGCAGCTACGCCTTCCATCAGCAGCCATTTTTCTGAAATCCCCGGTGCAGACCTGCTAAGCAAGCTCCTGCTTACGGTTCCTTCGCTTACCATTGCTATACTGGCACCATTTGCCGGACAGGTGATCGATCGGGTAGGACGTAAAAAACCGCTGGTCTGGTCGCTGGTTTTGTATGCCCTTGCCGGAACTTCGGGAATGTACCTCGAAAACATTTATGCCATACTTGTGGGTAGGGCGCTGCTTGGGGTGGCCGTAGCCGGAATCATGACCATCAACACCACCCTTATCGGTGATTATTTTTATGGAATCGGGCGCAGCCGCTTTATGGGCTGGCAGGGTGCTTTTATGTCGTTCGGTGGCGTGGTGTTTGTTTCCCTCGGCGGATTGCTTGCCGATATTTCGTGGCGCATGCCGTTTTTGATTTACGCGTTTTCAATCATCATTCTTGTGATGGTAGTCTTCTTTATTTACGAACCGAAAATCACCACAGAAACCGCCCCCGAAAAAAAATCGTTCAGAAGCCGCAAACAGCGGAAATACCTGTTGCTTTACCTTACCGCATTTTTGGGCATGTTGTTTTTCTATATTATTCCCACACAAGTGCCTTTTTTGCTGCAGCAGGATACCAACATCAGTAATTCGGCTACGGGATACACCATCAGTATAGCAGTTCTGGCCGGAGCCCTGGTGGCATATAATTACGGGCGGATCAGGCTCCGGTTGAATTTCTACTGCATTTACACCCTCACCTTTCTGCTCATGGGCAGCGGTTATCTCCTCGTATCGTTGTTTCATCACTATGCCGGAATTCTCACTGGTTTAATCATTGCGGGTTTCGGCACAGGCATGCTGATGCCCAATACCAACCTCTGGCTTATCTCGCTTGCACCTGCACCAAGGCGCGGCAGGCTGGTGGGCAGGTTGAATTTTTCGGTTTACCTCGGTCAGTTTATGTCGCCCGTCTTGCTTTTTCCATTTATCCGGTGGCAATCCATTCATTTTTCGTTTGGCCTCAGCGGATTGATAATGATTGCTATGGCCGCGGCATTTCTGCTTTTGTCGGCAAAAATGAAACTGCCTCATCAGCCGGGCTGAGAAAATTATTTGTGAATAAATTTTTTATTTTGTTGAAAAATACTAACTTTGCGCCCGATTTTCGAAGATTAAAATCTAATAGGAATTCGATATAATTGGCTTTCTTGTAAAGCCTGAGTAAAGGGATTGAGGGGACTTGTTGTCCCCTATTTTATTAGCTAAAAATCAGGAATGACAGACAAGGCTCACATCATGGAAGTTGCCGACAGGCTGCTGCAGAACACCGATAAGTACCTGGTGGATGTCCGTGTTAAAACCGGAAACATCATCACCGTAATTATCGATGGCGACAGCAGTGTGACCATCGACGACTGCAGCAGGTTAAGCAAGGGAATAGAGGCGGAGCTTAACCGCGAGGAAGAGGATTTTGAACTGAGGGTAACATCTTTTGGTGCCGATAAGCCGCTAAAACTGAAACGTCAGTACAGGAAAAACATCGGACGGAAATTTGAAGTGATTAAAACCGATGAGAGCCGGGAAAGCGGAAAGCTGATCGAAGTCACCGGAGATTCAATTGTGCTGGAGCCCGAAAAGATGAGAGGAAAAAATGAACAGCCTCAGCCGGTGACCATTAAGTTTGATGACATTAAAGAAGCAAAGATCATACTGTCGTTTAAATAAAATTTGAATAGTTAAAACGTAAATACTAAAAACGATGGATCACATAAATTTGGTCGATACCTTTTCGGAATTTAAGGATTTTAAAAACATCGACCGTGAAACCATGATGAGAATTCTCGAGGATGTGTTTCGGCATATGCTCGAGAAGAAATACGGGAGCGCCGACAATTTCGATATCATCGTAAATATCGACAAAGGCGACCTGGAGATCTATCACCTGAGGGAGATCGTGGAAGATGGAGAGGTGGAAGACGAAGGCAAACAGATTGCTTATTCCGATGCCATCAAAATCGAGCCCGACTTTGAAGTTGGAGAGGAAGTGTCGGAAGAGATCTACATGGAGGATTTCGGTCGCAGGGAAATCCTTACCATCAGGCAAAATCTTATTGCCAAGGTACAGGAATATGAAAAGGACAACGTGTATCGCAAATACAAGGACCGCATCGGCGAAATCGTTACCGGTGAGGTATACCAGGTGTGGAAAAAGGAGATTTTGGTGCTTGATGATGAGTATATCGAGCTGTTCCTTCCCAAGTCCGAACAGATTCCTTCTGATTATTACCGCAAGGGCGATACCATCAGGGCGGTGGTTTCTAAGGTTGATATGCGCAATAACACCCCGCAGATCATCCTCTCGCGTACATCGCCGGTATTTCTCGAAAGGCTTTTCGAACAGGAAGTCCCCGAGGTTTTCGACGGGCTGATCACCATCAGGAATATCGTGAGGGTGCCCGGTGAACGGGCCAAGATCGCCGTAGAATCCTACGACGACCGCATCGATCCTGTTGGCGCCTGTGTGGGCATGAAAGGCTCACGTATTCACGGCATCGTTCGCGAATTAAAAAACGAAAACATCGACGTGATCAATTTTACCTCCAATCCGTCGCTTTACATTCAGCGTGCACTGAGCCCGGCCAAAATCACTTCAATAAATATTATTGAAGATGAAGATCGTGCCGAAGTTTATATGCGTCCCGACCAGGTTTCGCTGGCTATAGGAAAAGGAGGATATAATATTAAACTCGCCGGAAAGCTTACCGGCTACGAAATTGATGTATACCGCGACACTGACGATCATGATGATGATGTTGATCTTCAGGAATTTTCCGATGAAATCGATCAGTGGATCATCGACGAGCTGAAAACCATCGGCTGCGATACGGCCAAAAGCGTGTTGAGACTCGATGCTGAAGAACTCGTTAAACGTACTGATTTAGAAGAAGAAACCATAGGCGAAGTACTCAAGATATTAAAAGCTGAATTTGAATAAAAATCGTATTTTTACCGCAATACTAAATTTCCACAGGAAGAAGATAAATATGGCAGTAACCAAAATAACAAGGCTTAATAAAGCGGCACGTGAGTTTAACGTTGGTACCGGAACCATCGTAGACTTTTTGCGCAGGAAAGGTTACGAAATCGATGAAAACCCCAACGCAAAGCTTACTGCCGAAATGTACGACCTCCTTACCAACGAATACAGCGGCGAAAAAACCGTAAAGGAAGAAGCACGCAAAAAAGGCCTTGGTGCGGTTAAACGTGAAACCATTTCCATCGAAGACCGCAAGAAAACTGCCATAGAACCTGAAGATGAGGATGAAGATACCGAGATCATTATCCGAGGGGTATCGGTAGAGGTGGACGAGGAGTTTAAAAAATCCGTTGAGCCGCATCTCGATCAAGTGCAGGTGCGTGAACAGGAAAAAACCGACGATACTGCGGATGATGTGGAGGAAAGTATCGAACAACTCCGGATAGAGGCCATCGAAGAAGATCAACCGGCAGAGCAGCCGCTCGACGAAAAGGTAATTGTCGATACCGAATCTCCGGAAGACCGCAAAGAACCTGTGGAGGTACCAAAAGATCCCGATCGGATTACGGTCCAGAAAAAAGATGAGGCCGAAGCCGCCGGAAAGGTGGAAAAGGAACTGGAACGTGAAGAAGAAGTGGAAACACCCCTGCCGGGACCGGAGGTAAAGGCGGAGGAAGACATCCGTAAACCCGAGGCGGAAGAAGAAAAGAAAGAAGAAAAAATACTGGAGAAGGTTCCGGAGGAGAAAGCCGAAGAAAAAGTAGCTGCTGTCGAAAAAGAAGAAAAACCTGCCGAAGCCGCAAAAGAAGAAAAGAAATCGGAAGGAGAGGACAAACCGGCTGAAAAGGGTGGCCTAAGGGTGTTGGGGAAGGTTGATCTGAGCACGATCAACGAAAAAACAAAACCAGCACGTAAATCGGCTGCCGAAAAACGCAAGGAACGCGAAGAACGCTGGAAAGCCGATAAGGCAAAGACAGTGAAGGATAAGGAAAAACCCGCAGAAAAACCCGAAGCGAAGCCAAAGGCTGAGGAAAAGCCTGCGGAGCAAAAGAAGCAACCGGAGCCCAAAGTGGATCAGGCACCTTCGGTACCCAATAAAGAACAAGAGCCCAAGGATGAAAACTTTATCCGTACAAGGGTAGAAAAACTTCAGGGGCCGAATATTATCGGTAAGATCGAACTGCCGGTGGAGAGAAAATCTGAGAAAAAGAAACCCGTAGCCTCTTCCTCCGATGACAAAGTAAAACTGAAGAAGAAAAAGCGCAAGCGGATCAAGAAAGAACAAACCGACCAAAAGCAGGTTGAAGCCAAAAAGCAACGCGACGATAAGTCGAAAGTCAAGGCCCGGCAGCGCGGCAAAAAGCGTCATGAAGAGAAAGTAGAGCCCTCGGAGGAGGAAATCCAAAAGCAGATTAAGGAAACCCTGGCAAGGCTCAGTGGCACCGGCAAATCCAAAGCTTCCAAGCATCGCCGCCAAAAGCGGGATCAGATCCATAAGCAGATGGAAAAAGAGATGCAGGAGCAGGAGGAAGGTAAGCACACCATCAAGGTTACCGAATTTGTTACGGCCAACGAACTCGCTTCACTCATGAATGTCCCCGTTACGGAGGTTATTTCGATGTGCATGCAACTCGGCTTGTTTGTTTCGATCAATCAACGTCTCGATGCGGAAACCATCGCCCTGGTGGCTGAGGAGTTCGGCTTCAAGGTGGAGTTTGCAAGCGTTGAAACCACCATCGATCAGGCAGAGGAAGAAGAAGATAAACCCGAAGATCTGGAGCCCCGAACACCCATCGTTACCGTGATGGGTCACGTGGACCATGGTAAAACAAAATTGCTCGACTACATCCGCCATACGAACGTGATTGCCGGTGAGGCCGGAGGTATCACCCAGCATATCGGGGCATACGAGGTGACACTGGATAACGACAAGAAAATTACCTTCCTCGACACACCGGGTCACGAGGCATTTACCGCTATGCGTGCGCGTGGTGCCAAGGTAACCGACATCGCCATCATTGTGATTGCTGCCGACGATAGCGTGATGCCTCAAACCAAGGAGGCTATTAACCACGCCCTCGCGGCCAATGTACCCATTGTATTTGCCATCAATAAAATTGACAAGCCTACCTCGAATACCGAAAGGATCAAGGAACAGCTTTCGCAAATGAATATTCTTGTGGAAGACTGGGGCGGAAAATATCAGAGCCAGGAAATATCGGCCAAGGCAGGCCTTAATATCGATGAACTGCTCGAGAAGGTATTGCTTGAAGCCGAACTGCTGGATTTGCATGCCAATCCTTCGCGCCGCGCCCAGGGTACGGTTATCGAATCATCCCTCGACAAGGGGCGGGGTTACGTAGCCAAATTGCTGGTTCAGAACGGCACGCTTAAAATCGGTGACGTTGTGCTTGCCGGATCACATGCCGGCAGGGTAAAGGCCATGTACAACGAACGAAATCAAGCTATCAAAGAGGCTGGTCCGTCATCGCCCGTTTTGATGCTGGGCATGAATAGCGCGCCGCAGGCCGGCGACACTTTCAAAGTAATGGCCGACGAACGCGAGGCAAAAAACATCGCCACAAAACGTCAGCAGCTTCAGCGCGAACAGGGGCTGCGTACCCAAAAGCATATCACCCTCGACGAAATCGGAAGACGTATTGCCATTGGCGACTTCAGAGAGCTGAACATTATTGTGAAAGGTGATGTGGACGGTTCTGTGGAAGCGCTTTCCGATTCATTGCTCAAGCTCAGCACCGAAGAGGTTCAGGTAAATGTGATTCACAAATCGGTGGGACAGGTTACCGAAACCGACGTCATGCTGGCTTCTGCCTCAAATGCCATCATCGTGGCCTTCCAGGTACGTCCCTCGGTGGGTGCACGCAGGCTTGCCGAAAAGGAACAGATCGACATCAGGCTGTATTCAATCATCTATGCGGCTATCGAGGAGATTAAATCCGCCATCGAGGGAATGCTCTCTCCCGATATTGAAGAAAAGATCACCTGCAACATTGAGGTGCGCGATACCTTTAAAATTACCAAAGTCGGAACCATTGCAGGTTGTATGGTGCTCGACGGTACCATTACACGAAATACCAACGTAAGGATTATCCGCGACGGTATTGTGATTTACACCGGAAAACTAGGCTCGCTTAAGCGCTTTAAAGATGATGTGAAAGAAGTGCACGCCGGCTACGAATGTGGCCTTAATATCGAGAATTTCAACGACATAAAGGTCGGCGACATCATCGAAGGCTTCGAAGAAGTACAGGTGGCAAGAAAACTGGAGAAATAGTTTTATTATAAAAAAAAGTTAATAAATTTGCAGCTATCAAAAAAAGGGAAATATGAAAAGTAAAATCATTCAAATTGTTCTTCTGGTTGTTATTGTTTTCCTGGGATACCAGGTGTGGGAAACCATACAGACACCTGTGCGATTCAACAAGGAAAAAGATCGCAGAGCTGATGTGGTGATTCAAAACCTGAAAGACATTAGGGCGGTACAGCAAATGTATCGTGCTTTGAACGACAGCTTTACGCCCAGTTTCGACACCCTGATCAAATTCATGCGCGAAGGCCAGATCCCGGTTGTAAATATTGTTTTTGATCCCACGGATACCACACTTATCAAAACCATTGAAGATACCGTTGCATTTGTTAATGTAACCGATTCACTGTTTCACGATAGGGCCAACTTCAAAATAGAGCAGATCCAGTACATTCCTTACTCGGGAGGCACCAAATTCGAATTGGATGCCGGAAGAATCCAGAAGGGGGGCGTAATGGTACCGGTATTTATGGCCATGGCTCCCAAGGAGGAATACCTGAAAGGTTTGAGTAACGACCTGATACGCAATCCGGGTGTAAGAGACCTGATCATAGGTTCGATGTCAGAACCTACAACCGACGGAAACTGGGAGTAACCCACCACCGAATGTCAAACGCTAAGGTACGTGTATCCACCGCTGCTTTCGACAAAGCTATAGAATCAGAAGCTTCAGAATATTACAGACTATCCATCCAGCTTTCGCAGGATGGATTTTCTTTTTGCCTGCTCGATACCCGCCGGAACAAATATCTTGGATTACAGGCTTTCAGCTTTATGGATATCAAGAGCATCCATGTACTTAACCAGGTATTGAACGAACTGATCCAGGGGATATCCTGGCTGAGGCTACCATACGAGCTTACCAGAATTATTTACAATTCCCGCACCACCACGCTCATCCCGGAGGTGCTCTTCGATCCCGATCATTTGGAGGATTACCTCAGGTTTAACGCCAATCCTGCTGAAGGCAACCATTTTATGAGCGATCACCTGCCATTGCTTGAAGCGCGGAACATCTGGTGTGTCCCGAGTGTCATACTCAAAACCCTTCAATTGTACTTCCCCTCGGCGGGCATCCACCATCACGGAAGTGCACTGCTCGAAAGCCTGTTGCTTCAGCATAAGCACAGCCAGGAGGAGGAAATGGTGTTTGCCAACATTCACCAGGGTTGGTTCGACATTGTGATTTTGCGGGGCGGAAAGCTCTTGTTCTATAACACTTTCGATTTTGCTGCCCGCGAGGATTTTATTTATTATCTGATTTATGTGCTCGAACAACTGCAGTTGAATCCCGAAACCGTTTCACTTGTTTTTACGGGTGAGGTGCTGAAGATTTCGGCATTGTATGATATTGCTTATAAATACGTCAGAAAAATCAGCTTTGCAACCCGAAACCCAAACTTCGAATACAGTTATGCTTTCGATGATATTCCTGCGCATCTTCATTTTACCCTACTCAACCTTCAGCAATGCGAATTATAGGCGGCGAACATAAGGGGAGGCGCATCAATCCGCCGACGAATCTTCCGGTACGCCCTACCACCGATATGGCCAAGGAGGCATTATTCAATATCCTCAACAATTTAATCGACTTCGAGGATCTTCAGGTGCTCGATCTCTTTGCCGGCACGGGCAGCATATCCTACGAGTTTGCTTCAAGAAATGCCGCCAGGGTTATTGCGGTGGATCTGAATTTTAAATGCGTGGAATTTATCCGGAAAACCGCCAGGGAATTAAAGATGAATTCGCTGAGTGTGGTCAGAGCTGATGTTATGAAATTTTTGAACCACCCTTTTGATACCTTCGATTTAATATTCTCGGATGCACCGTATGATTTAAAGGAGATGGATAAGATTCCAGAGGTGATTATTTCGAAAGGCTGGCTAAAAAAAAACGCCCGGCTTATTGTCGAGCATTCCAAAGAAATTGATTTTTCCGGGCATCCCTATTTCGAACAACAACGAAAGTATGGGAAGGTTTGCTTCAGCTTTTTCAGGCCGGATTAGTATTCGTCTTCATGAAAAAAGAAATCGTCCTTGGTCGGATAATCAGGCCAGATATCCTCAATCCGCTCATAAACGTCGCCTTCATCCTCTATCTCGTTGAGGTTTTCAATCACCTCCTGTGGTGCTCCCGATCTGACGGCAAAGTCGATAAGCTCGTCTTTTGTGGCCGGCCAGGGTGCGTCTTCCAACTTTGATGCTAATTCTAGCGTCCAGTACATAGTTCGAAATTCTATATTTTAAAATTTGTGCAAAAGTAATTTTTTTAACGAATAAGAAGCGAATTTTCCAAATTTTTTTACCAGCCTTAAATCCTTGCTTTCCAGGATGTTTCGGTGGCGTTATTGTCTTTGGCCAGTTTTCGTGACAATACGAAGAGGTAATCCGACAAACGGTTTAAGTATTTAATCACCAGCGGATTTACTTCCACCTGTTGGGCCAGCCTGATGGTAATGCGTTCGGCTCTGCGGCACACCGTGCGCGCCACATGGCACATCGACACCACCGGATGGCCGCCGGGCAGCACAAAATTCATCAGCGGTTCCAGGCTTTCATTCATCCTGTCGATTTCCTTCTCGAGCAAAGTCACGTCTTCCTCAAAAATCTCCGGAAGCTTTCGCCGGGGCGGATGTGCCGGATCAAGCGCCAACATCGATTCGGCGGTGAACACACGATCCTGCACCTCGATCAGGATGCTGCGGGTATGTGCATCGATCTTCTGATCGCGAACCAGCCCGATAAATGAGTTCAGCTCGTCGAGCGTACCGTAGGCTTCGATGCGGTCGTGGTACTTAGGTACCCTTGAGCCGCCGATCAGCGAGGTTTCTCCCTTATCGCCCGTTTTGGTGTATATTTTAAATTCCTCCACTTGTTATTGTTTTATGATTCTTCCGAAACCAGTGAATAATCCGCCATGGTCAGGATTTTTTTGTTGGGTTCGTCCGATTCGATCTCGCCGTCCCTCAGCCTGATGATGCGGTGTGCATGCCTGGCAATTTCTTCTTCGTGGGTCACCACAATCATGGTGTTACCCAGTTTATGAATCTCTTCGAAAAGGCCCATCATCTCGATGGATGTTTTCGAGTCGAGGTTCCCGGTAGGCTCATCGGCCAGAATAATCGAAGGATCGTTAACCAGTGCACGGGCCACGGCCACACGTTGCCGCTGACCACCCGACAGCTCGTTGGGCCTGTGAGAGATACGGTCGGTAAGGCTGACGTTGTCAAGAGCCTTTTTGGCTTTTTCTATGCGGTGGGTCTTGTTATATCCCGAATACACCAGGGGCAGCATCACGTTTTCAAGCGCTGTTTGCCTGGGCAACAGGTTAAAAGTCTGAAATACAAACCCGATTTCTTTGTTGCGGATTTCCGCCAGCCGGTTGTCGTCGAGTTTGCTCACATCCTTGTCGTTCAGAAAATACTGTCCGGCTGTGGGTGTATCCAGGCAGCCCAGGATGTTCATCAATGTAGATTTTCCTGAACCGCTGGCTCCCATCAGGGCCACATATTCATTTCTATAAATATTGAGGGTGATCGACTGCAAGGCCTTCACAATCTGGGTTCCCACCTTGTAATGCTTTTTGATGTCGATCAGCCGGATGATTTCCTTTTTTTCCATTGAATGTGATTTTAGCTCAATCAAAAATAAGCAATGTTTACGCTACCTCAGTTAAATTATTGTTTCACAACACAACAAAAAAGGCTTGCGAATATTGTTTCTTGCCGGTTGAATTTCACAAAATGAAAACAATAACGTTGAAGGGGCTGAAATGTTCGTCGCCTTTGAAGCGGATTAGCGCGAAAGAACAGGAAATCATTTTTTGAGTGTGATTACCTTGAAAACGGCAGAAAAATCCTCTCGTGACAAGCCGTGCTGTTTGCCCAGGGCATAAATTTCCTTTGCGATATTTGCAGAGGGGAGGGATATATCGTTTTCCCATGCCGACAGGCTTGCCAGGTGCAGATCCTTCTGCATCCATTCCAGCGGGAATTCCACCTCGAAATTATGGTTTTTAATCCTGCCGGCCTTGTATGGAAGCAGGGGTGCGGAAACCGGCATTCCCGAAAGGGTTTCCAGCAGAAAATCCTTGTCGATACCAAGGCTTACACCCAGATGCACCGATTCCGAAAAGGCCAGCATCGACTGCGCCAGCATCATGTTCACCACCATTTTCATGGCTGCCCCAAGTCCGGTTTTGCCTACATGCACAATCTTTTTGCCCATCATCCCCAGCAATTCCGAAATCTCGCCGAGGTCTTCGGTGGTGCCACCGCACAGAAAAATCAGTTCGCCATTTTCTGCCGGGACTTTCGATCCGGCCACCGGCGTATCGGCGAAACGGATTCCTGCTTCTGCCGCTTGCCGTGCCATTTCTTCAGTAAAGGATGGATTAACCGTGGAACAATCGGCCCACAGGGCATTTTTTTTCATTGCCTTTACAAAACCCTCTTTGCCAAGGGCCATCTCCCGTACAACATTTGGTTCCGAAAGCATCGTGAAGACTACATCAGCGGCTTCCACAGATTGCTGAAGGCTTTCTCCCCATGTTGCACCCTTGTCGAGGAGAGGCTGTGCTTTTTCTTTGGTGCGGTTGAAAACTGTAAGATCCGTGCCATGTTTCAACAAATTGGAGGCCATGGCCTGCCCCATGATTCCAAGTCCGATAAAGGTAACTTTCATTGAAAAATTGAAGTTTGGGGGGTGAATAACTATGGTTAATATGCCTGATTCAGTTTAGTGGTGGCAATATCTACGAGTTCCCAGTTCTGATAGCGTTTCACGAATTTTACTTCCACAAAATGTTTTTTCTTGTCGAGCATATAGGTAAATTCG
Organism: Bacteroidales bacterium; assembly: GCA_046542305.1. Lineage (GTDB taxonomy): Bacteria > Bacteroidota > Bacteroidia > Bacteroidales > 4484-276 > JBKHBQ01. Next base: position 12,733 of record JBKHBQ010000044.1, read on the forward strand.
TAAAACACCATGTTTTCGTCGGGGTACCTGATGCGCAGCAGTTCGAGCGGATATTCCACTTCATTGAAAAAGATCGTTCCTTCGTTCCACAGAAAGAGCGGCCGGCCGTTCACGTCGATGGGGTCCACCCGATGGTACTGCTCATAGCATCCCAGATTGATATATAGTTGTCGGCTTTTGTCCTGTGCGCTCACACCATACTCTTTTATAAAATCCTTGTCGTTGATCAGGATTTGCATGTGGTTTTCGAAAATATCCTCAGGCACTTCCTGCGCTGATGCTGCAAAGCCGAAGCACATCAGTAAAACTATGATCAGATTTTTCATGACTTGTTTTTTTATGCGAAGGTAATGGTTTTTACTTTCTTTTTTTAAAGGTGATGGTGATTTCAACCTGTGAAGGCACCGGCAGGCCGTTGTTCAGGCCCGGCTGCCATTTTGGCCCGTCAACAAGAATTTCCCGTGCCTTTTCGAAAAGATCTTCATTTTCAGGATGAAGATTGTGCATGTTAAGGATGCTTCCCTCGCTGTCAACTTCAATTAACATTAAAACCGCTTTTTCTTCCAAATCATAAGAAGGTGGCAGCACGGCGGCAGAATCGAGGTACTGTGCGAATTTTTCCCACCCTTCCAGTGGCTGTGCTTTCATGGTGGGGGCGTCGATGATTTTGTTAGCGCTTGCCGACCTGTTTTCAATCCCGTCTACAGTGAGTTCGGGAGCGGAAAAGTTTTCAATGGCAACCTGCCCTGACTGAGGATCCTCAGGCACAATCTTTTCTTCGGCAATCATCTCAACAGGAGGGATGCTTGATTCCTTTGCGGGCAAAACCTTTTCAGGTTCGCTCGGTTCAGGTATGATCCCGGTTTCCAACCCGCTTTGCTGCATATCCATAAGATCTTCGGAAGATTGATTCTCTGTGGGGGCTTTGCCTTTTTCCTCCGCACGATCGGCTATTCCATTTTCTTCATCCTGAACAGCCGATTCCTGTTGATGATCCTGGGTTTGGATTTTTTGCGTCAGGGTATCCTGAAGTACCATCTCCTGAACAGGTTTTTCCGGGGTTTTTTCCCCGGTTATGTCTTTTTCCACCGCCTGTTTTTCTGCGACCTGCCTTCCGGTGGAGTCCTGGTCGAGCTGGTACCACAGAACCCCTGAAATGGCAAGGATCAGCAAACATGCTGCCGCAACCCAGTAAATTGTTGTGGAATGCGGCCTGCCGCCTGCAAAATGCTTCTTCAGCTCCCGCAGGTCCTTATCGAACCGGTTAGCCGAAACCTGCTGCATTCCTTCCAGCGCTTCGGCCTCGAAAGGATGTTTCTGCAACTCCCGTTCGAAGGCATGTCGCTCCTCCGGCGTCATACGGTTGCGGAGGTAGCGGCGGAAATCCTCCTCGCTGATATGTTTATCACTTTTGGCCATGATTATTTTCAATGCATATTTTTAAATTCCGTTTGCCATTCTGAATATGACTTTTCACCTTCTTTTCATCCAAATTCAGTATAACTGCAATATCGCGATAGCATTTATTCTCGTAATAAAACAGGCTTACACACTGCCGTTGTTCAGGCTTCAGCTTCTCCAGGCATTCCTGCAAAGCCTCCAAATCCTTTCCGCAATTATCGCTGTCGACAGGATGCAATGCGTGGCCGATTTCCATAAATTCCAGGGGCAAATCCTCACCTGAGAGGTAAACCATCCTGCCGGCCTTGTGTTTCCGCAGTTCCATCAGACAGAAATTTTTCGTGATCACATACAGCCAGTTCTTAAAATGCTTCACCTGGTGACGCGGCAATTCCTCCCTGATCTTTTCATAAATCGCCATCACGGCGTCCTTCGACTGCTCGGGTTCTTTGAAATATTTCAGGCAAACCCCGTACACAAGATGCATGTGCCGGCCATACAATTCGCCCAGGATAGCGGAATCACGGTTTTTGTAATAGGCTGAAACGAGTTGTTCGTCAGTTTTGCTTTCGTCTTTTCTCTTGAATGGGATCAATCGCATTTGGCCTGAAATTCACGCTAAAAGTAAAGCAAATATATTTTTTCTAAAAGTTTTTTATGGAATTTCTCCTTCGGATGCATCCTGTTGGTGAAATCCATAAAAAACTGAGAATGATGAAAAAGGTAATGTTGATTTTAACCGCCGCGTTTGCCATGCTTTTCGCAGATGCACAGCAAGTACAAACCATCTACGGATATGTGACCGATCCGTACGGAAATCCTGTTGGAGACGTAAGGGTGACTTCCAGTGGAAAATTTTCTGAAACCATGACCGATCAAAATGGTTGGTACAAGCTCGGGGTGCCGGTTCATGATTCGGTGATCCTGTTCGCTCATCCCGATTACCATCCCTTGCGTGAAAAACATTCGGGGCTAAGCAGGTATGATGTAATGTTGAAGCCGCTCAGGGAAACGCAAAACCGAATTATTGAAAATGAAGCCATGGTGATGGATATGAACTTGCCCATCCGTGTGGCGAGCAAAATCGAAACTGGCGGGGCTTTTTATTTCCCACCCACTCCCGACTGGAATACCGAAAACTACGCCACCATTCGCGAGAACGGATTCAAAAATGTAACGGTCAGTCCGCTTTCCACTTTTTCGATCGATGTGGATAATGCCTCTTACGCGAATGTCCGCAGGTTTATCGATCAGGGGAGGATTCCGCCGGTGGATGCGGTGCGCATCGAGGAAATGATCAATTATTTCAGCTACGATTATCCCGAACCTTCCGGGGAGCACCCGTTTTCGGTTTACACCGAACTGGCCGAATGCCCCTGGAATGCCAATCATCAACTGCTTCACATCGGACTGAAAGGCATGAGTATCGACAAAAGCGAACTAACGGCTTCGAACCTGGTATTTCTGATCGATGTTTCCGGATCGATGAATGCCCCGGACAAATTGCCCCTGCTTAAAAATGCCTTTAAAATGCTTGTAAAGGAACTGCGCCCGAATGACCGCGTGGCCATTGTTGTTTACGCCGGTGCAGCAGGCCAGGTGCTCGAATCTACTTTGGGCAGTGAAAAAGGAAAAATCCTGGAGGCGCTCGAAAGGCTCAGCGCCGGCGGATCGACGGCAGGCGGGGAAGGAATTAAAATGGCATATCGCATTGCCCGCGAAAACTATATCGAAGGAGGAAACAACCGCATCATCCTGGCCACCGACGGCGATTTTAATGTAGGCGTTTCGGGCACCTCCGAAATGGAACGGCTGGTGGAACGGGAGCGTGAATCGGGTGTGGTTATTTCGGTGATGGGCTTCGGAACCGGAAACATCAAGGACGACAAAATGGAAGTGATCGCCAACCGCGGAAACGGCAACTATTCCTACATCGACAACATTCGCGAAGCACGCAAGGTGTTTATCACCGAATTCGGCGGCACCCTGTTTACCATCGCCAGGGATGTGAAATTCCAGCTTGAGTTCAACCCGCAGCATGTGCAGGCTTACCGGCTGGTGGGTTACGAAAACCGGCTGTTGAATGCCGAAGATTTCAACGACGATAAAAAGGACGCCGGTGAGATGGGTTCGGGCCATACCGTGACCGCACTTTACGAAATCATCCCCGCAGGGGCGGATGAAGCCATTCCTTCCGTCGATCCGTTGAAATACCAGCGGAGCGGACTTTCGGAACATAATAGGTCAAATGAATTGCTCACCATCAAGCTCAGGTACGAGCAGCCCGATGGCATGAAAAGCCGCCTCCTTGAAAAAGTGGTCCTCAACAGGCCGGTAAAAAACACTTCGGACAATTTCAGGTTCTCGGCTGCCGTGGCCTCCTTCGGGATGCTGCTGCGCGGATCGGAGCACATGGGCAGCACTTCGGCGGATCTTGTTCTGGATCTGGCAAACAATGCCAAAGGCAGGGATGAGGAAGGATACCGTGCGGAATTTATGCAACTGGTAAGAATGGTGAGGGATCTGGGGTTGTAAAATTGTAATTTATGAGAGAAGCCTAACAGGTTTTGGAAACCTGTTAGGTTTTTTATCTTAAAATGATGAACCTCAGTAACAAAAGGAAAGCTTGCAGTAGCAATATAAAAAAGCTTACACCACTGCTGTAAACTATTTCAGAAGGCAAATTAACTATTCATTATTTCTTTGATAAATAACCACACCTACCCGGCTGATGTGTTCCACCAAATCGGGATTTGAAATAAACCCGAACAGGGACAGGTCGATTTTGTATGGTAGCATCAGGTCATCCAGTGCATTTTCGATGCGAAGCAAATCCTGAAAAGTCAACCGGCTTCCTTTCAGGGTAATATCAATATCAGAGCCGGTTTTCGGATTACCTTTTGCCCTTGATCCGTACAAAATTGCCTCTTCAATATGCTCAAACCTGCTTAGGCAATTTATAATCAAATCTTTAGTCTGATCAGATAATCCGTACATTTTTCATTTATTTATTGATACTGGTTTTCCCTGTCCCGGAGCCCGTCCATTTTCTTTTCAAAATCGAGGAAACAAGCTGTGTATCTAGATATCACATCCTCCACGATTTTTTCTGCAGTCTCCTCGTTATAGGTATGCGAAGTTTTATTCCTGCTGACGATCATGTCCATCCAGGTGTTTCCGTCATCGATCAATCCTTTATTAAAAGCTTCACGTATTGCATCCCTCGAACCTGTAATGTTGTTCATGCCCTGAAAATCAAAATAGTCCTTCATTACATTCCATGCTAATTCATGGGTGTATTCAAATCTTTGAATCAAACCTTCCTTTTCCAGATCCGTAAGATCTCGAATTCGTGAATTTGCAACAGCATCTTTTAGTTTATCCAAAGCTTTTTTGTAGTTAGAGAACCTTTGTTCCCACCTGATATCGGGCTTTTTCATATATTTTCTGGTTTGAAAAGTCAAACGAAATTAGCATAATTTTATCGAATCCGACAAACCGGCAAAAGTTTCACGCGCCCCAACTCTCCCTGTCGAGGCTGCGGTAATGGATGGCTTCGGCCAGGTGGTCGGTGCGGATGCCGGGGCTGCCGTCGAGGTCGGCGATGGTGCGTGAAACCTTCAGGATGCGGTCGTAGGCCCGTGCCGACAGGCTGAGCTTTTCCATGGCATTTTTCAGCAGAATATGTCCGGCATCATCGATTTTGCAGATTTCCCTGAGTTGGCGGCTCGACATCTGCGCATTGCAGTAAATGCCTTTTTTCTCTTCATAGCGTTCTTCCTGGATCTGTCTGGCTTTCACCACGCGCTCCCTTACCGCTTCGCTCTTTTCTGACATACGTGCTTCGGTGAGTTCCTTAAAAGCCACGGGCACCACCTCTACGTGGATATCGATGCGGTCGAGCAACGGTCCGGAGATCTTGTTGAGATATTTCTGCACGATGCCCGGCGCGCAAACGCAATCGTGATCGGGATGATTGTAATAGCCGCAAGGGCAGGGATTCATGGCCGCCACCAGCATAAAGCTGGCCGGATACTCCACCGTAAATTTTGCCCTGGAGATGGTCACTACACGGTCTTCGATGGGCTGGCGCAAAACCTCCAGCACGGTTCGTTTGAATTCCGGTAACTCATCCAGGAAAAGCACGCCATTGTGCGCCAGCGAAATTTCGCCCGGTTGCGGATTGCCGCCACCTCCCACCAAAGCCACATCGCTGATGGTGTGGTGGGGCGAACGGAAGGGCCGTACCGAGATCAGCGAAATATCGCGGTGCATCTTGCCGGCCACCGAATGGATCTTGGTGGTTTCGAGCGCCTCGTAAAGGTTAAGCGGTGGCAGGATTGAAGGCAATCGCTTGGCCAGCATGGTTTTGCCCGAACCGGGAGGCCCGATCAGGATCGCGTTATGACCCCCGGCAGCAGCGATTTCCAAAGCCCGCTTGATGTTTTCCTGGCCCTTCACATCCGAAAAATCGAACTCATATTCGTTGAGGCTGGCATAAAACTCGTCACGGGTATTTACAATGGTTGGCTGTAGTTCAGTATCGCCGTTAAAAAAATCAATCACTTCCTTAATGGATTCCACGCCGTACACTTCCAGATCATTTACGATGGCGGCCTCACGGGCATTGGCAGCGGGCAGGATGAAACCTTTGAACCCACTCTTGCGGGCTTCGATGGCGATGGGGAGGGAGCCCCGGATGGGTTGCAGGCTGCCATCGAGCGAAAGCTCGCCCATGATGATATACTCGCTGATGTTGTCTGCCTTTATTTGCTCAGAGGCGGCCAGGATGCCCATGGCAATAGTGAGGTCGTAGGCCGAACCTTCCTTTCGGATATCGGCGGGCGCCATGTTGATCACGATCTTTTTACCGGGGAGTCGATAGTTGTTATACCGCAGCGCCGATTCGATGCGCTGCTGGCTTTCCTTTACGGCGCTGTCGGGGAGGCCCACCAGCAAAAAGTTTACGCCCTGGTCGATATTCACTTCCACCGTGATGGTGATGGCGTTCACGCCGTGGATTGCACTTCCGTATGTTTTTACCAGCATGGAGTTTAGGGTTCTTGGATTGACTTCGCAAGGTAAACAATTTTCATCAAACCATTGCTGTTTAGGGCTTAAAAGATAATGAACAAAAAAGGGTGATCCGAAATGAACCACCCTT
>JBKHBQ010000336.1:0-3589 GCA_046542305.1 Bacteroidales bacterium
TCCCCCTCACACCAATCCCCCCTTCCTTAGTTCATCCTTAAGCGCCGGCAGGTTGGGTTTATGGTTGTAGAGTTCGCGGGCCAATAAGCGGTTTTCGGCCTTATAGCCGGGGATGGTGTCGGCCAGTTGCAGCCACTCCACAATGCGCTGGTAGGTGCTGCGGCCGCGTTCGTTTTCGAGGGTACGGCGGGCTTTCCGGCTGATGCTGGTAAAGCAGAATTCGGGAAACACCTCCAGGATCGGGCGGATGAGTTGGGTATACTCCCAGTCGTCGGGGTAGTTTTCCACAATTGCTTTGATCTCTTCGTAGCGCTCTTCGGCAGCAAGCACCTGAACCTTGAATGGATTGTCGCGGTTGATATCCCTGAGCAGGTTTTCCAGTATTTCAGGAGTGAGGTGGGGCCGGAGCTTGTGATAATCGTCGATTTTTCTGTAGCTCTTTACCAACTGATAATTCACATCCACAAACAAATCCTTGTCAAGTCCGGGTGTTGCAAAATCCGCAATTTTACCGGCCCAGTAGATCTTATCCTTATTAAAAAGCTCGCGTGCCAATCTGATAAATTCATTCGCATCCTGTTCAAAATAATATTCGAGCAATTGCAAGGCCACCTCATTGTTGTGGTTATAATACTGTTTGGCGGAATTGAGCCACTCCGACGAATTTCCCGCCATTTTGTTGAGCAGAAGCACCAGTCTGGAAACGGCTTTCCTGTCGATTGTTGCCTGATCGAGGATGGACAAAATACGCCCGGGCTGGTCGCATTTTCCGGCCATGCCCAGTAAGAAGTCTTCAAAATATCCGGCGAAATGTTCATTGCCGGGGTATTCTTCATCGCAATAGCGGAAAAACATCTCAAATGATTGAATGATTGCGTGATTTGAAATCGCAGACATACCGATTTTCTCCACGATTTTATCCGTCACCCTGGTGTGTTCGCTAAGCAGGTATTGGTTGACATCGTCGAAGGAATACACCGTATCGGGCACATCGGCATCCAGACTTGCTTCATAAAGCCCGATCAGCATTGCGGTTAGTTCCGTCAGTTTTTGCTGAATGATTTTGTCGATGGCCAGATTTTGAAAAATGTCGAAAATATTCTCGAATTCCTGTTCGCTTGCAGCCTGATATGCTTCCCATTCTTCGACGTATCCTGAACGAATGGGCGTGTAGCTGTCCCAGTCGGGATTTTCCAGGTCAACCTGTTCAAAGCGTTCTGTAAACGTTTTCTGTGTTTCGGCAATGACTTGAGAAAACTGCTCGAAAGAATAGGTTTCCTGAGCAGGATGATCCTCCCCGGCAAAATTCACAAATGCCGTTTGCAATTCCTTGTTTTCGCCGATGATGGCATCCAGGAATTTGATCTTCAGCTTATCCGAAGCGTTTTTATAAGACTTTTTGAAGTTCATAAATTTGTTGGTTTTGTTATGTTATTTCTTACCTCCCCACACCCAAATCCCAAAGCATTCATCGCCCCGTAACCGGCATTGAGGCCGGTTTGAATTAACGCCGGTGGCGCACTGATCTCAAAATCGAACAGATAACCCCGCACCTTCACTTCTTCGCTGGTGAAGGCCTTGATGGTTTGCAGGCGCGATTTGGGTTTTTCGGTGAGGCAGTTAAAATGCAGTGCTGGTTCGATGAAGCGGGATAATTCCTGTCCGGTCTGGCGCTGCCAGGCGTGGTGCTTATCGATCAGGTTTTTAAAAAACAGCATTTGGTAATCGCTGTTGCCGGGGGCGAGGTACTGTTCCTGCCGGTCGGCTTCGGTTTTGCGGGTGACCACCACCGGCGAAAGCGCCCTGATTTGCATGGTGCTGCTAAGCGGTGGTTCCGGAAGCATTTCAACGCTTTCCACCCGCATGTCGGCGCCAGAAATCTTGTCGCCAACAAAGGCCTGCTGGTTACTGAACAAGCCTGCAACAAATGTCTGCAATGCATCAGGCAGCATAAAGGCAATGGTAAGCGACAGCCCTTGCCCGGTGATCTCCATGCGGTCGGTGCCTTTCAATATCCTGAAGCCCTTATCCGCAAACAGCAGGTTGGAAAAGGTAAACAGTTTGAAGGTTTTCTGATTTTCGAGGCGGTAACCGGCCTCATGGAGCATGTTGGAAAAACCGGTGTCGCCCCTCCCAAGCACATTGTAAATCCATGCACTGAGCGGGTACTGGTAGTTCAACGGCAGCACCTGCGGGATTCTGGTCAAAGTAAAGTTTATTCTGATTCTCATTTTCTGGTAAATTGGTCAAAGCTATGATTGGCGACTGTCAATGTGTGTCAGTCGGAAAATATATTTTCAATGCGTGCAAGTTTTTCTTTAAGAAAATCTTTGAAATCATCGGGAGCGATCACTTCCACTTCGTCGCAAAGCCCAAGCACAAATCGCCCGGCTCCTTCGTAGCTGCACACCCAGCCATCGAATAGCCACCGGTTTTGGATTTCCTGTATAAGAAATTTTTCGCTCAGCGGGTATTCTTCAATCAACAGGTTGTAAGCCCTCAGGCTCAGCGAAAGCCTGAGCGGAATCTGATCGGGGCCGCTGATACGGAATACATCCACCGGAAACTTTTGGTGCTGTGACGGAAACAGAAACGGTTGGTTGGTCAGACTAACTTTGGCAATCCTTGCTGTTTTGAACAATTTGTTGCTGCGGCTTTTGGTATCGAATGCCCAGACAGCAATAAAGTTGGATGAAAAATCAAAGGGCTCGATCAGCCGGTCGCCAATGCTGTTGCCATGCGCCGAGTGATAATCGTGCAGGATAACCTGACGGCGCGTTTCGATGCCTTTCACAAGGAGGTGAACGTTTTCGGAATGCTCGCGACGCACAATGGTTTCGGAAACTTTACTGAAATTGTACAGGGAGTAGAGTTTCTCGACCAGCTTTTGCTTCAGCAGGTTGTTTTCGTCGATGGAATGAATGGCGCGTTTGAGTATCCATGCCTCCTCTTCGGTAAAAAACAACAATTCGTGAAGTTCCTTAAACGGGCTTGGGGGTTTTTCAATCCAGTAGTATCCGTCTTTTTGCTCAACGGCAAAACCTGCGTTACGCAAGGTTTCGTAATCACGGTAAACTGTTCGTTCAGAAATCCGGTGCCTTTCGGCAACTTCCTGCCGGGTGTAACGAACGCCGTTCGACAGGGTTAGCAATAGTTTCAAATACCGCTCAATCTGGGGGAGTTCACTTTTGGGTTTTGATTTTTTCTTTTCTTTCATGCTCATTACGGATTAGGGGTTGGTTCACCACATAGAAAAAAGCCAGGGCTGACCTAAAAAATTGATATTTATAATCTGCAGTAAAATTCATTGCAAGGGCTACCGATTGATTTCAGGGGCTAATTTATTAATTTTCCCTTTACACGGTGTTTTTTAACGAAAAAAGGGATGTATAGTTTATTGAAGGGGGGCATTCAATTCAATAATGTAATTGCAGGAATGACAATAAATTGGAGTGATACCATCCCTTTTGATAAACTCGCCGGCCTCCAGCGACATGTGCCTTCTTATTCCGCCTATGCCGTAATCTTTGGGAAAGAGAACTGCCGCGCGTAAGATCTCCGTCCGTGTTTCTTTCAAAACATTCACCCG
>JBKHBQ010000045.1:0-19204 GCA_046542305.1 Bacteroidales bacterium
AGCCCGCGTTTGTCAGTGAGGTTCTTTTTTCTTCTGTCGCGGTTAACATCAAACTGGTCGTTGACCCTTTTCAGGAACAACATGGCAATGATGTATTCCTTAAATTCCGAGGCATCCATATTTCCGCGCAAGCTTTCACATGCTTCTTCAAGAAAAGTCTCTAATCGTGCGAGTGATAATTTCATTAATTCAAATCCAAATTAAATTGTTGTTTGTTCGTATTCAATTGTGCGCTGGTGTGCGTTGGCTGTCTGCTTTCTCTTTAGAAACAGCATGTTACAACTCCCATTTTCTTCATTTTTGACATTGCATCGTGGGATCGGCATCATCGGGGTCATATATTTTTTAGTTCATTTTTTTCATGTTCAGAAATTCGGTAACACATCCGCTAAAATAGACATTTCTGCAAAGCCTGCACTGGCAGGGTTAGCGTTTTTTTATTACCCGCTACTGTAATCCTGGCCGTGTGTGTGTTTTTGTTGCGGGGATGTCTGCCGATCGATAACAAAACGGCAGCCGGTGATACGTATTTTATATTCCTTTTTGCACTGATTTTCACCCGCTGCACATGCAATAAAAAAAATTCAGCCATTCAATCCTGCCCTGAAGCATTTCTATCGGGCAAATTAAAAAAACCGCTTTAAACAAAACTCCCGAATAATCCTTATTTTAGCAAAAAATTTTTACCTGATGAAACTTATTTCCGACCTGGGAAAATATTTGCTGCTGATGCGGGAGGTTTTTGTAAAGCCCGATAAGGTGCGCTTGTTTTTCAGGCAGATCATGATTGAATTCGTGAGCCTGGGTGTAGATTCACTGGGGATTACCCTCATTATTTCGGTGTTTGTGGGAGCCGTGGTAGCCATACAAACCGCCTTCAACATCGACAGCCCGCTGATCCCGCTCACCATGGTGGGCTTCACCACGCGCCAGTCGATCATTCTCGAATTTTCGCCCACCATCATCAGCCTGGTGCTTGCCGGCAAGGTGGGTTCGAGCATTGCCTCCGAAATCGGCACCATGCGCGTTACCGAGCAGATCGATGCGCTGGAGATCATGGGCATCAACCCGGCCAATTTCCTGATCCAGCCCAAGGTGTTTGCCGCCATGATCATCAATCCGTTTCTTATCATCCTAAGCATTGCTTTTGCCCTTACCGGTGGCTGGCTGGGTTGTATTGTTACCGGTGTGGTTTCGGGCAACGATTACCTTACCGGGTTGAGAAGCTGGTTCGATCCGTTTTCGGTAACCTATGCGCTCATCAAAACAATGGTATTTGCGTTCATCATCACATCGGTGGCCGGGTTTCAGGGTTACGAAACCCGCGGTGGCGCGCTCGAAGTGGGCAGGGCCAGCACCAAAGCGGTGGTGTACAGCAGCATCCTCATCATTATTTTCAACCTCATCCTCACCCAATTGTTACTGGCATGATCGAAGCAAAACATATCAACAAAAGTTTCGGCGATAACCATGTGCTGAAAGATATCTCCACCCAATTCAAAAAGGGCGTCACCAACCTGATCATCGGGCAGAGCGGCTCGGGAAAAACCGTTTTTATGAAATGCCTGGTGGGCCTGCACCCCATCGACAGCGGACAGGTGCTTTACAACGACCGCGTATTTTCTGACATGACCTGGAACCAAAAACGCGAAATCAGGAAAGAAATCGGCATGCTGTTTCAGGGCGGAGCACTGTTCGATTACATGAATGTTGAGCAAAATGTAGGATTCCCGCTTACCATGTTCAGCGATATGACGGAGGAAGAACGTGAGGAGCGCGTGAATTTCTGCCTTAAACGTGTAAACCTGGAACACGCCAACAAACTGATGCCGTCGGAGCTCAGCGGCGGAATGACCAAACGCGTGGCCATCGCCAGGGCCATTTCGCTGAATCCGAAATACCTCTTTTGCGACGAGCCCAACTCGGGCCTCGATCCGGAAACCTCCAACGTGATCGATAACCTGATCAGTGAAATCACCCATGAATACGAAATCACCACCGTTATAAACACCCACGACATGAACTCGGTGATAGAAATCGGCGAGAACATCAGTTTTCTGTATAAAGGCGAACTTTGGTGGGAAGGCAGTAAGGAAGAAATTGTGGATACGGATAATAAAGAAGTGAATGACTTTTTGTTTGCATCAAAACTGACCAAAACACTGAAAAAATTATGAGTTTTCTCGATCTGGTTATTGGCATCCCCATTGTGCTTATGGCCATTGGCGGCTTCCGCCGTGGCTTGATAAGAGAGGTGGCCGCACTGGCAGCGCTGATCCTCGGCATTTATTTTGCCATTTATTTTTCGGACGTCACCGCCAAATTCCTGATTGAACATTTCGACCTCGGTCACCGGTACGTTTTCATCGTGGCTTTTATCATCACCTTTATTGCGGTAGTCATTGTCGTTTCGCTCATCGGCAGGCTGCTCGACAAAGTGGCTTCGCTGGCCATGCTGGGGGTGGTAAATAAAATCCTCGGGCTGGTTTTCGGGTTGCTCAAAGGCATTGTGATCATGAGCGTGCTGATTATGCTTTTCAATATGATCGATGCCCGGGCAAGCATCCTGAGGCTTGAAACCAAGGAAAAATCGCTGCTGTACGGACCCGTTGGCAGTATTGCGCCAATGATTCTGATGAACATTCAGAACATCGATTTCGACGATCCTTCGTGGAAGGATTACGATAACAAAGTAAAAAATGTAGGCCTGGATGAAATCGTTTAGGACCTATGGAAATGCTGGTTTTTCATATGGAAATCACCGGAATGCAGGATGGCAACTTTCTGCACCGGGTTTCCACGGACCACCGGCATTGCACGTTTCTGTACGATCCGGTAAACCGCCATCTGGAGATTTTTCACGAAGGTAAACTCTGGGAGATTCTCGAACGTAACCGGCAGCAAATACTTAAGATCCTTCACACCAAACGACCGGATACTTTTTTCCCGGGATTCCGCCTTACTTTTTCGGTTACCGACAACAAAGATCCCGAATTATTCAACGATCTGAACAGCATCATCATTCTCGACCGCCGCGGAGAAACAGATCGGATTTCATTCGCAAGAACTTCCGAAAGCGGTATTCATGAAATTTTCACCGACGGCTGCTTTCTCCAATCTACCGGGCAAAGCGGGCTTGCTGCGGTATTGAAATATCCTGACGGCCGCTATGCCATGCTCAGCCTGAGCAGCGATGCAGGAAACAACTGCCTGGCCGAACTGCAGGCGGTGATCCTTGGGCTGGAAAACCTGAGGGATGTTCAGCGGCTGCGCCTGATCTCCGACAGCAGGTATGTAAGAAAGGGCCTCACCGAATGGATGTTCAACTGGAAACTCAACAACTGGCGCACCGCCAACAACGAACCGGCAAGACACGCTGACGAATGGAAAAAGCTGGAACGCCTTACGCGCGGCAAATACATCGAAGTAGCCTGGGTGAAAGGCCATTCGGGCCATTTTGAAAATACCATGTGTGATCTTTATGCCAGGGATGCGGCGCAATCGATGGGTTTAAAAAAATAACAGGCTATCACCGTATGAGATAACCTGTTATCCTTAACTCAATTAAAAGCTCTTATTCCTCAACAGCCTTCACGCCGGGCAGCTCTTTGCCTTCGATATATTCGAGCATGGCGCCGCCGCCGGTGGAAACATAGCTTACCTTGTCGGTAAGGCCGTACTGACTGATGGCCGCCACAGAGTCGCCTCCGCCGATCAGCGAATAAGCACCTTTGCCGGTAGCTTCGGCAACCGTTTGGGCGATGAATTTGGTGCCTTCGGCGAAATTCTCCATTTCGAACACGCCCATCGGGCCGTTCCACAAGATGGTTTTGGAATTTTTGATCACCCCGGCAAATTCTTTCCGGCTTTCCTCGCCGATATCCAGGCCCATCCAGCCATCCGGAATTTCATCGGCAGCACTGGTTTTATGGTTGGCGTCATTTTCGAATTTATCGGCAATTATGGCATCCGTGGGTAGGATCAGGTTTACGCCGCGCGCTTTTGCATCCTCGACAGCCTTCGATGCAGTATCGATCAAATCTTCTTCCACCATCGAATTTCCGATTTTCCCTCCGGCAGCCTTAATAAAGGTAAACATCATGCCGCCGCCGATGCCCAGGTTGTCCACCTTGTCGAGCAGGTTGTTGATCACCTCAATTTTGCCGGAAACCTTTGCGCCGCCAAGGATAGCGGTAAACGGTCTGTTGGCTTCGCTGAGCACTTTGCCGATATGGGCCAGCTCGTTGGCCATTACATAACCGAAATATTTATCCTTGGGAAAAAACTGCGCGATAATGGTTGTTGAAGCATGCGCGCGGTGTGCCGTACCAAAAGCATCGTTTACATAAACGTCGGCCAGTGATGCCAGTTTTTCGGCGAACGCTTCGTCGCCTTTGGTTTCTTCTTTGTAGAAACGAAGGTTCTCGAGCAGCAGCACATCGCCGTTATTCATTCCGGCAGCCTTCTTTTTGGGCTCATCGCCGATGCAATCGCTGGCAAATTGTACTTCCACGCCAAGCTTTTCCGACAGCGCGGGTACCAGATGTTTCAGCGAAAAACGTTCTTCCGGGCCGGATTTTGGCCTGCCCAGGTGCGACATCAGGATGGGCATGCCCCCGTCGTCCATAATTTTTTTGATGGTAGGAATGGCAGCATTGATGCGGGTCTCGTCGGTAATTTCAAATTTCTCGTTAAGCGGTACATTAAAGTCCACTCGGATGATGGCTCTAAGTCCGTTAAAATTCAGATTATCTATTGTTTTCATATCGAATTTGTCGGTTAATATTTCTTCATTCTTTTGCAAAGGTATAACAAACCAATCGAATTAATGTTGGGTGCGATCAGCATATCGCGGGACTGTAAGAACTTGTACAATTTTGCAGCCCTGTCTGCTGATGCTTAACCAGATATAATCATTTCTGAATTAATCCTGTTTGTTTTTCAGGGAATTGTATTTTTGCGTGAAATTAACCCGTTATGGAATTTTCAGGAAACATAACCAGCAAACTCCCCACTATCGAAACATCGATTTTTGCCGTAATGTCGCGACTCGCTGCAGAAAACGATGCCGTCAACCTGTCGCAGGGCTTCCCTGATTTTGATATTTCAACCGATCTGATCGACCGCGTACATCATTACATGAAGTCGGGGCACAACCAGTATGCTCCGATGGCCGGTGTTGCTTCGCTACGCAAGGCCATTTCGGAAAAGGTGAAAAAGGATCATGGGATAATCTATGATCCGGACACGGCGATCAACATCACTGCCGGCGCCACCCAGGCATTGTACACAGCCATTGCAGCTTTTGTAAGGGATGAAGACGAGGTGATCGTTTTCGAACCCGCCTACGACGCCTATGCGCCGGCCATTAAAGTTCACGGCGGAAGGGTAAAATATGCACAAATGGAACCGCCGGATTACAGGATCAACTGGGAACAAACCGCCAGGCTCGTCAGCAGCCGCACCCGGATGATCATCATCAATACGCCGCACAATCCAACCGGTACTGTCCTCGAACAGGAGGATCTGCTGGCGCTGCAAAACCTGACAAAGAACACCGATATCATGGTGCTGAGCGACGAGGTGTACGAACACCTGATCTTCGACGGAAAAGTCCACCACAGCGTTTGCCGCTATCCTGAACTCGCCCAGAGAAGCCTGTGTGTGGGATCGTTCGGAAAAACCTTTCACGCCACCGGATGGAAAACCGGCTATGTGCTGGCCCCCGAAAACCTGATGCGCGAATTCCGCAAGGTGCATCAGTGGGTGGTGTTTGCCGTAAATACACCCATCCAGATGGCCGTTGCCGATTTCCTCACCACCGAAAGCAACTACAAAAATCTTTCATCGTTTTATCAGGAAAAAAGAGATATTTTTCTCGAACTGATCAAAGATTCGCGATTCAAAGCAGTGCCTTCACACGGAACCTACTTCCAGTGCCTTGATTACAGCGCCATCTCCGAAGAGAAAGATATGGCTTTCGCCGAAAAACTTACCAGGCAATCCAAAGTGGCTTCCATTCCGCTTTCGCCCTTCTACCGCGATGGCCGCGATGACCGCATCCTGAGGTTCTGCTTTGCCAAACAGGAAGAAACACTTAAAAAAGCCGCCGAAATCCTATGCAAGATTTGAATATAGCCCTCGTACAATCTGACCTGGTGTGGGAAGCTCCCGAAAAAAACCGGGCCAATTTCGACAGAAAGCTGGAAGAAATCGACACTGAAGTTGATCTGATCATTCTTCCGGAAATGTTCAACACCGGGTTTTCGATCAATCCCGGCAAAATTGCCGAACCGGAGGAAGGACCTACATTTGAATGGATGAAACTGAAAGCCCGCGAAAACAACTGTACCATAACCGGCAGCATCCTTACCAATTCGGGCGGAAAAAATTTCAACAGGCTGTACTGGGTAAATGCCGACGGCAGCTTTTCCAGCTACGACAAGCGCCACCTGTTCAGGCTTAGCACCGAATGGAAGGTGTTTTCACAGGGGATCCGCAAAGTTATTGTCAACCTCAACGGATGGAATATTCTTCCGCTGGTGTGCTACGACCTTCGCTTTCCGGTGTGGAGCAAAAACCGCTACATCGACGGGGAATATGAGTATGATGCGCTGATATACATCGCCAACTGGCCGGTAGCGCGCAAGTATGCGTGGAAACATCTCCTGATTGCCCGCGCCATCGAAAACCAGGCGTATGTTGCCGGCGTAAACCGTGTTGGTCAGGACGGCAACGGAATACACCACTCGGGCAATTCCATGGCGCTGGATGCCAAAGGGCAGATCATTGCGCAGGCCGATCCGCATAACGAAGAAATCGTGTATACCCAGTTTTCATACGATGAACTCACAGCCTTCAGGGAGCAATTTACCATCGGGCCGGATTGGGATGGATTTGAAATCCGGATCTGAAATTTAGCGGTTTACATTCAGGTTTTTGGGAGTTTGTAACTTTTGCCTCCGCCATATCGTCTATCACTATTAAAAACGAAGATCAATGAAACATTCGATTGCTATAATTTTTGTGACGGTTTTATTTCTCGCCTTTAACGATCATGTAAAATCCCAGCCAAAAACCAAAGAAGGCTACCAGCCGGTGATTTTTCAGGCTTCGCTGTTCTACCCCCTTGGCACCAACGGAAAAGAAATCAACGTGGTAAATTATTCTTCACTCAACCTCATCTACGGAAAAGCTGCAGCATTTCAGGGTGTGGAAATTTCGGGTTTCGGCAGCCGGATCACCGATTATGGAATGGGGCTACAGGTTGCCGGTTTTGGAAACGTGGTTGAAAATTATTTTAAAGGCTCACAGATCAGCGGTTTTGGAAATATTACCGGTTCCTCTTTTGAGGGTTTGCAGGTTAGCGGCTTCGGCAATATCACCGGCAGCAATCTGCAGGGCGCACAAGTCGCAGGTTTTATGAACATCACCGGCGGATACCTGAGAGGCTTTCAAACTGCGGGATTTATGAACATTACCGGCGGGGAATTCGACGGGGCGCAGGTGGCCGGATTCATGAACATCGCCGGCGGAAGCTCCCAGGGGTTTCAGATAGCGGGATTTATGAACCTGAACGGAAGTTTCGACGGCCTGCAGATCGCACCCTTCAACATCAACGGAGAAACCCGGGGAATGATGATCGGCGTGATAAATATGACCGGCAAAATGAAAGGTGTACCCATTGGGCTGATCAGTTATGTTAAAGACGGCTACCGGGCCTTTGATATTTCTGGCAATGAGAGTTTTTACATCAACGCCTCCTACAAAACCGGTGTTTCAGGCTTCTATAACATCCTTACCGCCGGATTGCGACCCGGCTCGGGTTTCACACGGTTTGGCCTCGGCTGGGGTGTAGGTTCTGAAATTTTCCTCGGAAAAGGTGCTTTCATGAACATCGAAGCCACCGCCACACAAATCAGTGAAGACGAGATCTGGACCAGCGACCTGAATCTGCTCAACAGTGTTAAATTCAGCTTCGGCGCCAACCTTACATCCGGCCTCGTCATTTATGCCGGACCTTCATTCAATGTTCTGGTATCCGAATATCAAAATGCCGATGGCACCATTGGTTCAGAAATTGCCCCCACCTGGCATTTTTATAATAAAACAACCAACGATACCAATGTAAAAATGTGGGCAGGTTTTAATTTGGGACTGAGGTTTTTGAAGAATTAAAGAGGAAAAGATGAAACGGCAGCAGTATTATGAAGAGGTGAAAGATTATGCAAAAGCGGATAGCGATGGTGAAGGTGTGATCCATTGACCGGTAATCAACGGCTTCCAAATTCATGTGAGGGCAGTTTTCGATCCAGGAACCAATCGTCAAACCATTGGCAGGATACGATATTAACGGTATTGTGGGGGCCACATATCCATTAAATGGCAACGCCTCCCATAAAAATCCGACGAAATTTTCAGTATCGCGAAAAAGTATAATTTCGCACCCTGTGTCATGAAAAAGATGAATGTAATTATAGCCGGCGATGGCGAAGTGGGTTTTCATCTGGCGAAACTGCTAACTGATGAAAACCACGATATTACGGTAGTGGATCCTCAAAGCGATCTGCTGAAGCTCATCGAAACGCATACCGATTTGATGACCATAGCGGGGGATTCCACCTATATTTCCGTGTTGGAAAGGGCCAACATCAAAAGGTGCGACCTGCTGATTTCAGTGGTTCACGACGAGCATATCAACATGATGACGTGCATTATCGGAAAAAAGCTTGGGGCCAAACGCACCATTGCCCGGGTGAACAATACCGAATACCTGGAAAAGAAAAACGGTGAAATATTCAAATCCCTTGGCATCGACCATATGGTCTGTCCAGAAAGGCTGGCCGCCGAGGAAATCGTAAACCTGCTGGAACAAACCGCCGCCACCGAAACTTTCGGGTTTTCCAATGGCAAACTGATCCTTTTCCTGATCAAACTCGAAGAAAACGCGCAGGTATTAGGAAAAACCCTCGATCAGATCGCTTCCGAATTTCCTTTTCTAAATTTCAGGGCCATCGCCATCCACAGAAATTCCAAAACCATCATCCCACGGGGCAACGATGTATTCAAGCTCAACGATCTGGCTTATGTAATTACCAAACCCGACGGTATTGAAACCCTGCTGAAACTTGGCGGCAAGGAGGAATTCGAGATCGACAACGTGATGATCGTGGGTGGCGGAAGGATCGGCAGAAAAACCGTAGACCGGCTGCACGACCACTACAACATAAAAATGGTGGAGATCGATAAGAACCGCTGCATCAACCTGAGCAACGACCTTAAAGACGTGCTGATCATCAATGGTGATGCCCGCGACATCGAATTGCTCAAAGACGAAGGCATCGAAAATATGGATGCTTTCATTGCCGTGACCGACAATTCGGAAACCAACATCCTCACCTGCCTTCACGCCCGCAAATTCGGGGTAAAGAAAACCATCGCACTGGTTGAAAACATCGATTATATCGACATCTCCCAAAATATCGGCATCGACACCATCATCAACAAAAAACTGATCACAGCCAGCTATATCGCCCGCTTTACCATGGGTTCGGAGGTTACCTCAACCAAGGTACTTCATGGCATCGACGCCGAGGTATTCGAGTTTGTGGTTAAGCCCGATTCAGCCATTGTTAAAAAACCCATCAGGAAATTGAAATTTCCCGAAGGCGCCATCATCGGCGGAATCATCCGGGGCGACGACAGCTACATTGCGGTCGGGAATTTCAGGATCAGAGAAGGTGATAAGGTTGTGGTTTTTTCCCTACCTTCGTCCATTCATAAAGTGGACCGTTTTTTTAATTAAGCCATGCCGCTGTCGAAAAAACTTAACGTCGAGATCGTTATCCGCATTCTCGGGATCCTGCTGATCATCGAAGGAATCTTTATGCTGACAGCCCTGCCCTTCTCCATTTATTACGGTGATCATACTGCGATTTCGTGGATATTTTTTGACGGGACGCACGATTTCTGGGCGCTGCTGATTTCAGCGCTCATATCAGGGGGTACAGGAGCCATTATGTACTTTGCAGCGGGAAAGGACGTAAAAAAAAACATCGGCAAACGTGAGGGGTATATCATCGTATCGTTTGCATGGGTGATCATTTCCCTTTTCGGGGCGCTGCCTTTCGTGCTTTGCGGTGCAATACCCGGCTATACCGATGCTTTTTTCGAAACCATCTCGGGGTTTACCACCACCGGAGCTACCATCCTCAGCGATATTGAGGCAATGCCGAAGGGATTGCTGTTCTGGCGGTCAACTACACACTGGATCGGCGGGATGGGTATCATTGTGCTTTCGCTGGCCATCCTGCCATTCCTGGGGATCGGCGGGATGCAGTTATTCATTGCAGAAGTACCCGGGCCGACACCTGACAAGCTGCATCCACGCATCACGCAAACCGCCAAACGGCTCTGGGGCATTTACGTGCTGCTCACAGTGGTGGAAACCGGATTGCTGATGCTCGGCGGCATGAACCTGTTCGATGGCCTTTGTCATGCTTTCGGCACCATGGCCACCGGCGGCTTTTCCACAAAAAATGATTCCATTGCAGGATTTTCTCCCTACATCCAGTATGTGATCACAGTGTTCATGATCCTGGCCGGAACAAATTTCTCGCTGCATTATCTTGCCCTCCATGGCAAACTGCGTGATGTTTTTAAGAACGAGGAGTACAGGTATTACATTGGCGCCATTGGGTTTACAACGGTCATCATCACCCTGTCGCTTTTCTTTACCGAAATCAACAACATCGAACATGCTTTTCGCGATTCCATCTTTACGGTGGTTTCCATTATCACCACCACCGGTTTTATCACAGCCGATTACCTGATATGGCCGGGCGTGCTTTGGTTTATCATTTTCCTGCTGATGTTTGTCGGCGGAAGTGCGGGATCAACCGGTGGAGGCATCAAGGTGATGCGTCAATTGCTGCTGTTTAAGAACAGCCTGCTTGAACTCAAGCGGCAAATGCACCCCCAGGCAGTGATTCCCGTAAGGATGAACGGCAGACCAGTGTCGCAGGATATAATATTTAATGTGCTGGCATTTTTCCTGATCTATATGATCTCCTTTGCCCTGGGAACTTTCGTGATGTCGATGCTGGGGCTGGATTTCGAATCGGCCATCGGGACAACGGTAGCCACCATCGGAAACATAGGTCCAGGTATCGGCAGCGTGGGACCGGTGGGCAATTACGCCGACATTCCCCTGTTTGGAAAATGGTTCCTTTCCTTTCTGATGCTCCTGGGCAGACTTGAGCTTTTCACCGTGCTGATCCTGTTCTCTCCTGCTTTTTGGAAGAGATAGTTTTTTACGGGTTTTCACTGATTATTGTGATCTAATCCCTATTTTCGCAGATCATTACAAAAACGGGATCATGGAAAATAAATCGCTGCGGTACCGAAATACCGTACTTTTTGTAAAAGACATCAAAACAGCCAAAACCTTCTACACTGATGTTCTTCACCAGGAAATCGATTTTGATTTTGATAAAACCATTGGTTTCAAAAGCGGTGTGGCATTGTGGCAAATATCCAACGACCATCCGGCTATAACTTCCGGAAACCATCAGCAAAGCTCAGGATTCGAACTTTATTTAGAGACCGGGAATCTGGACAGCGATCGTGAAAAACTGATGAATACAGGCATCAAATTGCTTCATGATGTTATCGAAGAAAGCTGGGGGCAACGTACTTTCAGGTTCTACGATCCCGACGGTCATCTGATCGAACTGGGCGAATCGCTGCCCACCTTCATTAACCGGATGGCACAAACCATGAGCATTGAAGAAATCCATCAGAAAACCTCTGTTCCTGTAGGGGATATACATAAACTCATCAAACAATAGCATGGCATCTATCAGGAACCAAACCGTGCTGATCACCGGCGGGGCCGCCGGCATCGGCAAACTCATGGGACAAAAATGCCTCGACAAGGGCGCTTCAAAACTGGTGATCTGGGACATTAACCAGGAATTCCTCAACCATACCACCAAAGAATTTACACGCCTCGGATATACAGTGCTTCCTTACGAACTGGATATTTCGGATACGCCTTCGATCATTGCGGCAGCCAAAAAAGTGATTGATGAAACCGGTGGAGTGGACATCGTCATAAACAATGCCGGTGTGGTGGTTGGAAAGGAATTCAAAGACCACAGCCACCATGATATCGACCATACCATGAACATCAACACCAATGCACTGATGCATGTCACGCTGGCATTTCTGCCCGGCATGATCGAACGAAAGCACGGGCACATCGTCAACATCGCTTCGGCAGCGGGGCTGCTGGCCAACCCTAAAATGTCGGTGTACGCAGCCAGTAAATGGGGCGTAACGGGCTGGTCGGAATCGCTGCGCATCGAACTGGAACGGATGAAAAGCGGCATTGGCGTTACCACGGTAAACCCCGGCTACATCGACACCGGAATGTTTGCAGGCGTTAACACCAATTTCCTCATCCCGATGCTGCAGCCCGAAAAGGTGGCCGACCGCGTGATACGTGCCATCGAAAAGAACAGAATACATGTGCGGATGCCCTACATGATCAACTGGCTTCCCTTCGTCAGGGGCGTGCTCCCGCCAAGGATATTCGACTGGTTCGTAGGACGTGTGCTCGGGGTATACGAATCCATGGCAGGTTTTGCAGGGCATGATTATTACCATATGAACAAGGATAAGAAAACTGAAGAACAGAGTTAACCCTGATTTTTTTAAAGCTATTGCCCAAAAAGATTGATAACAACAAATCAACAACATCTTAAAAAAATGAAGGATTATCACAGCATCGTATCGAACCAGCAGACTTTTTTTAAAAGCGGAAAAACCAGGGATATTGGTTTCAGAAAAGCGCAGCTTAAAAAGTTCCTAAACGTCCTTCAGGATAACGAACGCCTGCTGATCGATGCAGCGTGGAAGGATCTGCACAAGTCAGAATTCGAGACCTATGCCACTGAACTGGGCTTGATTTATGGCGAGATTATGCTGGCCATCCGTAAGGTGAAGAAGTGGTCGAAGCCAAAATCAGTGCTGACCAATATCGCAGCCCTGCCGGCCACCAGCCGCATTTATCCCGAGCCTTACGGTACGACATTGATCATCGGGGCGTGGAATTTTCCCTTCCTGCTGATCCTCGAGCCGCTGGTGGGTGCCCTGGCTGCCGGAAACACCATCATTCTTAAACCCAGCGAACTCGCACCTGCCTGCTCTTCTGTGCTTGCAAAAATACTTAACGGTGCTTTCAATCCTGAATACCTGCGCGTGGTGGAAGGTGCCGTGCCCGAAACCCAGGCGCTGCTGAAGGAAAAATTCGACTACATTTTCTTTACCGGCTCCACCAAAGTGGGAAAAATCATTTACAAAGCCGCCGCTGAGCAGCTCACACCTGTCACGCTGGAGCTGGGCGGAAAAAGCCCCTGCATCGTCGATCGTGATTTTCCGGTGAAACTGGCCGCCAAACGGATCGCCTGGGGAAAATTTATCAACGCCGGACAAACCTGCATTGCCCCGGACTACCTGCTGGTGCACAGGGAGGCAAAAGACGAATTGCTGAAATACCTTAAAAAGTACATTCACGATTTCTACGGCGAAAATCCCAAAAACAGCCCCGACTTCCTGCGCATCGTCAACAAACCGAATTTCGACAGGCTGAAGGAACTTATCGTCCCTGAAAAGGTTTACACCGGCGGCGATACCAACGAAAAGGAGCTGTACATTTCGCCCACCATTCTCGACAATGTCAACTGGGCCGACAAGGTAATGGAAGATGAAATTTTCGGACCTGTCCTTCCGGTGCTTACCTTCGATGATTTCTTCGGCACCATCGATCTTCTGAAACAAAAGGAAAAGCCGCTGGCGCTCTACTATTTCGGGAAGAACAAGGGCCGGCAAAAGCTTATTCTGAAGGAGCTGAATTTCGGCGGGGGCACCTTCAACGACGGCATCATGCACATCACCAACGCACGGCTGCCCTTCGGCGGCATCGGACATAGCGGCATGGGCAATTATCATGGCCGCCATGGATTCGAAACCTTCAGCCATCAAAAGAGCATCATGAAGCGCACCACCTGGATCGACATCCCGCTTCGCTATCCGCCATACAAGTTAAGCACCCTGAAAATCGTTAAGAAACTGTTGTAGGATTTTTGTAAATTTGCTTTAAAAGAATATAAAATGAAAGCTTTAGAATACATAACTGACGAAAGTGGGAATAAAAAGGCTCTTATCATTCCAATCCGGGAATTCGAAGATATTATTGAAGACATTGAGGACATTATTACAGCCTACCAACGAAAGGATGAAAAAAAGGTAAGCATTGAAGAGGTAAAGAAAAACCTTCAAAGTAAAGGCATTCTCTGATGCACAAAATCGTATTTAGCAAATCGGCTGAGAAAGAGCTTTTTAATTTACCGGAAAGGATTCTGACAATAGACATTATAAGGATTCGTCATCGTAAAGATGCCTACAGATGATTTTCATTTCTTTTCACTTCTTTTCACTTCTTTTCACAACCTGCTGGGCTGGTGGAGCGCCGTCCAACAATCTGATAAAATAACAAATACCAGACGCAGCTTTTTGTATCTTTGTATTATTAAAAGGATTTTAAAATGCCGGTAATAAAGATTACATACCACGATTCCAGAGTTTTACACCTGATTAAAGATCTGTCGAAATATTTCAGCTTTACAATACAGGAATCGAAAACTGAAGAAACTGAAGAAAACAATTCATTGAATGGTGTTAAATTTATTCCCGGAGATGAAAATGCAGAGATTTCTGAACTTAGAGAAATAATGAGGGGTAAAAACCTATCGGCGAAAGAATTAAGAAAAGCAGCATGGCAAAGACCTTGATACTTTGTGATACCGATGTTTTGATTGATTATCTTGATGAAAATCAGGTCAGGCATGCCAAAACGAAAAGGATTATTGAAGATCAAATATTTCAAAGCAATCTTCTTATTTCAATCATAACCAAAATGGAATTACTGATTGGCTTAAAAAACAAAAACGAACAATCCCGATTTGAAAGACATATTTCAAGATTTACAGTACTTTTACTAAATGATCAAATTTCCCGAATTGCATATCAACTTCTAAAAAAATATAACCTGGCGCATGGTTTATTGCTTCCTGATAGTTTAATTGCATCCACGGCAATTTGTACAGACATTGAACTATTTACATACAACGTCAAAGATTACAGATTTATAAAGCAATTAAAGTTGTATCATCCTCTATAGAAATTCATCCTTTTTTAATGCAAACCTCCCTCCTCCCGTCATACCGCAAAATCTGAAACATCAGCTATCCGATCATTCTAAGCCTGCTGGCGCAGAATATCGTTACGGTGATTGATACGGTTTTTCTGGCCGGGTGGGCCAAGTGGAACTGGGCATCATGAAGCGCCCCACCCGGATCGACATCCCGCTTCGCTATCCGCCATACAAGCTGAGCACCCTGAAAATCGTTAAGAAACTGTTGTAGGATTTTTACTATTTTTGCATTAAACATTTACAAATGGAAACATCAGATAAAAAATATAAGTCACTGATCGACAATATTAGCAGGGCAGAGTATTTGCGTGTTTTCAGGCAATTCCCAAAAAAGAAAAAGCTTAAAATTGCTGAAGATATCAACAAGGAAATCTTTGACGAAGTTTGGGAAGAATTAGATGCTTCATTACCTGATGTGTCAGATGCAGACAATATAATCATGCGCGAAGTAAGCGCCGTTAGGTATGGCACCAAAAAATAAAATCAGCGTCTTCATTGACACAAACTGGTGGATTAGTGCATCCATCAATGCAAAATCTAGAAAAAAAATATATACACTCCTTAAACAAGATAAAATAGAAATCCTCTACACCAATAAGCTCCTCAAGAAATATTTCAACGTTATTTCCATAAAGGGATTTCGGCACATCATTTCATTGGATCAGGCTGAAAAATTTATTCGGTTTGTCATCCCCCGATTGACTCAATTAAAGGATGCAGATCTTCAAAAACCCAACATAGAGATCAGAGATCCCAAGGATATCTATATTTTTGCAGCTATCATGGAAAACCATGTTGATTATCTTATTACAGGTGATGAAGATTTATTATCATTAAAGGAAATTGGCAAAACCAAGATCGTGACCATGTCGTGGTTTTTCGATTCTTTGATATCGAAATAATAGCCATAGCAAACTAAGCCTTGAAAAACCTCCCGTCATACCGCAAAATCTGGAACATCAGCTATCCGATCATTCTAAGCCTGCTGGCGCAGAATATCGTTACGGTGATCGATACCGCTTTTCTGGGCCGGGTGGGCGAAGTGGAACTCGGTGCCTCGGCCATTGGCGGCCTGTTTTATTTTTCGCTGTTCATGCTTGGTTTCGGTTTTGGTACGGGCGCCCAAATCCTGATGGCCCGCCGCAACGGCGAAGGCAATTACAAACAAATCGGCCGCATTTTCGACCATACCATGTAC
Organism: Bacteroidales bacterium; assembly: GCA_046542305.1. GTDB lineage: Bacteria > Bacteroidota > Bacteroidia > Bacteroidales > 4484-276 > JBKHBQ01. The sequence continues at coordinate 16,476 of JBKHBQ010000045.1, forward strand.
ATCTTTGCAGCCTTCAGTGTGGCTTTGGTTATACTGATTCTGTGGCTTGCGCCAAAATTCCTGGGATATTTCATCAGCTCGGAGGAAATATTCCATGCGTCCATCAGCTACCTCGACTATCGCGTTTGGGGAATTTTCTTTGCCTTTACCAATGTAGCTTTCCGGGCATATTATGTAGGGATTACGCGCACCAACCTGCTGGGCTGGAGCGCCGGCATTATGGCCGGTGTAAACATTGCCCTCGACTACACCCTGATCTTCGGGCACTGGGGCTTTCCTGAAATGGGTATCGCCGGGGCCGCGCTGGCCTCCACCATTTCCGAAGGCGTATCGGCGCTGTTCTTCATAACGGCCACCCTGCTTAACCGCAGCAACCGCCGCTATCAACTCTTCAAACCGCCACAGTTCGACAAGGGAATTATCATGCGCACCTGGAACATTTCTGTGTTTATCATGCTTCAAAATTTCGTGTCGATCGCCGGATGGTTCCTGTTTTTCCTGGTGATCGAACAGATCGGGGAACGGCCGCTGGCCATATCCAACATCGTGCGAAGCATGTACATGCTGCTGATGATCCACGTGTGGTCGTTCAGCGCATCGGTGAATTCGCTGGTGAGCAACCTGATCGGCGAAGGGCATAAAAACCTGGTGATCCCGGTCATCCACAAGGTGAATAAAATGGGCATGATCATTTCAGCTTTTGTAATTGCCCTTGCAGTGATCTTTCCCGAAACCATGCTCCGCATCTACACCAACGACCCGGTACTGATCAGCGGCGCCATTCCGGTACTGTATGTGGTGATTGGTGCGCTGGTGCCGCTGCCGGTGGCTATCAACTGGTTCAGCGGGGTATCGGGCACAGCCAATACGCGGATGGCACTGATCATCGAGATTTCTTCCATCCTGATCTACCTTGCATACGTTTTCATCATGACCCTGGTTGTGGAAGCGTCCCTTACCGTGATTTGGACCAGCGAATACGTTTACATCATCACCCTGGGGCTTTTCTCGTACCTTTACCTGAAATTCGGAAAATGGAAGGCCAGGGAAATTTAATTTTCCCCACCTTTGCAAAAACATCAGATCATGAACAGAATATTTTCATTGCTGGCATTGATTGCCCTGCTCCAACTGGCGCCGTCGTGCACGGAGCAAACCTCAAACGGATCACCCGACAACAGCCTCCTCGTGGCAACGCTTTACCATCAGCATTCGGCCGAGCGGGATGCACTGTGCTACCAGGCATACAACATTGCACATGACCGGCTGGATGAAATCCTGGAGAAAAACGCCGGAGATACCGCCCTGGCCATTGTGCTCGATCTCGACGAAACCGTGCTGGACAACAGCCCGTATGAAGCGCAGACCATCAAGGGCAATTATACCTATCCCACCGGCTGGGACGAATGGATGCACGCAGCCGCAGCCACTGCCATACCCGGCGCCGTGGAATTTCTTCAATATGCCGCCGAACAGGGAATCGAAATTTTTTACATCACCAACCGCAAGGAAAAATACCGGCAAGCCACGCTCGAAAACCTGCAGAAACTCGGCATCGCACCGGCTACCGGAAACCACCTGTTGCTTCGCACCGATGTATCCACCAAGGAGCCGCGGCGGCAGGAGGTATTGAAAAACCACCGGATTATCATGCTGTTTGGCGATAACCTGGCGGATTTCAGCAGCGTATTCGACGGCGAAAAATCCACCGCGCAGCGTGCCGCCCTGGTCGACAGCCTTCAGCAGGCTTTCGGCAAACGCTATATCGTATTTCCCAATGCCATGTACGGCGACTGGCTGAATGCCGCCATCGACTTCCGTTACGAACTTTCGCAGCAGGAAAAGATTGAATTGCAGAAAAACAGGCTGGAAGGCTTTTGATCGGCCCGGCGGTTTTGCTATCTTTGTTAAAAAAGCAAATCAGCAATGAAAATAACCGGTAAAATATTGATCCTTCTGCCTTTTATGTTCCTTTGTATTCCGTGCTGCATTGCACAGGAAAAAAGCAAAGATCGATGGACACTCGAACGTAACGACCTGGTGGACCGTTTTATCCTGCCCCAGGGCATCAGCGATCCGGCAGTGATCGCTGCCATGCGAAAAGTTCCGCGACATTTATTTGTTCCGGAGGAAATACGCTCGCTGGCCTACCTCGACCGGCCGCTGCCCATCGGCGAAGGACAAACCATTTCGCAACCCTCGCTGGTGGCATACATGACTGAACTGCTTGAACTCAACCGGGGCGACAAAGTGCTCGAAATCGGCACCGGCAGCGGATACCAGGCAGCTATCCTGGCAGAGCTGATCGACAGCGTGTTCACCATCGAAATCATAGAACCGTTGGGGAAAAGGGCCAAAAACCTGCTCGATGAACTGGGTTATGAAAATGTATTTGTGAGGATTGGCGATGGTTACAAAGGCTGGCCCGGGCATGCGCCCTTCGATGCTATTATCGTGACCTGCGCACCGGAAAATATCCCTGAACCGCTGAAGGATCAACTAAAGGAAGGCGGCAGAATGGTAATCCCGGTAGGGCCGGAAAACAGCGTGCAGGAATTGTACCTGCTGCGCAAAAACAAAGGCCGGATTAAACAGGAAGCGGTGTTGCCCGTCAGATTTGTTCCGATGCTTGACGAAAACGGCGGACTTCATTAACAAACAACAAATAACTTCCTTTTCCTTTTTCCCGAATAACTTTTTTCCTTTTTCCCGAATAACTTTTTTCCTTT
>JBKHBQ010000337.1:0-3571 GCA_046542305.1 Bacteroidales bacterium
CGCAAAACGCTCGACCTGTTGCTCGACGGAAAGCCCGTGCCGGAAGATCAGATACCCAGTGTGGGATGTAGTATTAAGTGGAAATAGGTTTATTCTTCCACCACCACGGAAATAGGAAAGTGATCGCTGTACCCTTTGGGATCGTATGAGCTTTTTTTGGCAGGCCGCCCGAAACGCTTCGGCGTGGGATAGCGGCCACCGGTTATCATTTCAGGAAAACGTTCGATACCGATGTTGAATTTTCCTTCCTGATCCCTGGCCACCTTAGGCCTGCCGGTAAATTGGATCATTTCTTTGGATACCAGAAACTGGTCGAACACAAACGGGAAATTGTTGTAATAAAATGTACCGAGTCCGTCGCCGTGGAATGGCCACATCAGGTTGAACAGGCGCGGCGAGCGGGCATATGTCACCTTGGTCAGGCTGTTGGAGCCCAATGCGTAATCAGTGACGGAACGGCTCAACGGCTCATCGTTGAAATCGCCCATGCTTATTACTGCGATGTCCTTGCCTTTGATTTCGGTGATGCGGTCCATCCAGTAGCTGAGTGTTTCGGCGGCAATGATTCGATAGGGCTCCGATTCGTATACCCCTGCGGAGCGTGCCGGCCAGTGGTTGCCGATCAGGATCAGGTCGTAACCTTTCAGGGTTTTGAAATTGGCCTGGAACAGGTCGCGGGTGGCGGTGCGTTTGAGTACAGTATATGAAAACTGCATTTCGAATTCAAATTTATCCCTGTCGTAGATAAAAGCCACATCGATGCCGCGCTGATCGGTTGAATCGTGATGCACGATGCCGTAGTTGCGGTTGAGCGGATCGAGGCTTGATACCAGCTTTTCCAGCACCGGTTTGTTTTCTACCTCGCATACCCCCAGGATGTCCGGTCCTTTGCCATTGTTCATCTGCCGGATAATTGAGCCGAGGTTGTCGATCTTTTGCCTGAGCACATCCGCTGTCCAGCCTTTCAGCTCACGTTTAAGCGCACGTTGCAGCCACTCCGGCCGTTGCGTGGAATCGAAGGTATCAAAAAGATTTTCAACATTCCACCAGGCGATGTAGTAATGGGTTTTCATTTTCGTAGCATTTTGTTGATCCAGTCAAAGTTACATAAAAACCGGCTGGGATGGCAGATATATAAATTTTTATAAGAATGGATCAAATTCTATTATCCTATTTGCTAAAATGTTGCTTACATTGACCTTCTCATAAACAAAATTTATTCATCAAAAAAAGGAGGTGGAAAATGAAATCTTCATCCAATTGTGCTGCAGGCGTGATGCTTGCATTTCTTCTGATGCTCCTGCTGCCGGCAGGAAGTATGGCGCAAACTACCATCGAAATTCATGTCTTCTAATTCCTGTACTGTCAGCTTTTTTGCAGAAATTCCAAGTTTCCTGGCAAGTTCCAAAATAAGATTCAAATCTTGTTTTGAGTCTGCATGCAAAATTGCACCTTCCTTTTTACAATTATTTTGAGCACAGTTAACTAAATTCAGCTAATCCTATCTACCTCTGCCGGCTCAGAATAAGGTATTGATAGCCGGCCAATTCCACCTGCTGCGTCAACGAAACCATTTCGCCGGTCAGTGCATTTTCCCATGTGGAATTGCTTATCTCAGCAGGCAACGTCCGGGTTTGGTTTTCATCCCTCATATTGGCGATCAGCAGCAATTCGTCGCTGTTATGTTCCCTGGTAAAACAAACCACGTCGGCCCCGGAATAATCGGTGGCGGTTCCATATTTTGCCGGTTCGCAGGAGGCATAAACGGCCATCAATTCCTCATATTCCTGCAGCATAGCCGGATTGTTGTTCCAGTTGACGGGGTCGTTGGAAAAGAAAGGCAATGCCTGCACACGCCCCACTTCCTGTCCGGTATAGATCAGCGGCACGCCGCCCATAAAGGTGGTTACGGCGGAAGCGGCCAAAGCGCCCTGCTGTCCGTCGAACAGCACCATCGGGGTGGCGTCCCACGCCGATTCGTCGTGGTTGGTGGTGAAGCGCAGGCGGTGGTGGCCTGCAGGAATTTCTTCGTACACATTTTTGTGGGTATTGTAAAGCGCAGTTGCAGATTGACCTTCGAAAACACTTTTCATCGTGGCATAAAAATTCCAGCCGAAGGTAAGGTCGAAACCGGCATCGAAATGGTCATCGCGTTCGCCTTCGGCCAAAAGGATGTATTCGCGGCCGGGAATGTCGTGCAGCGAGTCGATGGCCTGTTGCCAGAAATCGTATGGGACTCCGTCGGCATAGTCACAGCGGAATCCGTCCACGTTGGCCTGTGTCACCCAGTATTTCATCGCATCGATCATGGCCAGACGCATTTGGGGGTTGTCAAAATTCAGGTCGGCAACATCCTGCCAGTTGGTTCCCGGCGGGATGATGATGTTTCCGGAGCCATCCTGCGAATACCACTCGGGGTGGTCGTAAATCCATGGATTGTCCCAGGCGGTGTGGTTGGCCACCCAATCCATGATTACAGCCATCCCGCGTGCATGTGCTTCATCCGTCAACTCAACCAGGTCGTCGAAAGTGCCGTACTCAGCGCCAACTTCCTTGTAATTCTTCACCGAATAGGGCGAATTTACCGAATTGATCTGTCCGGTGGGATGGATCGGCATCAGCCAGATCACGTTCACGCTGAGATCCTTCAGGTGGTTGAGCCTGTCGATCACGCCCTGCAGATCGCCTCCCTGGCTGAAAGCACGCAGGTTGACTTCGTACATGATGATGTCGCCCGTTGCCGGAACTTCAAAATCGGGCACCTCCGGAATGGTATCTGTCGGCTCGCCCGGATCATCCGGTGGTGATGTATCATCTTTGTCGCAGGCGGTAAATAAAATAAAGCCGGTAATGATGAGGAACAGGAAATTTCTTAAATGCATTGTTTATTATTTTTTTAGCACAAGGTAGCCGTAGCTTTCCAGTTTGAAAGTGTTGTTGGCAGTAAGAATAACGTCCTCATCCGAAAAAACGTCTTTGTATTCCCCGTGATAAAAATCGCCGCGCAAATTCACTTCCAGCGGCTCATCCGAAAAGTTAACCAAAACCACCACGCTGTCGCCGTTCATCATCCTTGCAAACGAGATCACCTCTTCGGGCCGGTTGTTTTCGATTTTATGCATCACGCCGCCGTATTTGCCGTTCCACAGCGCCTGGTTTTCGTGTTTCAACCTGAACATGGTTTTGTAAAAATCCGCAAAGCGATGTTCATTCCATTCGATCAAATCCTTGCCGAAGAAATCGAGCGGACGGTCGAGGCCCGCTTCCTGCCCGCTATAAACCAGCGGCATGCCTTCCACGGTACACTGCATCACCATGCAGGCTTCCAGCGCAGGGCCGAAATTGGTGAACGGGGTGCCTTCCCAGGAGTTTTTATCGTGGTTGTCCACAAAGGTCATCCGGTAGCCGTTTCGCGGGAAAGTATTTACGTGGTGCGCCATGTACTCCACCAGCACATGCAGCCCTTTGTGCTTCTGAGCCACGGCATGCATCTTGTCCCACAGGCTCCACGAGTAGGTCATATCGAAAGCGCGTTCGTGCAGGTCGCGCGATTCCCATTCCGCGAGCATAA
>JBKHBQ010000046.1:0-18982 GCA_046542305.1 Bacteroidales bacterium
TACGATGTCATGGCTTCGCTGGATGGATTTTTCCCGGAAACCGCTGAAGGCATCGGATTGATTTCAGGCGAAACGGTGGTTGTGGACTTTTTCCTCGAACCGGTTCCACCTTCCTACTGTACCGAAAACCTTTACACCACCGGATGCATTTCAGGCGACGGCCTGACGCATTTTGGGATCAACGATATAGTGAATTCGCAGTCGGGTTGCAGCCCCGGCGGCTATGGCGATTTTACGGCTATGTCAACAGATTTGTCGCGCGGCTATGCGTATGAGGTTACATTGATGTCGGGCTATTCCGATCAATATGTGTCGCTTTGGATTGATTTTGATGATGATTTTGAATTCAGCGAAAGCGAAAGGCTACTGACGAATTTCCATCTTGAGTTCCCCGATTTAGCCTATCAGGCCACCATCACGATTCCGGCGGGTGCTCCCGAAGGCGCTCACAGGATGCGTGTGAGAACAAACTGGAATTCATCATCAATCTCTCCATGTGATCAGTACCAATACGGTGAGGCAGAGGATTACACGATAATGATCACCAATGAAGAACTTACCGCTTCGCTTTATGCTTCAGTTTTTTCGGATGTTTCCGGCGATCCTGTGGAAAATGCGGAAATTTCTGTTTTGGGATCCGGTATAAACGGCACCACAGGAGATGAGGGTATTTGCCTGATCGAATGGATTGAGCCGGGCAATTATGATGTGGAAATTTCGGCTTTTGGTTACCAAACTGCAACTGTTTCGGATGTGTATCTTTTTGCCGGGCAAATGCAATTTATGGAAATTTATCTGGAAGAAGCCCCTGTAAATACCCATGAAATTACGGTGCCCGCCGGATGGAGCGGATTGTCCAGCTACATTGTTCCGGCAAACAACGCCCTCGAAGATGTGTTCGCTGCCTTTTTATATGATCTGGTTATGGTGCAAAATTTCATCGGAATATTCTGGCCGCAGGAAGAGGTCAATACCATTGGCAACTGGGAAAATCACAGCGCCTACGCCATCAAGACCGGCAATGGGTTCTCATTGCCCCTGACCGGTTATCAGGAAACTGACCGTGTGTTTTCTTTAAATCAGGGATGGACCATGCTGCCGGTAATTTGCATCCACAATCCCATCACCGCCTCACTGTTTGCGGCTGTTGAGGACGAGCTTGTACTTGTTAAGGAAATAGCCGGAACGGAAATCTACTGGCCATCTATGGGGATCAATACGCTTACTACGCTTCAACCGGGGAAAGCCTACCTGGTGAAAATGCAAAGTGCCGTAGAAGTTACCTTCCCCGAAAACATGGTAAAATCAGCAACTGCAATTAACCTGAAAGAACCCGTCAGTTGTGAGCTGTGGGATAACCCTGTTCCAACCGCCAACTCACACATCATCGCCATTCCTGAATCAGTCTGGACAAGTGGCGGATTTTCGGATGGCGATCTTATCGGCGTGTTCACTTCAGAGGGAATTTGCGCAGGGTTGGCACCACTGACTGGCAACACATCAATAGCTGTTTTTGGCCATGATCCGCTAATTGATGAAAAGCAGGGTTTTATAACAGGCGAGTTGATGAATTTCAGGATATTTAAACCTGCCTTCGGTGAAGTGCTTGATGTGGAGTTTGAATTTGATCCTGATCTTCATTTTGGTAATTTCAATGTGATGGGCGTTTCGGTGGTAACGGGAATGAAAACACTGGCTTCTGCGGTTTCAGAAAATGGAAAAGTTACGGTGGTTGTTTTTCCGAATCCTACAACCGGCATATTTCAGGTAAATGGTTTTGGAACTGATTCACACATTTCCATCCTCAACAGTAAGGGTGAGGAAATTCTGAGTCAGGACATCCATCAGGAAGAAAGTAAAATAGACCTGAGCGATACTCCGCCGGGAATTTATTTGCTGAGCATTCGAAATGCTGCTGGTGTTATTCACAAAAAAGTTATTGTTTATTGATTTTGTCAGGGTTTACAAGAAGTCCCTTCGCGAAGGCATTTCTTTTTGCATGCCAGGCATGATCAATTTCACGTTGCTGTTTGGCAGTGGCTTGTTCAGGTTAGGTGTTTCCTAAACGACCGGGATTTTCACTGATGAAATTTTTCCAGCTGCTGTAGCTTTTACCTTCCGGCGTTTTTCCATTTTTAAAATGATGACAAACGGCAGCAGCCAGCCCGTCGGTGGCATCAAGTGTTTCAGCTGCCAGATCGAAGCCGACAAGTGTTTTCAGCATAGCCGCCACCTGCTCTTTAGAAGCATTTCCATTGCCGGTAATCGACCGCTTGATCTGCCTGGGGCTGTATTCGGTAATGGGAATGTCGCGGTACAAAGCTGCCGCCATGGCCACACCCTGCGCCCGTCCCAACTTAAGCATCGACTGCACGTTTTTCCCATAGAACGGCGCCTCAATGGCCAGTTCGTCGGGTTTGTATTCCTCTACCAGTGCCAGGGTGCGCTCAAAGATCTTTCGCAGCTTCACCGGATGACTTCCGTATTTTGATAACTTCAGCACACCCAGGGTGATCAGCTCGAGGTCCTTGCCATTTTCGCGGATCAGCCCGTATCCCATGATCACGGTTCCCGGATCGATGCCAAGTATGATGCGTTCGGGTTTCATGTAAATGTTTTTACAAATTTAATGTTTTAATCGGAGTCGGGTGGCACGGCTAATTAAACACATACCTTCTGTTTTGCACAGTCACGTTTGGCGGGTAGCCGTGATTTTCAAAAAAATCATAACCATCCTTCAGGTTTTGCCAGAAATCATAATGGCGGTTTTTCTCATGATCGGCAAGAATTTGATCTTCCATCCTGAACGGGAAAATATGAATCCTGAAAAAATCCTGTCCGTTTTCGAAGGCGCTGGTGATGATGGTCCAGATTTCCTCGATTGCCGGGTCGGTCATGGCGTAGCATCCAATCGAAACGCAGTTGCCATGCACCATAATTGCGTTGCCGGTGCATCCTGATGTCCGGTCGAATGTATTTGGATATCCGATGTTGAACGACAAATGAAAATCGCTCGATGGATTTAACTGATTTGGCCTGACGAAATAAAATCCCTCGGGGCTTTTCCTGTCGCCCCTGCGCTTCTTTGGTCCCAATCCTCCGGAGAAGTCACAAATATTGTAATCCTTAAAATGCTCAAACCGTCCTTTTTTTTCAATCCACACTTCCAGTTTGCGGCTGGATTTGAATATGCGCATAAATATTTTATTTCCCCGATTTAACCCTTTATTTCTCATTGCAGAATCAAGACGGCAGGTACACCGCTAAATTGCTGCACGCGATCGGGAAGAAGAAGGTACCTGAGCCTGCAGAATCAGCGGTAATATGACAATCAGAAGAAAACCGTATTTCATGACATGCTGAGATGATGATATTAAACTTTAAAGTGTTTCATGTATGATAACGTATATGCTGCGTGTTTTAAAGCTTAAGGAGGTAATTGGCCAGCATCAAATCCTGCGGGTGCGTGATCTTGATGTTTTCAGGGTTACCCTCAACCATCCGCACCGTATATCCGGCGGCTTCAAATACGGTGGCATCATCGGTAAAGCGGCTTTCATATTCCCGGTCGTAGGCTTTCTTTATGAATGAAGTTTTAAACACCTGTGGAGTCTGCACCAGCCGGTACATCTTTCTGTCGACAGGTATGCTTATGTCTCCCTCCAGTTTCCTGAGAGATTCTCCCGGTGAAATCACCGGAATGGCTCCGCCGCATTCTGCTGCTGCCCTGAAACAATTGCCGATTACCTGTTCCGAAACCAGCGGGCGCACCCCGTCATGGATTGCTGTCAGCCCGTGGTCAGATATTTTTACCAGCCCGTTTTTCACAGATATAAATCGTTCGTTTCCTCCCATCGCCAGCCGGTGGGGAATGATAAACCGGTGTTCGCCGCAGAGGCGGTTCCAGGTTTCGATATGCTGAAAAGGCAGAACCAGCACGATTTGTATGGAAGCATCGAAGGAAAGAAACTTTTCCAAAGTATGCATCAGCACCGGCTTTCCCGCGATATTCAGGAATTGTTTCGGGATGTCGGCACCCATCCGGGTTCCGCTGCCGCCGGCCACAATTATTACTGATCTTTGTTCACTTGTTTGCATAAAAAAAGGGCTGATGTCAGCCCTTCAAAAGTAGTATAAATGTTTTTAAATGATCAGCATGGCATCGCCGTAGGTAAAAAATTTATATTTTTCCTTGATGGCTTCTTTATAGGCTTTCATCAGGAAGTCGTAACCTGCAAAAGCAGCTACCATCATCATCATGCTCGACATGGGCAGGTGCATGTTGGTCACCATGGAGTCGGCAAGGCTGAATTCGTAAGGCGGGAAGATAAATTTGTTGGTCCAGCCTTCGAAAGGTTTGAGGTGTCCCGAGATGGTGAGCGAAGATTCGAGCGCCTTCATCGAGGTGGTGCCCACGGCACAAATGCGCTTTTTGTTGTCTTTGGCGCGATTTACGATCTGCACATCGCGGTGCCCGATGATCAGTTCTTCCGAATCCATTTTGTGCTTGCTCAGATCTTCAACTTCAATCTGACGGAAATTTCCCAGTCCGGCATGAAGGGTGATTTCGGCAAAATTCACTCCGACCAGTTCGAGGCGCTTCATCAGTTCGCGGCTGAAATGCAGCCCTGCAGTGGGCGCAGCCACAGCGCCTTCGTGCTTGGCAAAGATGGTCTGATACCATTCTTCGTCTTCGGGTTTGATCTCCCTTTTGATGGTTTTGGGAAGCGGTGTTTTGCCCAGCTTTTGAAGCGTACCCTTAAACTCGGTATACGGTCCGTCGAACAAAAAGCGCAATGTACGGCCCCGCGAAGTGGTATTGTCGATTACCTCGGCTACCAGTTCGTCGTTTTCACCGAAATAGAGTTTGTTGCCGATACGTATTTTACGTGCCGGATCAACAAGCACATCCCACAACCGTGATTCCTGGTTGAGTTCGCGCAACAGAAATACTTCGATTTTGGCGCCGGTTTTTTCCTTGGTACCATACAACCTTGCCGGAAATACTTTGGTGTTGTTCAACACAAATACATCTCCGTCGGAAAAATAATCCAGAATATCTGTAAATGTTTTATGTTCGATGGTCTGCTTTTTTCTGTCGAGTACCATCATGCGGCAGGCATCCCTGTTTTCAGCAGGATGCTGTGCGATGAGTTCAGAAGGTAAATGAAACCTGAATTGTGATAATTTCATAATCTGTTTTGAATAGCAAAAATGAGTCCCTCTAAGAGGGGTGCAAAGATAGTACAAAAATCGCCCCAAGTCAAGGCTTTACAAGCTGTCTGCTACAAAATGTTAACTTTTGTAAGAGCAGGGTTGCGGCAGCGGCCATATCAGAAATATGCTGTTAGTAAAGGTGTTAATCGTGGTGTATTGGATTGTTCGACATTATTTTAAGAAGGTTTAACAAATCCGGTGCGGGTTTTCCAGATGATCAGGGCGTGTCGATGCGCAGGAGGCCTGATGAATTTTCGCGTGCAAGCCATGCCATGGGATCGAGCAGGCCTTTGCCTTTCCATATTTCGAAATGCAATTCGGTCCTGCTGTCGTTTTCATCGGTATAAATGGTGCCGATCTCCTGTTTTGAATTCACTTTGCTGCCCGATTGTACAAAAACTTCACGCAGGTTTGAATATACGGTGAGATATTCCCCGTGCCTGATGATCACTACATGGTTGAAATTAGGGACGGTCATTACGCGTGTAACTTCCCCGTCGAAAATGGCACGTGCTTTCGAATTGCGGTGGGTCATAATGTTGATGCCGTTGTTTTTGATTTTGATATTCCTGATCTCGGGATGATCGTGCTCCCCGAATTGCGACGAAATCACCCCGCGCTCAGAGGGCCACGGCAGTTTGCCGCGGTTGGCCGAAAAATCCTTCGACAGCGTTTCTTCCTCAGGCGTAAGGGTGGAGAGTGTGGAATAATTGCCGTCGCCGCTATTGGTCATGGTTTCTGTAATAATGTGTTCGATTTTTTCCTTAAGTTTTCTGGCATGCTCCTGAAGCTGCTTTTGATTATCGATCAGCTCATTTTCGCGCGAGGCAAGTATTTGGATGCTTTGGTCCTTCAGCTTTTTTTCCTGTTCGAGCAGGGCGGTTTCCTGTTCGAGGTTGTTGAGCAGTTCCTGGGTTTTCATGGCTTTCTGCTCGAGCAATCCGGCCCAGGCCATATATTCCTGTTCGGCCTCTTTTAACAATCCGGCCTGCTCCTGCCGTTTTTCGGCGTAGAACCGGTAATAATTCATCCGGTTATAAGCCTGGTTGAAATTTTCGGCCGCCAACACAAACATCAGCCGCTGATACAGGTTGCGGTTTTGATAGGCATGATAGATCATGCGACCATATTCGGCCTTTAGCCGTTCGAGGTTTTCCGAAAGGCGGTTTATGCCAATGAGTTTCTCGAAAAGGGTATCCTGAACAAGATGCAGTTCCTTTTCATAGTTGGCGATGAGTTTTTTACGTTTTTCGATCTTCGTGCTCAGCAGGGTGAGTTCGTTCAGCGTCGTCTGCTTTTCATCCTGCGTTTCATCGAGCAGCGAAGCCGTATACCCGATTTCCTCCTCCAGCCGTATTTTTTCCTTCTCGAGCCGATTGCGGTTTTCCTGCGCGTAAACCGGGGTTGCCAGCCACAAAATGGTGCACATAACTGCACTGATCACGATGGGTATGTAGTTCCGGTTTTTCATCTTGTACATTCGAAGCCCATGCAAATATACACCTGCTTTGATTACGAATCGGTTAAAGCTAATACAATTACCAACAAGTGTTAGTTTTTTGCAGTTAGAAATCAACGAAGGATGATCCGTTCTTATTTTGCCGGAGTGTATTTCGACGGAATGTTGAATGGCATTCTGATCTCCTCGTTCAGATTAATGCGGATATATTTCACTTCCACCCCGATAGGTACATCTGCTTCCACCTCATATTTCACTTTGTGAGGGAATAACTGCCCGCCAAGCATCTCGAAATCGCCATAGCTGGCATTCAGTTTTTTGCTGTCGCGGGTAAGCTCCTTGAGTTTAATTTCAGTGATTTTAAAATTGGAAGGATTCAGCCAGATGGATTGCAGCAGGATGCGCTGGGCATCAGCAGAATTTCTCACGTATTTTTTCAGCTTCGAGCGGCTGGCTGTCGAAAGGCGGTATTGCCCGCCATCGATGGAGGCCTTGAACTCGGCACGTTCGTAATACTCAAAGTCGTTTCCCAGGATGATGGATTGCAGGATGCCGAAATCAATATTGGTGTTCAGGAAGTTATTTACAAAATGATAATCCCCTGCAAAGAATTTTTTATTAAAGCGGTCGAGAAATTTCACCGAATCCTGCGTGATCAACAATCGGGCGATTTCAATTCCCAAATCCTGATTAAAGGATACCCAGATCATGCTGTCCTTGATGATGCGAATTTGTCCCTTGAAATCATAATGATTTTTATCGTATTTGTAATCTACACTGAATTTGGCCGAAAAGGTTTCGAATTTAAACTCGTTTGCTTTCAGGTTTTCAAAAAGATATTCCGGGCCTCTTTCCTTAATGGGTGCCTTTATCACTGCCCGTTTGCTTTTGCATGCCGGCAGTGCGGCAATAGTGATGACAATAAGCAGGATGTTAACGAGTTTTTTAAATTTCATCTAACAGTCGTTATCAGCCGGCAGGCTATTCTACAAGGGTTTGTTTTTCGATTTTTTCATCCAGAAATTCTGATGCTTCCCCACCGGCATCCCGTGCTTTCTGCCAGTACTTCATGGCTTCCTCTTTCCGGTTGAGCTTATACAGCACATCGCCGTAATGTTCGAGCAGTACAGCGCCGTCGGCCTCCTCGTGATCCAGGGCCTTTTTGATCCACTTTTCAGCTTCAACGTATTCGCCCAGCTTATAAAGTACCCAGCCATAGGTATCCATAAACGAAGGATTGCCGGGATCCAGTTCGTTGGCTTTGGCCGCCATTTCACGCGCACGTTCCAGGTTTTCGTTCCTGAGCGAAAGATAGTAGCTGTAATTGTTGAGCACATAAGCGTCGTCCGGTTTCAGGCTGAGGGCTTTTTCATAATACTCATTCGATTTTGTGTGCTCCTTGAGCTCGTTGTAAATGTCGCCGAGGGTACTGTAAAACTGCGCCAGCAGGAGGTTGTTATCCACCACCAGTTTCGAGCCGTTTTCCATCGCCTTGCGGGCAGCTTCATATTCCTTGAGCTGGAAATGGGCAAATCCGTTAAACAGATACGTCAGGGGCTGCATGGGAAACAGCTCCATGGCAGCGCTGCTGGTTTCAGCCAGCTCTTTGTTTCGGGTCAGCTCGTTGAGGATGAACATTTTTTGCTCCCAAACGGCATACTGGCTGCTGTCGCCCTCAAGTATCCTGTTAAAGGTTTCCAGGGCCGGTTGCAGTTCGCCGCTGCGGTATTGCAGGTCGCCATAAATCGACAGCGCTCGGGTATCGTCGGGATGTGTTTCTTTTAAGATCCGTGCAAGTTCGTAGGCCTGCTCCCGTTTTTCGTTGTAAAACTGATCGACACTATAAAACGAAAGCAGCACCTGTATTTTCGAATCGAGGTCGAGGTTGGGATTTGCCAGTCCCACACTGAGCTGTTCGTATGCTTTCTGCTCGTTGCCCTGCCGGCGGTAGTAATCCGAAAGGGAAATGTGGATGTAAGGATTTTGGGGATCCACCTCCGCGATTTTTTCGTAAATCTCAAGGGCTTTGTCATCTTTTCCGTGCGACATATAAGCTTCGGCAAGGATTTGAAGATACCTGCTGTTGTATGGATGGGCTTCCACAAGCTTTTCTATTTCCTGAACGGCTTTTGACGACTTGTCCATATTCAGGTAAAGCCTTTGCTTTTGCAGGGAAATATCTTCGGTAATTCCGAGTTTTTCCTCGAGCTGATCATACACGGCAATGGCTTCTTTATATTCGCCCATAATGATGTAGGAAAGCGCCAGATCGTAATAGTAATCGATTTTTTCGGGATATTGCAGGGTGAGCTTTGTAAAGACTTCGATCACTTTGTTGAATTGCCTTGTTTTTTTGTAGAGATCGGCCATCATCAGTTGATACCACACATTGCGGTTGTCGATGCTGATGGCTTTTTTCATCAGCAGGATGGCATCTTCGGCGCGGCTCTTGCGCAGATATATGCGTGCCAGTTCATACATCGACGGGTCGTGATCCGCATCAATTTCCAGCACCTTTTTATAGAGCTTTTCGGCTTCATCGTAGTTTCCGAGGATACGTTGCTTATTGGCCTCCATAAAGGTTTCCGACCGCTGTTTTTGCATCGGCTCCGAAAGCTGTTCCTGGCTGGTTTCCAGTTCCTGGGCCGTCAGCGAGGTACTGAAAACCGATATGATCAGTGCTAAAAGGCTTGCGATGATTATATACTTAATATTCATAGTTTTTACTTATCCGGTTAGTGAAAACCTCTGCACGGTGCATTAATTGTTCAGTTGCAAAAATTTAACACTTACAATGCCTCACACCGGTTTTAGTGCACACCCGTATGACCGAAGCCGCCCGCACCTCTTTCGGTTACTTCCAGTTGGTCCACTTCAATCCATTCAGCCTTTTCTACGCTGGCAATCACCATCTGTGCGATCCGTTCGCCGTCGTTGATCGTATAGGGTTCGTTGGACAGATTCACCATAATCACTTTTATCTCGCCGCGATAATCGGCATCGATGGTGCCGGGAGTGTTGAGCAGCGAAATTCCTTTTTTTGCCGCCAGTCCGCTCCGGGGACGTATCTGTGCTTCGAAACCCACAGGGATTTCGATGTACAGCCCGGTAGGTACCATGTACCGCTCCAGCGGATTGAGCACCACCGGTTCGTTAAGCTGCGCACGCAGATCCATGCCCGACGATGCTGCCGTTTCATAAGCCGGTAGTGCGTGTCTGGATGCATTTACGATCTTTATCTTCATATCGGCATTGCTTTAAAGGGTGCAAAAATAGTAAATTGATCGGATTTGCCTGTTTTGTTGTATCTGCACGCTACGTGTTCGCCGTGATTATTTCAGCAGCATCTGCCTCAGTAGCTTTTTCTCGTTCAGTAAAACAAAGGCGGTGTATCCCAGCGTAAAGGCGGTGTTTACAATATACTTCACCGTTTGAGAAGGAAAATCCAGCCATTTGCTAATCAGGAACAGCGATACGGCAACACCCAGGTAAAGGAAGAATTTGCGCAGGTCGTAGGGCACAGGGAAATAATATTTTCCCAGGAAATACGAAAGGATCATCATCAGGAAATAAGCGAAAAAAGCTGCCCATGCCGAGCCGAAATATCCGATATGTGGGATCAGCACAAAGTTAAGAACGATGGTAACCGTGGCGCCCAACACCGAAAGTACGGCGCCGAAGATGGTACGGTCGGTGAGCTTAAACCAGATCGACAGGTTGTAAAAAATTCCGAGGAACAGGTTGCCCAGCAGCAGGATTGGGATTACCTCCTTGCCTTCGCGGTAGGCCTCGCCAATGAACAGAATTACCACATCGAGGTACATTACCGTGATGAGAAAGATCAGCGACACGGCCATGGTGAACAGGGTGAGAACATCAGCATAGAGTTTTCTTGAATCGGAGCGGCCCGATTCGGAAAAGAAAAACGGATCGGCAGCGTAACGGAAGGTTTGCACAAAGAGGGTCATAATGATCGACACCTTGTAGCAGGCCCCGTAAATACCCACCTGCGACATCACATTGCTGCCTTCGGGCAAGAGATAGGTGAGGAGGATCTTATCGATGGAAAGATTAATGGAACCTGCTATGGCCACTATCAGCAAAGGCCAGGTATAACGGAGCATACGCACCCATAAGCGGCTGTTGAAGCGCAGACTCCTGAAAGGAATATCCGGCATCAGCAACACAAAAGTGAGAAGCGTGGCGATGAGGTTGGAAATAAAAATATACTCCACCAGGTGTTGCGGATCGAAGAACAGGCCGATAAAATCTGCGGCCGCACTTGCAGGATACTGTTCAAGGATAAACGGGCACAGCAGGATAAAAAACAGGTTGAGCCCGATATTGGTGCCGATGTTGATCAGCTTAATGGTGGCAAACCGCACGGGACGGTTTTCCTGCCGGAGTTTGGCAAAGGGAATAGCTGCCAGGGCGTCGAAGGCCAGGATCAGTCCGAACCAGATCACATAGTTGAGGTTGCCGGGGTAGCCGAGCCAGGCCGCAATTTGCTGCACATTGGTGAGTACCAAAACCAGGAAAACCGACGAGGTCAGCACCAGCGAAAGAAAAGCCGTACTGTACACCAGCCGTTTGTTTTTTTCACGCTCCGAAAATCTGAAAAAGGTAGTCTCCATGCCATAGGTAAGGATGACCCAGAGGATGGAAACCCAGGCATACATCTCGGTGTAGATGCCGTAGTCCGACGTAATGAGCACCCGGGTGTACAGCGGTACCAGGAGGTAGTTGAGCAACCGCCCCACGATACTGCTCAGGCCGTAAATGGCCGTCTGCCCCGCCAGTCGTCTTATTGGATCCACGCCTGTTTCTTTGTGCGCAAAAGTATCAAAAATAGAAGTTGGCAAAAGGTTTTAAATGGATTTCTCATTTTTCCCTCCCTGTCCTCTTCTTTTCGTTGCTCCGGATGCAGGGCAGAAAGCCGGCCCTGATGAATATGTGCCGGCCCCGCCGCAGTGGTTTGCCCGGAGCGAAATCGTTCATTTACCGGAATCCCGCAGCGGACTTTGCTTTAGATATCTGCATCTTTCTACAAAAATGCCATACCTTTGAAACATGAAAGTTTCCGTAATTCAGTATCAGCCTGTTTTTGGAAATGAGCAGGCAAGTATTGCAGCGCTCGGGCCCCTGCTGAATAAAGCTGCCGGTTCTGATCTGGTGGTACTTCCTGAACTTGCCGCCACAGGATATAATTTCGAAAACCGGGAGCAGGCTATGCGCTTTGCTGCCGAGCCTGAGAAAAGCGATTTTGTGAAAGTGCTGAAGTCGTTTTGTAATACCACCGGTGGTATTGTGGTGACAGGTTTTAATGAGCTTTCCGGAAATAAAATTTACAATTCGGCATTGCTGATCGACAAAAATGGCATCCGCAACAAATACCGAAAAATCCAGCTTTTTATGCGGGAGAAGGAATATTTTGAGGCTGGCGACCTTCAACCGGAAGTGATCGATGTAGGCGGGATAAAGATCGGAATGCTGATCTGTTTCGACTGGATGTTTCCTGAGCTGTGGCGCAAACTGGCCCTGCAGGGTGCCGATGTGATATGTCATCCTTCCAATCTGGTCCTTCCCGGAAAGGCGCAGAAAGCCATTCCTGTTCACGCCATGATCAACCGGATATTCGTAATCACCGCCAACCGCACCGGAATAGAAAAGGACCTGACTTTTACAGGAAACAGTATTATGGCCGCCCCATCGGGAAAAGTGATTGCCGAAGCTTCTGCCCTCCGGCAGGAGGTGATCACCGCTGAAATTGATATCAGTCAGGCCCGGGATAAAATGATCACCCCGCTGAATCATGCCTACAATGATCGGCGCCCCGAATTTTATTGATCAGATTAAAGTCTTTCCAAATATACAGCCTTTCAGCATATTCCGAAAAAATTTTATACTTTTGGTTCCGTCAAAATAAAATCATTATAACTCATCAATGCGAAAAAAATGAAAATTTTTACTCAACGACTACTGAAAAATGCGGGCTGGGTGTCCGTACTGGTCATTGCCGTATTTGGCGTGATCCTGCTCAATCACAACTCGGATACACTCACCGAAAGGGAAAGCTATGAACAATTCATCAGCGAAAAAATGAAACAGGTGCCACAGTATTCCGATGAGGCACTCACAGAAATGCCTGGCCCTACACAGCCTGATATGGCAGCCATCCAGGATTATTTCATGACCCTTGATCCCGCAACGGGTGCCGTACCGCGTGAGCGGCTTCGTGAGGCCTATCAGCAGATTAAAGATAATCAGCGGTACAAATCTGCCGATTGGCTGCAGTGGCAAGGCACCGAAGCCAATATGGGCGGCCGTACCCGCGCCATTATGTGGGATCCCAACGATCCGGACGGGAAAAAGGTTTGGGCCGGCGGAGTGACCGGGGGGCTGTGGTACCGCAACGATATTACCGACGACAATTCACACTGGCAACCGGTGGACGATTTCTGGAGCAATCTCAACATCTCCTGCATCAAGTACGATCCGAACGATCCGACGACCTTTTACGTTGGAACCGGCGAGGCGCAAACCGCGCTGATCATCTACCGCGAATCCTCCGGCATTGGCGATGGCATCTGGAAATCTGCCGACGGCGGTCAAAGCTGGGAGCTGCTGGAATCTACCCTCGATTTTGAATACGTAACCGATATCGAGATCCGTGATGAAGATGGAACCAGCGTAATCTATGCCGGGGTAGCATCAGGAGTTTACAAAGGCACCATACATCAGAGTATTGAAGACGGTCTTTTCAGGTCGGAAGACGGCGGAGCTACTTGGGATCAGGTGCTCCCTGATATTCCCGGATACGGTGAGCCTTACGCCGTGTCTGACATCGACATCGGCGCCGACGGAAGAATTTATGTAGGGACTATGCAGAATGTTGACATCGAAGGCGGCGCCACCATCCTCTGGTCCGACAACGGCTGGGACTGGACGGTTTATGACCAGTATGCGGAATATATCCAGAATCACTGGCAATACAACGTGCCGGGCCGGGTAATCGTAGCCGCTGCGCCTTCCAACGAGAATGTGGTGTATGCTGCCATTGCCGCCGGCGAGGATGTGGATTTCGTTCGCTACCGCGGAAGGTACATCATCAAATCAACGAATAAAGGCGAAGACTGGGATGAAATCTTTAAGCCCGATCCCGAGTGGTCTACTCTGGCTTGGCATGCTTTCCTGCTCGAAGTTGATCCCAACGACCCCAATACGGTTTTTACCGGCGGACTCGATCTGTGGAAAACCACCAACAGCGGCCAAAGCTGGAATCATATCTCAGACTGGGCACTGATGTATTACGGCGGCGGCGATGAATACGTGCATGCCGACCAGCATACCATGGAATTCAAACCCGGCAGTTCCGATGAGTTTATTTCCTGTAGCGACGGCGGAGTCTTCTACACCACAACTGCCACCAACAATTATCCCATTTTCAAAGAAAAAAACCAGGGCTACAACACCCTGCAATTTTACACCTGCGACATTATTCCCGAACCAGGCGGTAGGATCTATTGCGGTGGCCTTCAGGATAACGGCACCCTGCTTTATCAGGATCAGCCGCTAACCATTAACCACATGATCCATGGCGGAGACGGAGCATACTGCTTTTTTGATGATGAACTGGAAATGCTCATGACTTCCATTTATTATAACAGATACAGGGTATTTTTAAACTGGAATTATTATGATGACCTGGATTATTACAGCGGAGTATTCATTAATCCCGCCGATTTCGATGTGCAGAATAATACGCTTTACGCAAATGCCGTAACTTTTACCGGCGACCATTCTAATATGATCCTGCGTATTACCGGGATTCCATATAATTCGAATGGAAGTTTTATCTCCCTTCCCACCAATACCGATACGTACTTTTCGCACGTAAGTGTATCGCCGCACAGCGACCCCGGTACAGCTACTATTTTTCTCGGAACTGTTTCGGGAAGGGTATTCAGGCTCGACAATGCCCAGGCTAATCCGGAGGTAACCGAACTCACCGCCGATGAATTCCCGCAAGCCTATGTTTCAAGCATTGCCATCGGTAGCAACGAAGATGTGATGCTTGTTACCTTATCCAATTACGGCGTGGAATCGGTATGGCAAACACTGGATGGCGGAGAAAGCTGGGAACAAAAAGAGGGTAACCTGCCTGATATCCCGGTGCGCTGGGCGCTGTATCATCCCGAGAACGATGAGCAGGTGATGCTGGCCACCGAACTGGGAATCTGGACCACAAACTACATGAGTGCTTCTAACGTAAACTGGGAACAGGATATTCAGGGCATGGCCAATGTGAGGGTGGATATGCTCAGCCTTCGCGAAGCCGATAATACCGTACTGGCCGCTACTCACGGACGCGGCTTTTTTACGACCGAATACCCGCTCGATCTCTCCATTTCTGTATCGGAGAAGCATGAATCGGACTTCTCCCTTTATCCGAACCCTGCCACAAATATGATAAATATCAATCTGGCTTCGGCTCAGCAGGCAGTGATCAGAATCATCGATATAACAGGAAAAACCGTCATGGAAGAGCAATCCGAAAATGCCAGAATTAGCCTTAGCCTGGGCCATCTTCCAAAAGGCAATTATGTGGTCAGTATCGAAAGCGATGGAATTACAACAACAGAAAAACTGATCTTGAAATAGAAATTATTTGTTATGTGCAGAAAAGAGGCTGTACAAAAAGTAGAAAAAAGCAATGACCAATCTGTGGCTTTGCGCAACTTTTGTCTACTTTGTGATGCTCTGTGCAACAATCATTAAGATGTATCACCGAGTGCCACAAAGAAATCGCAGAGACCTTTTTTGACAGCCTCTTTTTGTATTATTTTTATAAGTATTATTGAATGTCTTCCAGCCACACATCCTCCTGCAGCTTAATGCGGTAGGTTTTTCCGGGAAGGAATTGTTCCAGCGAAAAAATTTGCTGTTCAGGCCAGTAAACACCCTTTCCTGATAAAGGCACTGCGATAATCAGGTTAGTGCCGAGCCTGCTGATAAACTGTCGCAGGTTTATTACTTCCTGCGGCATCAGAAATTCGTTCCAGCCTTTCTTTAATTTAAACGGATCTGTAACCTTGGCCCTGAAGATTGCTGCGATCTGGCATTCGTAATCGGTCCAGGCATCCATATAGTCTATTACCGTAAATCCCAGCGGCGCCCATTGGTTTGTACTCGGAAAATTTTCATCATAGATGATGTTATCCACTTCAAAGGTGCGTCCGCAGGTCCATGAATAAAGTTTAAAAACCATGGTTTCACCAAAAACAAATCCTTCTTTCTCCGGGGTCATGGCCTCATCGCCGTATGCAGGGAAAATCACCCCGCTGGTATCGGTGTAGCAGTCATATCCACCGCATTTTAGCTCTCCGTCCTCATCCGTATAAAATACCCCGATTACATCTCCGGCATTAATGTACTGCCCGTTGATGTGAATTTTTGCCTGTTCGGGAAGGGTAATTGCATGGATGTTGCTTGTAAAAACCGGAGCTTCCCAATCGGGAGGAAGATTGCAGTTTCGCGGGGCACGCAGTTTTTCCATAAGCTCCGGTGTAATTTGCCCGTATGTTGTCAGTGCGCAAATCAACAGGAAAAAAAATACAGTTTTTGTGGCCGTGTTCACCGGCAGTTGCTTTGAAGTTCCATTGGTCGATTTCATAGCTACACCTTATTTTAGTTTTGCCGAAGCTCGCTGTTATCAGCCGGTTCTCCGACATAGTTTGCAATCAATGTATTAATGGATCAAAGTTATAAAATATGATCATGCAGGTGTATTACTTCCAAATAATTTATTAACCACCGGAGGTTAATTGCACTGTGGAAAGTTAAAGGTTCCCTGCTCCGATAGCTTGATCATGTATGCCTTGCCTGGTTGCAGCCATTGGAGGCTGAATATTCCCTGTTGCGGCCAGATGACATCCGTGCCCGCTATTTCTGTAACGATGATCAACTTCTGCTGTAGCTGGCCGGTGAGGGATACATATGAAACCGGGCATTCCGAAAGAACCGGCAAGATACTCCAGCCTTCCGGAATTTGTATGTTTCCCGGAGTATAGCGTGTGCCTGTGATCGGGAGGGTTTGTGCAGATTCCATTTTTACGATGTATCCTTCGGTATTTGAAAAATTGCCTATGGTATTGATGCCGTACTCAGGCCAGTACACCTGGTTCATTTGTTGAGCGAAAATAATGCTGTTGTTCACCGGTGCCATCACGGCTTCAAAATCATTATTCAGCGGATCAACAAAGGAGGAGAATGCACTCCATCCTTGCGGCAGTGTTATTACCTGCAAACGCCGGATGGTGATTTGCACCTGGTCGGATGCCGGGATAGGGCAACTCTCATAGGGAAAGGCTATAAGCGTGAGTTCTGCGGATTCGTTCTGAATATCTTCATCACCCGGAAAGTAAGTAGTGGTTGCACTGAAGGGATTGCTGAAGCTGCCGTCGCCGGATGTTTGCCACACTGTGTTGGCTGCATTTTCTGTAAAGCCGTTCAGCACCGCTGATTCTCCTTCGGTGATGGTAATATCATTTCCGGCGTCGGCCTCAGGCGGCGCCTGAAAACACAGTTCCATGAAATCCTCTACCATCAGTTCGCAGGGAGAGATCGCTGCTGCAATTACACCAATATTGATGCAGCCCTGCGGATAGTCAATCAACGGGCTCGGGTAGTAGGTGGGATGAACAGCATTTTCGTCGCTGAAATTCCCGCTCCCATTCACCGTAAACCAGAGCAGGTCGTCATAATTTTCGGCAACCACATTCTCAAAAACATATACTTCTCCCCAGCAAATGGTTTCCGAGTCTGGAATGATGTCGATGTAGGGTTCCGCAATGATATCCAGTTGCAGGCAGTCCGAAGCATCATCGCAGCTTCCGATCCCTGTAGCATACAGACAAATGCTTACCACACCCTGGCTCACGTCGCCGGGACCGGGGAAATAATCAGGATTCAGGATGCCCGGGTTGGAGAAACTCCCGTCGCCCGTGGTTTCCCACTGCAGTGCGCCATAATTTACGGCAGTTGCCGAAAGCTGTCCACCGGTTTCACAGATTACCATGTCCGCTCCTGCGGATGCCTCAGGGCTTTGATTGAACGATACCACAATCTGGTCCGAGGCATTGGGCCCGCAGTCGGGTGCCGCAAAAGCTGTTACAGATATGGTGAGGGGTTGCCCGCTCAGATCATTTACCGGTCCGTGATAGTAAACCGGATTCAGGCTTGTGGGATCATCAAAATAACCATCTCCCGCGCTTTCCCATTCCAGTGCCAGAAAATCGCCGGCCTGTACCCCAAGCTGAAAACTTTCACCCTCGCAAAGCTGTTGACCCGACGGCGTGAGAATTTCTGCAGTGGGTTGTTCTACCACCGTAATTTCCAAAACATCCGAAACCGAAAGCACGCAGGGTGCTACTGCCTGTGCGGATAATGTCAGTTCAAAATATCCGCTGTTGTAATCATTATTACCCGGGAAGTATGTTGTAGCGGGGGAGGAAGGGTTGCTAAAAGTTCCGTCACCCGAGGTACTCCAGGCAAGACTGGTATAGTTGCTTACCGTGGCATCGAGCGGTAGGTTGTAGCCGTAGCAAAGCACTTGTGTGTCTCCGGCATCAACATCCGGAAGCGGGAGCAGGATGATTTCAACATCCTTGGTGGCCGGATAATTCGCACAGGCTCCGTTGCCGTACGCATTGATGGTTACAACGGTGCCGCCGTTTTCCTTGTCCTGTTCGCCGGGATAATAGGTAGTGTTTAATACACCGGGATTTTCGAAAGTTCCATCGCCGGCGGTGGTCCAAAGCGTATAGCTGTAGTTGAAAGCCACACTGTTTAGCGGCACCGGATCGCTTTCGCATTTTGTGCGCGATGCGGGGGCATTGGTGGTAGCGGCTTTGCTGATGGTCATATAGAGAGAAGCACAGTCGCTTCCAAAGCATGGGGCGCTGCCTTCCACACAAGTGGTAATATTCAGTTCACCTGTCATAAGGTCCAATGGTCCCGGAAAATACCGGGTGGTGATGGAGGTGGGATCGCTGAAGCTGCCGTCACCGTCGGTGGTCCATTGTACGGATGCATAATCCGTTGCGTCCGCCGTGAGCCACATTGCTTGGGTTTCGCACACCTCCATGGTAGCGGGCAGGCTGACTGACGGCAGCGGAAGAATGGTAACCACCAATTCGTCGGTAGCCGGTTCCTGGCACGGGTCGAGCGGGAAGGCAGAGAAACTCAGTACTGCTCCGCCGGATCCGATATCCTGGTCTTGGAAGCGTCAACCGTTGGTGGAATGGG
>JBKHBQ010000047.1:0-18941 GCA_046542305.1 Bacteroidales bacterium
CTTGTATGGCTGGTCATTGTTTTTTGGCGATGAAAATCCTGAAGCTTCCTGCCCATGGCCCAGCGATTGGATCTTAAGCGTAACCTCCTCGCCCGAACCGCCACGTCCTTTCACAATTCCGGCACTACCCGAGAAGCGAAACAGCACATCCCCGGCATCATCGGCATTTTCGGGGGTATAGTAAAAAGTATAAACAGAGAAATCCGTCACGGTTTTTCCACGAAACAGGTCGAGGTATTGTTTTTCGAGTTGTTTCAATTGTTGATCCATATAGGTGATGGTACCTGCTTCATACGCTGTTTCCTGAAATCCCGTGAGCAATTTATATCTGGATTCGCGGAGCTGCTCGATTTTTTCCACCGTCTCGAGGGCCAGTTCTTCGGTGCCCTTTTCAACCACCCTGGTTCTGAAAAAAAACTGCTCGGTAAGGGAGGTATCCACCGTCACCCGCCGGATGATGGTATCCTGCTTCTTATCAATCATGCCATTCAGCATAAATTCGGAAAACTCCCTTCCGTCCGGTGTTTTAATCACTACCACCGGCTGCTCTGCCACCCTGTCGGTTTGGAGTTCGTTATCAAGATTGTTGACATAGGTTAAATATCCGTGCTCTTCCAATCCTACATTCAGCGTCTTAAAGTCCTTCGATCCGCGTTCACCGGCCTCAATATAATACAACTGCGACGGATCGGGTTCGGTGAGCGTACTGATCAATACCTCTTCAATAAAATAATCGGTGTAATCAAAATTCACCACATTTTCAAGGCCAAGGTACTGCGCTGCATAGTCCGACAAAGGACCTTTGATTTTTTCTTCAGCTTTCACAACCACATCAATTTTCAGCACGGTTCGGGGCAGGGTATAAAAAACACCGTCGCGGGCCGGTGCCTGCGCAGAAGCATTTACATGATAAACATTCACCTGCGCGAAAACGGGAAACGCGCTAATTAGGAAACCAATAAGTAAAAAAACAGTTGTATTTCTTTTCACGATTCAATTTTATTTTCGGCCATAAAATTACGGAAATCCTGTAACTATTCAGGTAACCGAAGAAAGCAGTGATATTTATTGAAATGATCACTTAACAGCTAAATATTACGCAAATCCTTAAGAATAAAAAAAGAGATTTTGTGAAGAAGCCTCGTGGATACAACGGGTATCAGCCTGAAATTATTTTAAAAACATCAGTTCGCGGTATTTGGGAAGCGGCCATAGTTTATCGTCAACCATCAGTTCGAGTTTATCCACATGATAGCGGATAACGTCAAAAAAAGGCAGCACTTTTTCGTTGTAATAAATTGCCTGCTGCTCCGTATTTTCGATCCTGTTGGCAATCCTCCGCTCTTCGATCATTTTGGCAACATTATCCCTGATTTCGGAAATATGATCGGAAATATCCTTGATGTTCTGCAACTGATTTTTTGAAAGCTTCACGAAAGTTTTGATATCGAGCACATCCTTGAGCCCTTTTACATTTTCGATGAGAATATTCTGATATTTTATGGCCACAGGAATGATATGATTGGTGGCAAGATCGCCGATCACCCGGGATTCGATCTGGATTTGCTTGGTATATTTTTCCAATTTGATCTCATGCCGGGCGATGATCTCGCGTTTTGTGAGAATTCCCTCGGCTTCGTAAATGCTGATGGTTTCGTCGGTCAACGATTTTACCAGCGCATGGGGTGTGGATTTAATATTCGAAAGTCCGCGCTTCTCTGCCTCGGCCATCCATTCGTTGCTGTAGGAATTTCCCTCGAACAATATTGATTTACAATCCTTCACATACGCGCGAAGCACCTGCAGGATTGCGTCCTGCTTCTTCACCTTCTTTTTTATGCGTGCATCCACATCCAATTTAAACCGCTTCAACTGTGTGGCAAGAATCAGGTTGAGCGGTGTCATAGCCTTTGAGCAGGTGAGCGACGAGCCCACAGCACGGAACTCGAATTTATTGCCGGTGAACGCAAACGGGGATGTGCGGTTGCGATCGGTATTATCAAA
Organism: Bacteroidales bacterium; assembly: GCA_046542305.1. GTDB lineage: Bacteria > Bacteroidota > Bacteroidia > Bacteroidales > 4484-276 > JBKHBQ01. The sequence goes on from JBKHBQ010000047.1 coordinate 2,005, forward strand.
CAGGATTTCAGGGATTTTGGGGATGTTCAGGTTCAGTCCCGAGCCGTTATCTTTTTTCACGGTGCCCTGGCTTTCAAGCTCCTCGAGGGCCTGGGTGAGTTGTTTCCCGATAAAGGCAGAAATGATGGCCGGTGGAGCTTCGTTGGCGCCCAGCCTGTGATCGTTGCCCGCAGTGGCAATGGCGGCCCTGATCAGGTCGGCATGATCGTGTAGCGCCTTGAGGATATTTATCAGGAAAGTGAGAAAACGCAGGTTCGACTTGCTGTCTTTACCGGGCGACAACAGATTGATCCCCGTATTGGTCAGCAACGACCAGTTGTTGTGCTTCCCGGAGCCGTTAACTTTGGCGTAGGGTTTTTCGTGCAACAGGACCGTAAAATTGTGGCGGTTGGCCACACGTTTCATCAGGTGCATCAAAAGCTGATTGTGATCCACGGCCAGATTGGCCTCCTCGAAAACCGGCGCCAGCTCAAACTGATTCGGTGCCACCTCGTTATGGCGTGTCTTTACGGGGATACCCAGCCTGTGCGATTCGTATTCCAGTTCCTTCATAAATTCCATTACCCTGGCGGGAATAGCCCCGAAGTAATGATCGGAAAGCTGCTGATCCTTGGCCGAAGCATGGCCAAAAACTGTCCGTCCCGTAAGAACCAGATCTGGGCGTGCATTGAAAAGCGCCCGGTCCACCAGGAAATACTCCTGTTCCCAGCCCAGGGTGGCAATCACCTTGTTTACATTGCTGTGGAAATATTTGCAAACTTCAACAGCTGCCTTATCGATGCTGTTGAGTGCTTTTAGCAAAGGCGTTTTAAAATCGAGCGCCTCCCCGGTATATGAAATGAAAATAGTGGGAATGCAAAGCGTATTGTCGAGAATAAAAGCCGGAGAAGTTGGATCCCATGCGGTATAGCCACGGGCTTCGAAGGTATTTCGAATGCCGCCGCTCGGAAAACTCGAGGCATCGGGTTCCTGTTGGATAAGCTCGGTGCCATGAAAATTTTCGATGGCTTTGCCGCCGGCTACAGGATTGATAAAAGCATCGTGCTTTTCGGCGGTGGATCCGGTAAGCGGATGAAACCAGTGCGTGTAATGGGTGGCTCCCTTTCCGGTGGCCCAGGCTTTCATAGACGAAGCGATCTGGTCGGCAATTTTCCGTTCGATCTTTTCACCGCGATGAATGGCATTTTGAACTTTTTCGTAAGCATCACGGGTAAGGTATTCGCGCATGGCCGTGTCGTTGAAGGTCAACTCACCGAAATAATCCGAAATTTTTCCGTGAGGCGGGTGAACCACCGTCGGCTTCCTGGAGGAAATCGCTTCCAGAGCTGTAAATCTTTGCATAATATATCAGGTTTTAAAAAAAACTAAGCGGCGAAGTTATAGTAATTGGGCTGCGGATTTCAAGATCAGGCTGTTAAAATATTCTTAAATATGCGCGAAGTTATCAACAGTTTATTATAAAAAGCTACTGCAAATTTCCTCCTTCTATGTTTCATAATAAAAAAAACCGGCATCGAACGGTCCCGGCGTATTTCTGTTAACATTAAATTAATATAGAAAACCAGTAATGTGGGGGAAAAATTAAAATAATGATTATTGAAAGATTAGATTCTTCGCTTCGCCACGCAAAGGAATTAAGTTGAGGCATTTAGCAAGAGCCTTCTTAAAATAACCTCTGGTAGCACTTACCCTTTCGGGCGAAGCAAGGAATCTCCTGAGAAATCCTGTTTTTATCCGATACACGCATCGATAATGCTGTCGTCAGCCATATTCGGCAAGGTTACCTTCAGCAGTGGTTCGGCCTTCATGGCCCGTTTTATGGAGAATACGGCACCTTCGTTGCGTGCCCAGCTACGGCGTGAAATGCCATTATTCACATCCCAGTGCAGCATCATGCGCAAACGTCTGTCGGCTTCGTCAGAACCGTCGAGCACCATGCCAAAGCCCCCGTTGATCACTTCGCCCCAGCCTACGCCGCCGCCATTGTGCAGCGAAACCCAGGTAGCTCCGCGGAAGGCATCGCCGATTACATTTTGTACAGCCATATCGGCAGTGAAGCGTGAGCCGTCATAGATGTTTGAGGTTTCGCGGAAGGGTGAATCCGTACCTGAAACGTCGTGGTGATCACGTCCCAGCACTACTGGTCCTGACAGTTTTCCATCCCGGATGGCCTGGTTAAAAGCAGCAGCAATTCTGATCCGCCCCTCGGCATCGGCATAAAGAATACGGGCCTGTGAGCCTACCACCAATCTGTTTACTTTTGCCTCACGTATCCAGCGAATGTTATCCTTCATCTGCTGTGTAATTTCTTCAGGTGCCGTTGCAGCGATCCGCTCCAGCACTTCCATGGCGATCCGGTCGGTGAAGTCGAGGTCTTCGGGTTTCCCCGATGTACATACCCAGCGGAAGGGCCCGAATCCATAATCAAAACACAAAGGCCCCATGATATCCTGTACATAGGAAGGATATTTGAAATCACCGTCTTCTTTAAGGATATCCGCGCCGGCACGGCTCGATTCGAGCAGGAAGGCATTGCCATAGTCGAAGAAATACATTCCGCGCGAGGTGAGCTTATTGATGGCCGCCACCTGCCTGCGCAGCGATTCGCGTACTTTTTGGCGGAACTGCTCCGGATCATCCGACATCATTTTGTTGGATTCTTCAAAGGTCAACCCAACGGGATAATAGCCGCCGGCCCAGGGGTTGTGTAGCGAGGTTTGATCGGAACCCAGCTCGATATGAAAATCTCTTTCAACCAGTTTTTCCCAAAGATCAACCACATTTCCCACGTAGGCCAACGAAACCGCCTCCTTGTTTTCCCGTGCTTTTTGCATACGGTCGATCAACTCATCCAGGTCATAATACAGTTCATCCACCCAGCCCTGCTCATGACGTTTTACGGCGGCCTTTTCATTGATTTCGGCAATTACACCCACAGCGCCGGCGATCACCGCCGCTTTTGCCTGCGCGCCTGACATGCCGCCGAGTCCCGAGGTGACGAAGAATTTTCCTGCCAGCCCATCATTGCCATCCTTCTGAATCATCCTGCCGGCATTGAGCACAGTGATGGTCGTTCCATGAACGATTCCCTGCGGACCGATATACATGTACGATCCGGCGGTCATCTGCCCGTATTGTGAAACGCCAAGTGCATTGAACCGCTCCCAGTCATCCGGTTTCGAATAGTTCGGGATAACCATGCCGTTGGTCACGATCACCCGCGGCGCATCATTAAGCGAGGGAAAAAGCCCCATGGGATGGCCGGAGTAGATGGCCAGGGTTTGCGCATCGGTCATTTCGGCCAGATATTTCATGGTAAGCAGGTACTGTGCCCAGTTTTGAAAAACAGCGCCATTGCCACCATAGGTGATCAACTCGTGCGGATGCTGGGCAACAGCCGGGTCCAGGTTGTTCTGGATCATCAGCATAATGGCAGCGGCCTGCCTGCTTCGGCATGGATATTCTTCGAGGGGCCTTGCATACATTTCATAACTCGGGCGAAAGCGGTACATGTAGATGCGGCCGTACGCTTCAAGCTCCGCGGCAAATTCGGGAGCCAGCACCTCATGGTGCATCGGGTCGAAATATCGCAATGCGTTGCGAAGGGCAAGTTTTTTTTCCTCCCTGCCCAGAATATCCTTTCGCCTGGGTGCGTGCGAAACACTGTCGTCCCAGGGCTGTGCAACCGGCAATTGCTCCGGAATACCCTGCAGGATCTGCTTCTGAAAATCGGTGATATTCATCTGTTCTTTATGTTTGATTTTACCAGGGCAAAGGTACAATATTCAGGAATGCCTGCCGTTTTAAACACCGTAGCAAAGAACTGAAAACCAATGACAGCAGCAGCAAATCATCACATTATCCAACAATTTAGACTGTCTATAAATTTTTGAAATCAGCTAATTTATACTCCGTTAATAGGAAAATATTATAAACTTTGCACCGATTGTTAAATCTTAAAAATTGATTAAAAATGGCATACGTAATCACAGATGATTGTACCGCATGTGGTACTTGCATTGATGAATGCCCCGTTGAAGCAATCTCCGAGGGCGAAATCTATAAGATCGATCCTGATGTTTGCACCGACTGCGGCGCATGCGCAGACGTTTGCCCCGTAGAGGCAATTCATCCGGAAGATTAATCCGGATTCAGGATATTATCACGAATTTGGATTTAATTCATCAGAATGCACCCGGAGAGCCACGGCTTTCCGGGTGTTTTTTATTTTACCGGATCACGACCAGTTTTTCGGAAGCCACCGTTCCGTCCGTGAACTTTACCCTCACTACATAAATTCCTTTTTCCAGATTTCCTGCATCCATCACCATTTCCGGAGCAAAAACCTGTTCATTTGCTGCTACTATCGCACCACCGGAATTCAGGATTTGGTATCCGCTGACCATTTGCCCGGGCTTTGCGGTTCTGATCGTGCATTTGTCTTTTGCAGGATTTGGATAGATTTCGATTGTACCTGCAAGGGCATCATTTCCGGCTTGGGTAGTGACATCTTCAATTTTGGCCAGAAAGGGATAGTAAAACCCTGCCGCAGTAACCGTGATATCATCGAGTTGCATCTGCCCGAGTGCAGTACCGGCAATGTAAATTTCGTCGGGTGAAAAAACTGCTATCGATTGTGCATTCCATCCGCCCGAACCAAATTTTATCCAACGGTATTCACCACCTGACGTGTACGTTGCTGCCAGTATCCCGCGGTTCACCACTTCACTTTGCCAGTTTTCGTCCCACTGGATTTGGCCGCGTGTGAATCCTGACAAGTACGGATTGCCGTAGTAATCAAGAGCCAGATGATTCAGCCTGCCAACGGAGGCATCGCCATCAGTGGTTTCCGGAACTTCCTTCACCCATTCAAAATCGCCATCGGCGTTCATTTTCGCCATAAAAAAATCGTACACCCAGGCCGGTCCGCTTGTTGGGATGCCTCCGAATTCGAATCCATCAAACAAATGTCCTGAAACGTAATAATCGCCGGCAGGGCTGCACCGAACCCGCGGATTCTGGCAGGTAACATCCTCCACAAATTTAACCCACTGATTCTGGCCCTGATCATTGTATTTTGCCACATACAGAGCATAGGCAAACCCTGAATTATAGGGTATGCCGCCAAAGGTAGCGGTGGAACTGGGACATGAACCTGCAACCACGATATTTCCGTCGGCATCGATGTCGATGGATGAAATTACAGCCACGGAAGTTTGCTGCACCAAAAGCATTTCATCCCCAGCGGCATCGAATTTCCTGATGAAGGAGTTGGCGTTGGTATTGTCGTTGTAGACTACAAAAATATGATGCTGCTCATCGGAAGTGATGCCCCGCACCTGATCGGCAAAAACGTAGATTTCACTCAGGTTTTTCATCCACGAAAAGCTGCCATCGGCAGAAAACCGCACCAGAAATGCATTGGCCCCCTCGCCGGAATATGTCATGGTTTGCCCCGGCGCAAATTCCACATCACCACGGATTAATCCGGCAAGATGAATAAATCCATCTTTTGAAACGTGCATGTTTTTCACCACGCATTCGCCGGTGAACAGTTTCTCGAAGATTTGATTTCCATCCGCATCATAGCAGATAAAGAAATTATCCCCGAAGGCTTCATTGCTGTAATGGTTGGAAAAGTTCTTTAATCCGGCAAAATAAACCTGGCCGGCATTGCTTACCGCCACGGTATAATTAAGCATTTCGGGATTAAGTGAATAATCGAGCGGCCGGGTTTTGGCCCACACAAAACTCTGGGCAGGCAATAAAACGGGAAGTGATACAAGAACGTGGACCAACATGATCATCCTCGCCATGCGACCGGTCACGGAAGGTTTAATAATTCGACTCATATCAGGCAGATTTGTGTTACAAAGATACGCCTGAATGGGCGCCGAAAAAATGCATTTTATTAACATCAGACTTTCCTGTCAAAGCTTATGGCTCCTGGCCCGTACTGCATTATTAACATTAAGCCGCCAATCAGGCCGAGGTTTTTGAGGAACTGAATATTTTGCTGCGGCTCCGAAAAGTCGAGGTGAAAAATCAGCGTGGAAGGGATCAGGAAAAGAATCAACAATCCGGCACCGATCCTTGCCTTATACCCGAAAATTAGCGACAGGCTTCCGGCAAACTGAACAACCATTGCAGCAATCAGGAAAAACAGCGTAAATCGCATTCCATGCGCAGCCATATTGGCCATCACGGCATCAGGATTGATCAGGTTGCGGATGGCCGCAAACAGGAAAATGAGCGACAGAAACACGCGGGCAACGAATGGAGTAAGGTTTTTCATCGGTTGGATTTTTATTTAAACTAATAACTGATGGAAGGCTGTTTTTGTTTAGGAAATAAAATGAAAAAAGCTCACCCTGAAGGATGAGCTTTGGCAGATTTAATAAAAATTCTTTACTGCTCGGGGGCAAACATCGGATCCCACGGCGGCAGCATGGTCGGCTCGGTATCGAGGATTTTCAGCGCTTCCTCCGATACAAATTTCTTGCGCACCACCAGCCTGAACATGTATTCGTCGAACCATTCGTCGGTCATAATCAAAAAACCATTATGGCCTGATGACGACCCCCAACTGTTCTCGAGCAGCCATTTGCGGGCTTTGCCATCTTCGGTCAAATCCACGCCCATCAGCCCCATGCCGTGTGTGGAGCCGCTTTCGTTGGTCAGGATGCGTTCGGTCTTGTTCATGCCGAAATCAACACCAAACAAGGCGCTATAGTCGTAATTGTTCACATCCAGGGTACCCTGGTCACGGTTGAGCTGCTTGCCCACATCACAAGAGAAATACATGGCTTCATTGTTCAGGATCGATTCCTTCGCAAATTCCTTGATCTCATCGGCCGGAAGATTGATGTATTTCCAGTTGCCGCCCTCAACAATGTGGCGATCGTATTCGATCTCGTATAATTTATGGTATTCGCGACTGGGATCGTTCATGAACATCACGTAATCGTTCAGGTCCACCTGCACAAATTCTCGGGCAAACGACTGCGGGGTGTAGGTTTTCATCACACTCAATTCGCCATTGGATTTCTTGTAGCGCCACTGGAATTCCGTCGGCGGCTCGCCAAGGCTGAGTGCCAGAACCCGGTAAATATCGCCCAACATTTCCACCTTTTCTCCGCGAAGCTGTTCGGTGTTGCTGCCATCGGCTTTCATCAGGCGCAGATCTAATGCCTGTTCGCGCAGCTTGCGACGTAGCAGCCTCGACATCCACCCTGTGGATTCGGCATTTTTGGGGTCAGGCATTATTTCAGAAGGAACCAGCCCGTATTTTTCAACCAAATCAACCACGCCGGTCCATTGCCCGCCGTCGCCGATGGGGTTTTTCAGCAGCCATTCCACAAACTCGTCGTCCATGGGTTTATCCGCCGATTCGATGATCCCTTCAAGAAAAAGATTGGCTTTTTCAAGCTGATCCCAAAAAAAAGGATAGGTTTGCGAGAGCTCAAAACCTTCCATATCGTACTTTTCGATCACCTGCGGACGGATCACGTTAAGCCCCGTATAGAGCCAGCAGCGGCCGGAGGATTTCTGATCGGTAATGCCCTTGGTTCTTACGCGGTGCGAAAAGTGCTTGTCAACCGTGCCTACATTGGCCCGGTTCAGGGCCAGCTCCTGAATACCATTATTGGAAATGGCATTGATACGTGCCCGGGTCGCATCATCATCGGCTACAGATTTTTTAATCCCGGTGAGTTCGCCGGGAGTAAGGCTGCCGGCCTGTTGCGCTGCCATGAACACAGGTAGCATGGCAAGCAGCAACATCAAAGAAAGTCGTTGATAGTGATTCATTTTTTTGGTAAAAATTTGTGGTTTGTAAATAAAAAGCCATTTCAGTTGGCTGTTGATCGCAGTGTATTATGATCAGCAGCTTTCCTGAAATGGCTCGTATGTAGTCTGCTTAGATAAAGCAAAACCTATTTTGCATAGTTAATAGCCCGGGTTTCACGTATTACCGTGATCTTGATCTGTCCCGGGTAGGTCATTTCATCCTGGATTTTTCTGGACAGGTCGTAGGACAAAACATTTGCCTGCTCGTCCGACACCTGCTCTGCACCAACTATAACGCGCAGTTCGCGGCCGGCCTGAATGGCATAAGTCTTCACCACTCCGGGGTAGGACAAAGCCAGGTTTTCGAGATTTTTAAGGCGCTGGATGTAAGCCTCCACCACCTCGCGGCGTGCTCCGGGACGTGCACCGGAAATGGCATCACACACCTGCACGACGGGCGCCAGCAGGGTGGTCATCTCCACTTCGTCGTGGTGCGAACCGATGGCATTGCATACCTCATCTTTCTCCTTGAACTTCTCGGCGAGCTTCATACCCAGCATTGCGTGCGGCAACTCCGACTCGTTGTCAGGCACCTTGCCGATGTCGTGGAGCAATCCGGCGCGTTTGGCCAGCTTTGGATTCAGGCCGAGTTCGGCGGCCATGGTAGCCGAAAGATTGGCAACCTCGCGGGAGTGCTGCAGCAGGTTCTGCCCGTACGATGAACGGTATTTCATCCGCCCTACCATGCGCACCAGCTCGGGGTGCATCCCATGGATGCCGAGGTCGATGCAGGTACGTTTACCGGTTTCGATAATTTCCTGCTCGATCTGCTTCTTGGTTTTGGCCACCACTTCCTCGATACGTGCAGGGTGAATCCGGCCGTCGGTCACGAGTTTGTGAAGCGACAGCCTGGCAATTTCGCGCCGCACCGGATCGAATCCCGACAGGATAATGGCTTCCGGCGAGTCGTCGATAATGATTTCGATGCCCGTCAGACTTTCGAGGGTTCTGATGTTGCGCCCTTCGCGGCCGATAATGCGGCCTTTGATCTCGTCGTTGTCGATGTTGAATACCGAAACCGTATTTTCTATGGCATTCTCGGCGGCTGTGCGCTGAATGGTTTCCACGATAATTTTACGGGCTTCCTGGTTGGCAGTCAGCCGGGCTTCTTCCACAATATCCTGGATGTGTACCATTGCCTGACTTTTGGCTTCGTCTTTCAGGCTTTCGATAAGTTGTTGTTTGGCTTCATCGGCAGTCAGTCCCGAGATACTTTCGAGCTGTTCTACCTGAATCTGGAAGGATTTATTGAGCTCTTCCTGTCTCTGATTTAGAATTTCAAGTTGTGAGTTCAGGTTTTTTCTGATGACCGCAATTTCCTTATCCTTCTTATTGAATTCCTCCATTCGTTGAGAAACTACAGCTTCGCGTTGTTTTATTTTGTTCTCGAGTTTTTGTACAGCCGAGTTACGTTCGTTCACGATCTTTTCGTGTTCGGCTTTCAACTGCAGGAACTTCTCTTTGGCCTGGAGGATCTTTTCTTTTTTGATTACTTCGGCTTTTTCCTGGGCTTCTTCAAGCAAAAGCTGGCTTTTCTTTTCCAGAATTTTGCGAAGCACGGTTGCCGAAAGCAGGATCCCAACTGTCAGTCCCACAACGCTCCCAATAACCACAAACATAATACATGTCATATCCATCTTACATCATTTTTAGGTGCGCGGCAATCTAAAGGTGAAAAAAAATCCCGCATTAATTACATTAGGAGTTTAGTAAACCCCAGGTCTTCATGTTTAAGGTTACCGCAAGCTTCGAACGTCCACTGTCCCTGTGGCGGGAATCCCGGAAACCGGGATGGAGGCCTGTTCTACACTCGCTGAGATCACCCTAAAGTGTAAAATGTTGAGTTTACAAACTGTAAAGAATTAATGCGGGTTATTTCTTTAGTCACTGTCAAAGAACGGCTGATGAACTTTATTTTTCCGACGGGTGGCCGGTCAGGATCCTGTCGATCTCATCTAATTTTCCCGATAGCTTCTGCTGCTGAAAATCAAGCTGCTCTTCAAGTTCCAGGGCTTTGATGGTGTTTTGCAACACCACCATGGCGAGCAGATCCTGTTTATCCTTAAATTCAAAATTTTCAGCATATTGTTTGATATTTTCATCAATCATTTTAACCGCCTGTCTTACCAGGGCTTCTTTCTGTCTACCGATGTTTACGCGGTATTCCCTGTCTGCTACACGAACGGTGATTAAAAATTTTTCCATCAGGAATATTTGAAATCGTCGTTAATCATTTAAAAGACCTATACATCTGTCGATTTCCCGCAAAAGTTCATTGATCAAAAGCTTTGCATTCGTTGATCCTTTGTTTCCCTCTAGAGCCTTTGCAATTTTAATTATCTGATTACTATATTCTAATTGTTTGAGTTTTAATTTTAATTCTTCTCTTTCTTCGAGCAACTGCTTGTTTTGATGCTGCAATCGCACGTTCTCGTTTTCGATAACATGCAGGCGATCAGCCAGTTTCCTCGCCTTGAATTCTATCCCGCTGACCAAAGTTACTAAATCTTTCATGAATAGCAAATAACCTTCATGCTATCTTAACCTGACAAAATTAAATAAATTTATGTTCCTTCATTTTTTATTCAAAAATATTTAAGTTGATGCCGCAGAAAAAAAACTGATGTACAAACACTATTCCCCTCATTTCCTTCACCTTAAAATCATCACCGGCATCAACAACTTCTTTTTTCTATCCAACAAAAAAAATACGGTTTCATTTTGCGGCAGCCATAATTTATACTATTTCTTGTTAAGATTTTGCTTTTTGCTAACTTTGGTACAAATAAATCCCTGACCCATGACCGAAGATTTTTTGCATTTCATCTGGAAATACAGGCTATATAGCCAAAATCCCGCCAGCACCGAAGGCGAAGAGATTGTGGTTGTAGATCCCGGAAGGTACAATACCGATGCCGGGCCGGATTTTTCGAATGCCCGCGTGAAAATAGGCGGAACGCTGTGGGCGGGCAATGTGGAGGTTCATTTGAAATCGTCGGACTGGTATCAGCACCATCACGATGAAGATGACGGCTATGGCAATGTGATCCTGCATGTGGTTTTTGTTCACGACCGCGAGATTGTGGATCGCAGCGGAAACTTCATCCCCACCCTGCAATTGAGCGACCACATGAGCGACAAAATGTACCGCAAGTACGAATACTTCCTTCACAACCGCAACTGGATTCCCTGCGAAAACGACCTGGAACTGATCAGCCCCATCATCATCAAAGCTTGGATGGAACGGCTGTTTGTTGAGCGAATGGAACGCAAGTCGTTTGAACTGCAGCGATTTCTCGACACCAACAAAAACAGCCTCGACGAAACTTTTTACCAGGTTCTGGCAGGAAATTTCGGCTTTAAACTCAACGAACAACCGTTCAGGGTGCTCAGCCGGATGCTATCACAGCAACTGATATCCAAACACCGCAACCGCCTGATGCAACTCGAGGCCCTGTATTTTGGAACGGCCGGTTTGCTGAATCGTGAATTTAAAGATGAATACCCAAATGCACTCAAACAGGAATTCCGCTTTTTACGAAACAAGTATTCTCTGCCGGTGATGGAGGGGCATTTGTGGAAATTTCTAAGGCTGAGGCCCTCCAATTTTCCAACCATCAGAATCTCGCAGTTCGCGGCACTTCAGCATCAGCATGAGAATTTATTTTCCAAAATTCTCGAAACAGAAAATCACACCCAAATTCAGGCACTTTTCGATGTAAAGGCCTCACCTTACTGGGATACACATTACACCTTCGACAAACCTTCGGCCAGGCGCGAAAAGCACCTGGGCAAACATGCAGCCCAGGTCATCATCATCAATACGGTGGTACAGTTTCTGTTTTTGTATGGAAAAATCAAATCCGACAGCTATTTTCAGGACAAGGCAGTGGGGCTGTTGATACAGCTTGCACCCGAAGTCAACTACATTACCAGCGGATGGAAGAAATCGGGCATCAGGGCCGAAAACGCATTCGAATCGCAGGCCCTGCTGGAGCTAAAGAACAGCTATTGCAACCTGAAAAAATGCCTCCACTGCGGCATCGGAATGAGCCTTCTTAAAATGAATGCCTGAAAAAGCTTGATTTCATGCATCCCCGGTCCGGTGTGAGCAGCATGTGATGCCTTGAAAAGTGGGCGGAGCGCACATGGCCAAGGCATTGCCGCCCAGATGTGGTGGAATTCCTCGAACAATTTCCATTCACCCGGCAAAAAATCCTGAGCAAAATAAAATAATTAGGGCGTTACAGGGTTTTTACCGGGTCCGGTTCATCAAAACAATATCTCGATCATGAATGAAACCATCCTGGTACCGACCGATTTTTCAGAAGTCTGCAATAATGCCATTTCGCACGGCGCCGAAATTGCCCGCAAACTGGACGGCACCCTGCTTCTGCTGCATGTGGTAAACAAAGATACCCGCACTTACCTGAAGCGCATCCGCAAAACCACCGACTACATCAGTGTCCGCATGAGAAACCTGTGCGAATCCACCGGAAAAAAGCACCAGGTAACCACCAAATGCCTGGTACGAAATGGTTCCATATTTACAGAAATCAGAAAAGTGTCAGCAGAGATGAATGCCGGGCTGATGGTGCTGGGCACACATGGCAAGACCGGCTTTCAGCATCTTACTGGAAGCTCGGCGCTCAGGGTGATCACGGGTGTAAAAATCCCGGTGATTGTGGTACAAAACCGCATTGTTCAGCAGGGATACAAAAAGATCATTTTTCCGCTTGGGCTCGATACCGATTTTATGGAAAAGCTCGAGCACAGCATCGACATTGCCAGGCTTTTCGACGCCAAAATTCACCTATACCATTACCACAGCGAGAGCAAAAATATCAATCGTACCCTGTCTCAGCTAACCGATCTGGTAACCTCGCGGCTTACGCTCGAGGATATTCGTTTTGTTAAGGCATCAGCGAAAAAGGAGAACCATTTTGCAGAACAGGTGCTGAATTACGCCATCGAACAACGGGCTGACCTAATCATCATTATGACTGACAATGATGAGTTTGAATCTTCATTTTTTACCGGCAGGGAAAATGAAAAGATGATTTACAACTTGCCGCAAATTCCTGTAATGTGCGTCAATCCGGTGAAATAACCGCTATTCGGCATTGAGGTATATCGGCATTTTACTATTTCTGTGGAACCTGAAATCAGGCAGCAAACGAATTTTCAACAATCCTGATTCCACCGGAATACCTTCGGGAAATCGCTCCATATAGCGCTTTTCGTCATCCATACCATACAAAATGATAAAATTGAATTCGCTGGTTTCTTCATAAAAAACATCCTCATCCACAAGGTGATGATATGGATGTCCTGTGATGAAAACCGGATATACCTCCACCCCTTCCTTCGAAAACATGGTAATAAATTTTGCCTTCCAGAAGTTGGCGATTCCTTTTTTCAGTTGATGACGCTGCGCCACCTCATCGGCAACCTGCGCCAGCTCGGGATAGTAATTGAAAAACGCCTTCAGCCCGGAGGCAGAAAAATTTGTAATGCCGGCGTATAAAACAGCCACCAGCATTGCGGCAGAAAACCCCCTGACCACATCTGAAGTCAACCTGCCACTCATGAAAGCTCCGGACAGTAACAAACCCAGGTTTATCATTGCCAGAACGTAGGCTGCAAAATTGTACCGCACCGAATCGAAGCCGGAATAGCTGCCGGTGATCACAGGTGCCGAAAAAATACCGGAAATAAACAGCACGGAGAAAAGCAACCAAAGTGTTTTCAGTCCGCTGAATTTTTTTCTCAGCATTCTGCGTATCAGAATAACCAACTGAGTTACCAGTGAAGCCGCAGCAAGCAGAATGATCAGCGACCTGAAATCAAAAACCAATAAATAACTGGTCAGTTGGTTCGTCAACATGTGAAAGGAAGCCGCAACCTTATCCGGATTCATCACATTTGACGCACGTCCCAGATGGATGTATCCGCTTTGCCTTATGGCCCAGTAAATCAGTAACCCCGCCACCAGTGAAACGGAAGTGAGAAACAGCAACTTTCCGGTTCGCTGGTCCTTGCCGGTCAAAAACTGAAAAAGCAGGGCTAAACCAAAAGCAAGCGGGAACATCAGGATAAACAACAGGTCGGAGGCCACACTCAGTGGAACAAGCACATACAGAATAATCAGTAAATTACGCCGGGGGCAGCAAAGGTATTTCAACGAAAGCCATACGCAAATCAGCGCCATGAGAAAAGCGCCGGTGTGATAGCCGTTGAGATACAAAAAAGAGGAAAAAATATACCAGCCGGAAATAACCGTTACCAGGTGAAACGTGGACATCAGCAGCACCATAAGCGCCGGGGTCGCAAGGCTGAGGTCAGAAAAAACAATCCTGTAGATCAGTGTGCCAAGCACCAAAATTCCGACGTATTGGATGAGGCCAAAAACAAATGAAGCCACGATAAGATCGCCGGTAAGCGCCCTGAGTAAAAAATACAACACCACATCAGGCATCAAAAGGATCGAAGGTGCCGTATTCCATCCTTCAAGCGATTTACCTTCCACGATCAGATCCTTGTAAAGTGAGGGAAGATAAAGTGCATCGCTGTTGAAAAAAGTACTGGTTTCATACGCGTTCAGCCCGGAAAATAACACAAACACCAAAAAAACATTTACCGCAAGGGCCAGCAAATAAATCAGCTTGTCTAAATTTTTTCTGCTCATTTCGCCTTCGGACAATTAAGATCACACAATTTCTTTGGCCAGCTTCGACACGTTAAGCCCGCCGAAATTTCCCGAGCTCATCATCAGAAGATTGGTGTTGGTATAGTCGATCTTCCTCAGGAAAGCCTCGAGCAGGGAGGCGTCGGTGAATACCTGCATGTCGTCGTTGGCAAATCCCTCCTTAACATCCTCCATGGTGATATGAGGAAGTTTTTTGAGGACGATGGCGTGTGGGTTGAAATACACCACAGGCACTTCGGCCGGATCCATCGTGCTGGCATATTGCTGAAGGAAGCCTTTGTTGAGGCTGCTGAATGTATGCAGTTCCATCACCGCCACCAGCCGCCGGTCGGGATGCTGGTTCTTTACGGCTTCCACCGTGGCTTTAAGTTTAGAAGGCGCATGAGCAAAATCTTTATATACGGTAGTGCTCTCCTGTTCGTTTAGCAGTTGCAGGCGGTTATCGGCCCCTCTGAAGGTTTGAATGGCGGCATAAAACAGCTCATCCTCCACCCCCAGTTCGCGGCAGATGCTTTGTGCGCCGCTGATGTTGAGCAGGTTGTGTTTACCGAAAAGCTTCAGGGGAATGGCCTCGCCCTTGTTCTCGTCAGGAAGGAGGTACGTTACCATATTCCGGATGGAATAAACGGGAAGATCATAAGGAATGAGCTTTTGACGTGTATGTTCCTTTTGCACCACTTTTTTCAGCAACTCATCCTCATTGCTGTAGATCAATGTACCATCGGGATCGATCAGGCGGACCAGTGTTGCAAATTGCTCCACGTACTGATCGAAATCGGGAAAAACATTGATATGATCCCATGCAATGCCGCTGATAAGGGCAATATTAGGATAGTAATGCAAAAACTTCGGGCGCGGATCGAGCGGCGAGGTGAGATACTCATCACCCTCGATCACAATCACGGGCGCATCGCTCAGCCTGACCATGATATCGAAGCCTCGTGTTTTAGCCCCTACCAGGTAATCGAAATTTATTCCGGCATATTTCAGCACATGCATCACCAGGGAGGTAATGGTGGTTTTGCCATGGCTGCCGGCAATCACCACGCGCTTTTTGTTTTTCGATTGCTCGTAAATATACGCCGGAAACGAATAGATTTTCAACCCCAGTTCAGTGGCTTTTTCCAGTTCGGGATTTCCGAGCCTGGCGTGCATTCCCAGGATTACGGCATCCAGATCGGGGGTGATGCGTTCGGGGAACCATCCAGTCTGGTCGGGAAGAATACCATACCGTTCCAGGTTAGCGCGGGCCGGATCGAAAATCTCATCGTCCGATCCACTTACATCGTAGCCTTTCAGCTTAAGGGCGATGGCCAGGTTGTGCATCACCGCGCCTCCGATAGCAATAAAATGTACTTTCATAGGCCGAAAATAAACAAAAAATCTTTCTGTTATCAACCGGATGGGTGAAGGATACAAATTTCTTCGCCCTGCAATACAGGAACAATCCGGAAAATATCCTGCTGAAAAGCATACTGAATATCTGCTGCAGCCCCCAGCCTGCGCAGCCTTTGCAGGTGGGCGGATGCTTCTGCAAAAACCATGGGGTTGCCCTCTGCATCCTGCCATAACCTAACCGATGCATGTGCGGCATCGTCGAGCAGGATAAACTTTCCGGAGGCCATCAGCTTTTCGGCCATGGCACCTGCAAAAAGTGTATCCTCCATACAAAAAGCACCATTCCAGCCGGAACACAAAATTACCACAGGTTTCAGCAATTTTTCCAGCCGGCTTGCCAGGGCAGACAGGTTGATAAATCCGCCGATATAAACTTCACTGCCGATACTTCTTGCCGTGTGGATGGCCCGTGTACCGTTGGTGGTGGTAAAAACCAGCTTTTTATCCGCAAGATCAGCCCGCAGCAGTTCTTCCGGAGAATTGCCGAAATCGGCAAATTCCAGCTTTTGCCCGCCCCGCTCACCGGCCAGCATATAGCCGCGCTGCTTATATGCAACGGCCTCATCGAGTGCGGACACGGGGATCACCGCTTTGACGCCGCCTGCAAGTGCAACGATCATCGAGGTGGTGGCCCTTAGCACGTCGGTAACCACCACCACGGCATCATCCATGGAATGCAGGCTCCCGGCCAATTCCGGAGAAAAACAAATTTGTATGGCAGGTTTATTTTCCATCAAAAAGAAAAAAGGATGACTGCACACCAGCACGCCATCCTCTTCCTGATTACTGTTAATTCTATGCTTTATAAAAAGGCAACTTCACGATTTGTGCACCCACCAGCTTATCCCTGACGCGGATGAAAATCTCATTTCCGAACCTGGCATGTTCGGAATTGATGTATCCCATCCCGATGGCTTTTTTCAGCGATGGCGACATGGTGCCCGAGGTCACTTCACCGATCACATTTCCATCGGCGTCGCAA
>JBKHBQ010000338.1:0-3537 GCA_046542305.1 Bacteroidales bacterium
GAACAACGAACAGAAAAATCAAAACGGATACCCGATTCCAAAATTCCAGATGACGTTTTTAAGCTGAAGCCGGCCCAGGCGCCAGCGGTCATTGACGGAATATGCCGGATCGCGCAGGGGCACGGCGCCATCGATCCTGAAGATGAAGAAGCTGAAATCGAACCGGATGCCCACACCGCCATCGATGGCCACCTCGCTCAGCACATCCCCGAAATCGAACTTGCCGCCGGGATAGTTTTCGCTGAACTCCAGCAGCCATATATTCCCGAAATCGGCAAAGATGGCGCCCTTCACAAAGCTGTACACCGGAAAGCGGTACTCCAAGTTGGCCTCCAGGATGAGGTCGCCCATTTTTTCAAAATTATTTGCAGTGGTATCCCTGTACGAACCGGGCCCCAGCGAACGGTACCGCCATCCGCGCATATCGCTGGCCCCACCCGCGTAAAAACCCTTTTCGAATGGCAGCACCTTCGAATTCCCATACGGAATGCCAATTCCGAAAAGATTTCGGTACACCAGCGTATTTTCTTCGCTCAGCGCAAAATAATACCTGAAATCCACATCCGTCCTCACGTACTGCGAATACGGAATATTCCACACCGTGTACCTTTCGCTCTCATCTTTAGAGGATTTGGCAAGGTGTTGGGCGAGATCCAGCACATTACCGGCCGATTCGAGGTTCCAGCGGAAATAGATAAAATCCTTCACCCTGTTTCGCTCCTGGTTGTTGAAGATATAGCTGTATTTGGCAGCCATAATAAAATGGTCGGTGTACTGGTTTGTGAGGCGTGGATCGTTCAGTTCGTCGAGTCGCTGAATAAAGCTGGAATCCGGAAAAATCGACACCGAATTGATTTCGATCGGGACAAGAATGTGCGTAACCCATTGCTTGGCGCGCCAGTTATAGCCAAACGAAGCATTGGTCACGTAACGCTCGTAATCGGGACGGTTCTGGTAATTCACCCCGGTTTTGATGGTGGTGCGCGGCCTGAGGATTTTAGGGATGCGGTCCTGGGAGACGGGCAGCAGGAATTTAGGAAAATCAACGCTGGCCTCCGCCCCGGATTCGATGGTGTTGAAAAACAGGAACACGTCGTCGCGGGCACCGCCGCCCTGCTGCCATTCCACCCCGCCGGTAAGCTTGATGGTAAACACCTCCCCTCCCCTGAAAATGTTCAGATTCTGGTACACGAAGTTCCCGGCCAGACCGAGTTTACCTCCGGAAGTGGTGCCTTCGGTTTCGATG
The DNA here is from genome assembly GCA_046542305.1 of Bacteroidales bacterium. Lineage (GTDB taxonomy): Bacteria > Bacteroidota > Bacteroidia > Bacteroidales > 4484-276 > JBKHBQ01. The sequence goes on from JBKHBQ010000338.1 coordinate 1,247, forward strand.
GAAAACGATTGCACCGGCCGGCGTGTGAGGTTGATGATACTGTTGAGATAATAATGCGAGGTATCCGTCACCCGTTTCGCATCTTCGTCCACCCTGAAATCGATGGAAGTATACCCGAAGAGCGGAAAACTCGACAATTGCTTGTAGGTATTTAGTTCGCTTTGCTGATTATAATATTCCAGCGGATCGATGAAGATCGAATTTCGGATAGCCCGCGGCCTGATCTTCAGCTTGTCGCGAAAATAAAACCGGTAACGGCTCAGCGGATCTTTGGAGGTATTCACGTACACCTGCATATTGGAAGTGTCGGTACGGATGGGGCTGAAATCGGGATTGATCAGCAGCTTGTTAATCCGGTAACGGCGGTGGTCTCTTTCGATAAAATGGTTGGGGTTGGTATCGCTGGGAACCATCATTTGCTGGACATTCTGAAACACGTTCATCTGCCGCCGGCCGATGGTGCTGTCGATTTCGTAAAAAACAAACTCCGGAGAAAAAAAGTAATACCCTTCATTTCGAAGCAGGTTGGTAATGCGGTAACGCTCCTCATCCAGCAGGTTGGCATTGTAGATCTGTCCTTCACGGATCAGCCGATTTTCGTTGCCCGCCAGCATGATGCGTTTTAGGGTGGAATCCCGGATTTCGTATTCGATATCATGAATGCGGTACGGTTGCGAAAGGTTGAGAGTATATTTCACCTTCGCTTTTTTCTTGCCGCGAATGATGATGCTGGTGTCGACGCCGGAATAGAAGAAACCGTGGTTGTTCAGGTACAGGCCAAACTGCTTCATGGATCTATCGACAAGATACGGATCGAGGATTTCGGGATCGGTACCCAGGTTTTTATTTAGCCAGCGCCTGAATTTGCTGTCTTTATTCTTTGCATAAAAGCTGTTGATGTAAACCCCGAACCTGATGAAACCCAGGAAGCTTTTATTGGGATTTTGCTGAATAAGTCCGGTGAGTTCGTCGGTATCAAAATTGAGTTTTTTCACCCCCGAGGCCTTCTTATTCACCTCGATTTCATTGCCGATAAGCAGGTATTGCCCCTCGGGTACATTGCGTGTAACGTTGCAGGCCTGCACAAACAGCATCAAAAAAAGTAAACTGACAAAGGATTTCCGGCTCTTATTCAACAACATGCTTTTGAAAATTCAGTCACAAAAATACAATTTAAGCCGTGTGATTAAACACCTGGAAAAAAATAACGCCGGGGAGAACCTTTTAGCATGTACAAAAACGGCCGGACAAATTGCCCGGCCGTTCACCTAATAAACAAACCCAATAAAACTTATGAAATTTTGATCTCTTTGCTGATTTTGGTTTCTTCTTTCTTGGGAAGAACCACGGTAAGAATCCCATCTTTCACCTCTGCTTTAATGTTGTCGGTATCGATGGTTTCGGGTAAAGTAAACGAGCGGCAGAAAGTGCCATAGGCAAATTCGCGGCGGGTGTATTTCGAACCCTCTTCCTCAGTTTCCTTCACGCCTTTTTCCGAACTGATGCTGAGAATATTCTTCTCAAGATCGATTTTAATATCTTTTTTGCTCACACCCGGGACTGCCATGTGCAGTTCAAAAGCCTCGTTTTTTTCGACGATATTGGTCGAAGGCGCACACTCGTAGTTTTTGCGTTCCATTTTTTCGTTTTGCTCGTTGCCAAACAGATCTTCAAACAAATCGGCAAGCGGTGAATTTGAATTCCATCTCATCATTGTCATGGTGTTACTCCTTTCTTTTTATTTTCGTTTTTTCGGTTTACAAAATTTTATTCAGTATTTGTCCTTTTTTCAATTTTCGTACCACCCCGAAATATGCATCATCTTACGCCATATTGACGCAAACCGCACTTCACCGCAAAGCCACTATGTCAGCCGGAATACCCAGCCATAATGATAACTAATTGGATTAAAGTTGCTTAAAAAATTATATGAAATCTTAACATAATCTAAATGCTTTTGTTAGTTAAAAAGCAGAAATAATTAAGACTTTTGCAGCCGGAAAGCTGAAAAATATTGTCATCAGCCATGAGTCAAAAACAGGAACGGGTTTTAAAGATTTTCAAGTTCAGGCGGGTAATCATTCCGGTGATCCTTGGGCTGGGTGTGGCCGCATACCTGGTATTTCGTGATTTCGACCCCCAGCCTTTTTACGACATCAACTGGACCTACTATTCTGCTTTGTGGCTGATTATTGCCCTAATCATGATGGCAGGCCGCGACATCGCCTACATGTACCGCATCAGGCTGCTCACCGATAAAAAGCTTTCGTGGCGGCATTCGTTTGATGTGA
>JBKHBQ010000048.1:0-18933 GCA_046542305.1 Bacteroidales bacterium
CCGATGACCTCTTGACTGCCAGTCAAACGCTCTAGCCAACTGAGCTAATGCCCCGGATTATACAGAACGAAACCCCAAACCTTTTCGTTTGGGGGTGCAAATGTAAATATTTTTTTTAAATCTAAACAAATCAATAAAAAATTTGCAGCCCGATGAAAATTTCCAATTACATCAAAATGACTTTCTTGCTATATTCGCCTGCTTTTTTGTGAAAAGGATATGAAACGACGTTTTTTCCCGGCACTGACATTACTACTCATCACTACAGGATTTCTTGCCGCGCAGGACGACCTGCGGGAGGTTTCGTGGTTTTCGGTTGAGGACGGACTTTCGCAATCTACTGTGAATACCGTCTTCCAGGATTCATTCGGGCTGTTGTGGATTGGTACCGGCGACGGGCTGAACTGCTACGACGGTACGGAGATCACCCACTACTCCGGGCTGATCGGCCACGGTTTTTCCTTTACCAATACGGCCATACGGCGATTGATGGAAGACAACGAACACAATCTCTGGATAGGAACCGACAAGGGTTTATATAAGCTGAACCGCGTTAACGGGCACATCGAAAAACCGTTTCCGGGAATACCGCTGCTTGATGACCGGCCATGCATCCCGGCCTTTGTTACTTCCGAAAGCGTAATGGTGCTGGTGCCGGGTTCGGGCCTGTTGAACGTGGAACGAAACAGCCGCCGGCATTTTGAGCATCCGTTTCCTGACTACTGGTCGTCACTCAATATCATAAGCTGCGGAAAGGAACAGATGTGGGTGACGCTGAACCAGCCGGGATTGCTGCAGGTGACCCTCGACACCGACGGCCGCCCGGAACTCACCAGGTATATGCTGCCGCTGCCGCCCCGGGAACAGGTGACCGACCTTGCCAGGCGCGACGACTCCACCTACTACCTCACCACACCCACCAGCCTGTTTTTGTACAACCCACTGCGCAACAGCCTCCATCGGCTCTACCCGGCGGCTGAAGATCCTGACCCTGCCATCACCTATCTGAATGAAATCCTGATCGACCAGGAAAAGAATGTCTGGTTAAGCAGCCTCGACAAAGGCCTGTTCCGGTTAGATGCGGGTTTGGACATTATTAAATCCTACAACAGCGACATCGACCTGTTCGGCCGCCATTTTTCCTTTCACAACATCGTGGACCTGTACATGGACCGGAGCGGGAACATCTGGTTTGGCACCGACGGCTCGGGCATCGGCAAACTAAGCACTTCTGCCGTAAAATTCGGGCTCCTGAACCGCTCGGCAAACCAAAAGCTTTCCTCGGATTTCATCAGGTGTTTTTATGAAGACAGCAGCCGGAATCTCTGGATCGGAACTTTCAACAGGGGCCTGAACAGATGGGACCGCTCCTCCGGGTTGATCACCCACGTGCCTGTGGGATCTGACAATACCTATCCTTCGGCAAATGATATTTACTGCCTGGCGCCACATACGGATAACTCCTTCTTTGCCGGCACGTTCAGAGGGATTTATCTTGTCCGGGATGACTGCGGCACTATAAAGCTGCTGAATACACCTGAAACGGAAAACACCATCCTGAGGACTACACAGATCGAACGCTGGCCCGGGCATGGTCATATGGCCCTTATCAACCGCAGGATCTGCATCCTTGAGGAAACCGGAGGAGACTGGTCGTGCCGCTACTTGCCGCTGACCGATTCGATAGGCGTGGACAGAATGCTGCTGATAAACGATAAAACCATCTGGTTTTCAGGTGAACAGGGTATTTATATCACCGATGGCAGAAGGATTGTGCTTCAACCATTCACCTGGGATAACAATGTTTTTAAAGCCAAGGTAAACTGCCTGCTGAAGGCAGCGGACGGAAGAATCTGGGGCGGCACCAACATGGGGCTCTTCCTTTTCAACATTGACGGCCGCATTCAGCGTATCTTCAGCCAGAAGGACGGTCTGCCCAACCACTTCCTTTACGGGTTGCTCGAGGACAGCCACGGAAAAATCTGGATCAGTTCCAACCGTGGATTGAGCCGGTTTTGCCCCGATAGCTATGCCGTGCTGAATTTTGGCATTGTAGACGGGCTGCAATCCTATGAATTCAATTCGAATGCATATTTTAAAAACAGCCGGGGTGAAATGTTTTTCGGTGGCATAAATGGGTTCAATTATTTTCATCCCGATTCCGTCGGGTACAATCCTAATCTTCCGGAGGTGGTTTTGCGCAGCATCAAAATTTTCAACCGCGAATTTGCGGTGGACACCTCGCTGCTGATGAAGCAAAGCCTGGTGCTTCGGCATCATCAAAACAGCATCACCTTTGGATTCAGCGCCACGGAGTACACCAATCCTTCCAAAAACAGATTTGCCTATCGCCTGGCCGGCCTCGAAAAGGATTGGATATTTGCCGGCTCCGGCCGCGAGGCCAGGTATACCGGGCTGCCTCCGGGGAAGTATATTTTTGAGGTGAAAGCTGCAAACAATGATGGTGTCTGGAACGAAAAGCCTGCCTCGCTATATATTACCATCCTGAAGCCCTATTGGATGCAAACCTGGTTTTATATCGTCCTGGGCCTATTCATCGTTTTGCTTATTGCTGCAGTGGTTTATGTTGTTTCCACATACCGCTATCGGCGTCAACTGGCCGTGCTGGAGCGGCAAAAAGAGATCGGCAGGATCAGGCGGCGGATTTCTTCGGATTTGCACGATGATATCGGCGCGGGACTGAGCAAGATGGCATTTCTGAGCGATTCGGCACAATTGGAAGCGCAGGCTCATCCAAACCTTGCCTCGCGTTTCGGAAAACTGTCGGAGCGTGCCCGCGAAATGATCAACACGCTAAACATGATCGTTTGGGCGCTCAACCCACAGTACGACGATCTGCAGAGCCTGCTGGCCTATATAAAAAGAAAAACCGGAGAATTTGCCGACGATGCAACCGCACGACTTGAAGTGGATGTTCCCGACGATGTACCGTATATTTCCACCACACCAGAGTTCAGGCGTAATGTGTTTTACATCGTCAACGAAGCCGTACACAACGCCATCCGCCATTCGGGCAGTGAAGTGATCAGTGTGTGCATTGCCATTTGTAACCACGCGCTGAAAGTGGAAATATCAGACCACGGCAACGGATTTGACGTTGCCTCACCGGGCGGCCATTCCAACGGACTGTTAAATATGAAACGGCGGGCTGATGAACTGGGCGGCAAGCTGGAAATTGAAAGCAAATCAGAAACCGGCACAAAAATTTCTGTTATGCTTCCCTTGCAACATCATACAAAGATGTGATTGCAAATAGCATAGAATGAACGTATTTTTGTCAACCATCCAACGTAGGACAAATGAAGATAAATGTTGCCATTGTGGAAGATGACCACGAAATGCGTACCGGCCTGAAGGCCATCGTGGATATGGCATCCGAAACGCAGTGTATCGGGGCGTATCCCAACGCAGAGGCTTTTATCGACAGTGGCATGGCCGCCGAAGCGCAGGTGGTGCTGATGGACATCAACCTGCCGGGAATGTCGGGGATAACATGCGTGCATAAGATGAAACATGAATTTCCTGAATTGCTGTTCATGATGTGTACGGTAGTGGAAGACGATGAAAAGATCTTCGACTCGCTTTGCGCCGGCGCTTCGGGATATATGCTGAAAACCTCGCCCGGATTGCAGCTGATCAATTCGATTGTTGAACTAACCCGCGGCGGATCGCCCATGTCGTCATCCATCGCACGCAAGGTGATCAACATGTTCAGAACCAACATCACCAAAAACAGCGATCTCGACAAGCTGAGTTCCAGGGAAAAAGAAATTCTCAGCCTGCTGTCGAAAGGATACCGCTATAAGGAAATTGCTGAAAAACTTTTTATCAGCATCGATACCGTCCGTACGCACATTCGAAATATTTACGATAAACTCCAGGTGCAGTCGCGAACCGAAGCCATCAACAAGATGTTTCCCAACCGCGGCAATTCAGCTTTCTGATCAGTGAAAAAATAACATTTTCATGCGATTGCGGCAGGTTATGGCCGCATGTATTTTTGCCCCGTCAACGTATAAAAAAAAGCATCATGAAAAAAGTAGCAGTATTTTTGATCCTGTTAGTTGCCGGAATGTCTTATGCGGAAGCACAACGCATATATTTCTGCGACAATTACACCCAGGGCGGTGAACCTATCGGTTCTAACACCCTGCGTTCCTGTCCGCCCGAAGGTGGATTTGTATACATCCTCTTCCAGAACGGTGCTAACCTGATCAGGGAGGATCGCCTGTATTTATCTGTTGATAAGCTTTCGGGCGACGATTATATTCCTTTCGACGTAAAGGAGATTCTTCCCGATAAAAACAAATCGTGGCTGGTGTACGACTATAATTTCCTCAATACCGGAGATTACCGTGTGACCATGAAAAATGCGCAGTCGAAGGAACTCGCAAAGGAATTCATCAAGCTGGTGCCCGTCGAAAACAAATCCACTTCATCCTCAACGGGCGGCATCGATTACGACGATCCCGGCTCGATGTTCTACTACACCTATTCCAGCGTAATTGCTGCCGTAGGTGTTTCCGAAACGGGATTTGTCACTACCCAGTCCAGCTCATTCAGCATCGACCGCACGCTCGGGGGCAGGATACAATTCAAAGTGTCCAATGCAGGCAAGGCCATACAAGCCGATCGCCTGATTGTGTATGTGGATAAAAAGGATGCTTCCGGTAATTTTGTAGCCCAGGATACATTGTATTTTGATGTGGCCAATAAAAACCTGGACTGGACTTCGTTCCATATCGATTTTTATTCCTCCGGCGATTATAACATCACCGTATACTCAGGCTCGATGGTTTTCATCAACTCGGTAAGCATCAACCTGAGCTATAAGAACTGATCCGGTTCAGCCAAAACATCATAGCAAACCCGCAGGTCCGGTACAACCGGGGTGTGGGTTTGTTTTTTTTATTCAGATTCCTGAATATGTAAAAAGGATTTTTCTGTTACTTTTGCGCCATGGCAAATAACGAAGATATTTTCAAGAAAATCATAGCCCATGCCAAAGAGTATGGGTTTGTGTTTCAGTCGAGTGAGATCTACGACGGGCTGAGTGCCGTTTACGATTACGGGCAGTATGGTGTTGAACTCAAAAACAACATCAAGGAGTACTGGTGGAGGGCCATGGTGCAGTACCACGAGAATATCCTCGGCCTTGATACAGCAATTTTCATGCACCCCACCACATGGAAAGCCTCGGGCCACGTGGATGCCTTTAACGATCCCCTTATCGACAACAAGGACTCCAAAAAACGCTACCGTGCCGATGTACTGGTGGAAGACCACCTGGCAAAAATCGAAGCCAAAATTCAGAAAGAAGTGGACAAGGCGGCCAAACGGTTCGGCAACGATTTCGACGAAGCACAGTTCAGGGCCACCAACCAGCGGGTGATGAATTACCAGGAACAGATCGGCGAGATTAAGGGAAGGCTGTATTCGGCCATGGAAAACGAAGATCTGGCGGCTATCAAACAATTGATCGAAGACCTGGAAATTGTTTGCCCGGTATCCGGTTCGCGCAACTGGACCAACGTGCGGCAGTTCAACCTGATGTTTGCCACGCAGATGGGTTCGCTGGGCGACAGCGCCAACACCATTTATCTGCGCCCCGAAACGGCTCAGGGGATTTTTGTGAATTACCTCAATGTGCAGAAAACCGGAAGGATGAAAATCCCCTTTGGCATTGCACAAATCGGGAAAGCCTTCCGAAACGAAATCGTGGCCAGGCAGTTCATCTTCCGTATGCGGGAGTTCGAACAAATGGAGATGCAGTTCTTCGTCCGTCCCGGAACCGAAATGGAGTGGTTCAGATACTGGAAGGAACAGCGCATGAACTGGCACCTTAGCCTGGGCATCCCACAGGAGTATTACAGGTTTCACGAGCACGACAAGCTGGCTCACTATGCCAATGCCGCTTTCGACATCGAGTTCGATTTCCCCATGGGATTCAAGGAGCTGGAAGGCATCCATTCGCGCACCGACTTCGACCTCGGCGCTCACCAAAAAATGTCCGGGAAAAAGCTTCAATATTTCGACCCGGAGATCAACGAAAGTTATGTGCCATACGTGGTGGAAACCTCCATCGGTCTCGACCGCACGTTTCTGGCCATACTCACGTTCGCTTTCCGCGAGGAAACGCTCGAAGACGGCTCCGAACGCACGGTGATGCGCATCCCGCCGGTGCTGGCGCCGATTAAAGCCGCCGTGCTTCCGCTCATCAAAAAAGACGGCCTGCCCGAAAAAGCCCGCGAAATTTTCGACAGCCTCAAACTGGATTATATGTGTCAGTACGACGAAAAGGATGCCATAGGCCGCCGCTACCGCCGCCAGGATGCCATCGGCACGCCCTATTGCATCACCGTTGATCACCAGACGCTTGAAGACAATACCGTAACCATCCGCGAACGCGATTCGATGGACCAGGACCGCATCTCCATCGACGAAATCTCCGGCATCATCGCAAAGCGGATCAGAGAGAACAAGTAGGCTTGCCCAATGACCACCAATGTGAAATGCGATTCGGAAATTTTAAGGGTTCATCTGGAAAAGGGAACTGCAAACATACAGCAGGCTTGCGATATAATGATTGACTAAATACGGGCAATCGACAATAAAAAACTTGTTAAAAGAATCGGAAAACTGCCCGTGGAATTAACCGAAAGAGTTAAAGAGAACCTGCAAATAATAATGGACCTGGAATAAAGTACGGCGGGATATCACCCGAAAACAGCCTTTGGCATATCCCTTTCTTCGACACACGTTCGTGAAAGAAAAAGCATACAATAACATCCTGCGAAAGAACCAACGCATCGACACGCTGTCGCAACCGCGTGATGCGTGGTGAAATCATCTACCTGCCGGAATATTCAGTGGGCATCGCCGAAAATGATCCGGTAAGTTTTGAGGTGTCGGTTTTTCCGGATCCCGCCAGCGGCGGACAGGTTTTTGTCGACCTGAGAAAATCAGGATTATAGGGATCGGCCCGTTACCGGATCAGTGATCTTTTCGGCAGAACTTTAAGCCGGGGAGTCCTTAAAACAGATCAGGCAAACAGCATTTCAACAGCGAGCCTGGATTCAGGCATTTATCTGCTTGCTGTCGAAAGCGAAAACCGGCGGGCGTTGCTAAAACTGGTGATACGGAGGTAAAGGGGTAAAAAGCCTGACAAGTTTCCTCCCGAAGATAGGGATGCCTGCGGCAGAACCCTGTCAGGGCTATTGCGATATTCCGATAAATTCGGTGAGATAATTTTCCTGATGGATGATGGAGAAACTGCTGTTTTTATATGTTTCCAGAAAATCACCCGGATATTTTACGATGGCTGATGGATTGAATTTAAATTCGAAGGCATTCAATCTTCCACCCGATTCTTCGATATAATCAATTTCCTTCTGGTCATAAGTACGCCAAAAATAAGTATTTACAAACCTTCTGTGGTTTTGGTTCTGTTTTATCCTTTCGATAATGCAAAAATTTTCCCAAAGTGCACCTGTATCAGTTCGCATTGACAAGGGATTAAAATTCTGTATCAGGCTATTTCGGATGCCCAAATCCTGAAAGTATATTTTATACCCCCTGGCAATTTCTTTCCTGAGGTTTCTGCTGAAGGATCGAAGACGAAAAATTATAAATGCTTTCTCAAGCAATTCGATGTAGCGTTTAATTGTATGAACATTGGTCCCCAGTAATTTACCCAGCTCCTGCAACGATACCTCATTTCCAAGCTGCAGGGCTATCGCTTTTAACAAGTTTACCAATAAATCTGATTTCCTGATGTTTTCAAATTGCAGAATATCCTTGTACAGGTAATTGGATGCGATGTTATTAATTTCTTCAATCGCTTCTTCTTCAGAACTTAGATACACCTCCGGATAAAGCCCGAATCGCAGGATTTTTTCCAGCCTGGCAGATATGGTAGCGAAATCATCATGCAGAAGTAACTCTTCAATCGAAAAAGGGTATAGATGATAAACCCGTGACCGGCCGGTCAAAGGTTCTGATAGTTTGTTTCCTAAATCAAAACTGGAAGATCCGGTGGCTATGATTCTGATATCCGGAAATGTGTCGTATAAAATTTTTAAAACTTTCCCGATGTTCGAAATTTGTTGAGCCTCATCAAAAACAAATAGCCGCTGCGACCCGATAAAATTTCCCAGAAGTTCGCTATTGGTTGTTTCAAGTGCAGTTTTATTCTGATGTAATTCACAGTTAATATATTTGGCATTGGGAATTTCTTTTAAAAGATATTTGGTTAATGTTGTTTTTCCAACCCGCCTTGCACCATAAATGATGATTATTTTTCCTTTTAAAATTTGCTCCGAAATATGCTGTTGGATGATTCGATGGTACATAATTCAATTGTTTAAGTTCACAAATTTAAATAAATATGTGAACTAAACTTCACAAATTCAGAGTAATTTGTGAATCGAACTTCACAAATTCATGGGAATTTGTGAATTAAGGATAGAAAGTCAGAAAAATACTCGCTGAATTTACCGTAAGGATAGCTTATTGCAAATCCCGGCATGAACCGGTCTTACTTTTTATTATACCGGTTCATGGTTTGTTGCGTGCCTGAAAAGATGAAGCTCTTTATGATATCAATGGCGGTGGGGATTTTTTCGAGCATGATTTTTTCTTCCTGGCGGGTCCATTTTCCCAGCACGTAATCCACCTGAAACCCTTTGGCAAAATCCTTTCCGATGCCCACGCGCAGCCGGGCAATGTCGTTGCGGCCCAGCACCGAAATAATGTCGTTCATGCCGTTGTGGGTGCCACCGCTGCCTTTGGGGCGCAGACGCAGTACGCCGGTATCGAGGTCGATATCGTCGAACACCACCAGCAGGTTTTCAACGGGGATGTTTTCCTTTTCCATCCAGTAGCGGACGGCCTTGCCGCTGAGGTTCATGTAGGTAGTGGGCTTGATCACCACCAGTTGGCGGGCTTTGTACTTTGGCTTGGAAACCCACGCATGACGGTCGAGCTCGAATTTATCACCAAGATCCTGTACCAGCGCATCGGCCACGATAAAGCCGATGTTGTGCCGCGTATTGGCATACTCCTCACCGATATTTCCCAGTCCGGCGATCAGGTATTTCATATATTGAAAGGTTAAAAAACAAAAGGTACAAAGTTGTAAAACCCCGTACCTTTTGCAGTATGAATAACGTAAATCTTACTCTTTGGATTCGGTAGCTTCTCCGCCACCGGGAGCAGGGGCTTCGCCTTCTGCGCCTTCTGCACCTTCTTCTTCCTCTTCTTCTTCTTCAGCCACAGCACGCTGTGTTTTTATGGCCACGGCAACAGAGTTGGGAGGATCGAGGAAATCGAGGTTTTCGCGCGACAGATCGGAGATCTTGATCGAATCGTTGATACCCAGCTTGGTGATGTCAACTACGATCTCATCAGGAAGATCCTTGGGAAGCGCTTTAATGGTAAGTTTCCTGTACTTCCTGAACAAGCGTCCGCCTTTTAAAATCCCTTTAGAAGTACCGGTGTAGCGCAGCGGCACGGCAATGATCACCGGCTTGTCATCGAAAATCTCCATGAAATCCACATGCAGTATGGCGTCAGATACCGGGTGGTATTGAACATCCTGCAACACGGCGCGGTATTCCTTACCGTCGATTTCCAGTTCAACAATGTGGGTATGCGGCGTAAAGATCAGGTCTTTGAAATCCTTTTCAGGAACCGTAAACTGTACCTGTTTTTCGCCGCCATAAAGCACGCAGGGAACATTACCTTCCCGGCGCTGCTTTTTAGCATCTTTTTTCCCTACGTTCCCGCGGAGGGAACCGCTCAATTTCAATGCTTTCATTTGTATTTAATTTAATGATTAAAATAATTAATTATAACATGGTTAAGAAATCAAAATGAGTGCTTATCGATTTATTCTTGTGCACACGCCTGATCACATCGGCAAAAATATCTGCGGTGGACAGGATGGTGATCTTTCCGCCACCGTCGCGTTTGATGGTATCGGTAACCAGCACCTCGGTGAGGGAAGATTTTTCGATCCTTTCCACGGCTTCTCCCGAAAACACGGGGTGCGTACACACCGCTCTTACCGAAGTTGCGCCCTGTTCCATCATCATGTCTGCGGCTGTGGTTATGGTGCCGGCAGTATCGATAATGTCATCCACCAGGATGATGTCTTTTCCCTTGACATCTCCGATAATCCTCAGCGAGCCTACTTCATTTGCTTTTTTGCGTTGCTTGAAGCAGATCACCAGGTCGGTATCGAGAAACTTGGCGTAGGCTGCCGCCCGTTTGGTTCCGCCTGTGTCGGGCGAAGCCATGGTGAGGTTGGGCAGGTTCATGTCCTTCAGATAAGGCACAAAAATAGAGGAGGCATACATGTGGTCCACGGGAATGTCGACAAAACCCTGGATCTGATCGGAATGCAGATCCATGGTGATGATCCGGTCGACGCCGGCAGCCACCAGCAGATTGGCAATAAGCTTGGCGCCAATGGAAACCCTGGGTTTGTCCTTGCGGTCCTGGCGTGCAAAACCAAAGTACGGGATCAGCGCCACCACCTTTTTTGCCGATGCCCTTTTGGCGGCATCGATCAAAAGGAGCAGTTCGAACAGGTTGTCGGCAGGCGGATTGGTGGATTGCACCAAAAACACATCGTTGCCGCGGATGGTTTGCTCAAACGAAGGTTGATACTCGCCATCCATAAAATGCGATACCGTAACCTTTCCCAGTTCCTTGCCGTAACTGGCTGCGATCTTTTCGGCCAGGTACTGCGAAGATTCGCCCGAGAAAACATTTACACTTGATGCCATGAAAATTAAGCTTTTAGATGCCCGGTTATTGGGGCGCAAAAGTACAAACTTTTCTCATGAAAATACAATTTATTTGTGCCGATTTGTTAAGCGTTGAAAAAAGTGCTACTTTTGCAGCCGTTAAAAACAGGGCTGTTCCCTGATGTTCACATACATTGTACCCGCCCGAGTGGCGGAATTGGTAGACGCGATGGTCTCAAAAACCATTGGACATTTGTCCGTGCCGGTTCGATTCCGGCCTCGGGTACAATATGCCCCGGAAAGTTGATTTCAGGGGCTTTTTTTTCTTCAGCCGAAACCTGATCCACGATAGAAATGCACGCCAGCCCCTAGCGGGATGACATAATTTTGACAGCTTATTTGGTGTAGCTTTCCTTTCCTAAACCAAGTGAAAAAATCATTATGAAGATGCTGCGAATGCCATTCAGTAAGCCTGAACATTTATTTGTGGATAAGAACTATTACACCGGCATCAGATTTGCAGCATACCGGCAATTAATATTCCATCAATCAAATCCTACTAACTATGAAATACACTGCGATATCCATTCTGCTTTTCTGTGTGATAATCTTTTCTGCCTGCGAAAAATCCAATCCCGATCCCGGGCCGCAGGATCCGGCGGTGATTAACCTCACACCCAAAGCAAGCGAGGTAATCGGATACACAAATAATTTTGGCATCCGCTTGTTCCAAGCCGTTGCGCAGGATGAACCAGATGAAAATCTTATGATCTCCCCACTGTCGGCCGGCGTTGCGCTAACGATGCTGCTCAACGGTTGCGACGGCAATACTTACTCACAAATAAAAGAATTGCTAAGTTATGACGATCTGAGCACCGAAGAGATCAACGGGGCTTACCGGTCGCTCACGGAACAACTGCTGGCCGCCGACCCAAAGGTACAACTGGCCCTGGCAAATGCGGTATGGTACCGGAATGGCTTTGTTGTAAAATCACCCTTCGTGGAAACCATGCAAACAGATTTCGACGCCCGCACCGAAAGCCTGGATTTCAGCAGCCCCTTGGCCCTTGAAACCATCAACGGGTGGGCAGCCGATAATACCAACGGCAAGATCAACCAGGTTCTTGATCAGATTTCGGGTGACGCCATGATGTTCCTGATGAATGCACTTTATTTCAAGGGCGACTGGACATGGCAGTTCGATCCCGAGCTCACTGCCGACGGCCCGTTTTATCTGCAAGACGGAACCTCGATAACGGTTCCTATGATGCAGGGAAAAATCAATGCAAAAACTTTTATGGGCGAAGGTTTTGCCGCGCTGGAATTATTTTACGGAAGGAAGAACTTTTCCATGGTGATTGTGCTCCCGGATGACGGCCTGGAAAACTGGCTGGAAAACCTCGAACCCTCCGGCTGGACTTCTGTTACCACCGGTCTCGACCAGGAATCGTTTCTGCATGAGGTGATGGTGACGCTTCCGAAATTTTCGTTTGAGTACGAAAAACGGCTGAATGATCAGTTGCAGGCACTCGGAATGTCTGATGCTTTCAATCCCGCGCTTGCCGATCTTTCACGTATCGCCGATGCGCAACTGTTCGTTAGCTTTGTAAAACAAAACACCTTCATCGATGTGAATGAAGAAGGCACGGAAGCGGCTGCCGTAACCACCATCGGCGTGGAGACTACTTCTGTTGGCGAGGACCAGTTCGATGTGGACCGTCCCTTTGTGTTTGCCATTCGTGAACAAACCACCAACACCCTGATGTTTATCGGGAAGGTGGAAAATCCGCTGTAGGTCACGGATAGGTTAAAAAAAAAGCTACTGAGAAAATGAAAAGCCCCTGTTCACATCCGGTGAATCCGGCAGGTGAACAGGGGCTTGCTTTTATAAATTTTACCCTGCTGCTACTTCACGCCAATGGTATGGGTTTCGAATGAGCCGTCGGTAAGGGTTACTTTCACAAGATAGAATCCGTTTCGAAGTTCGCTGATGTTAAGGCTGATGCTGTTTGCATGTGCCGGTTGTTCCATCACGATTTGTCCGGTCAGGCTCATCACCGAAACCTTTTCGATGGCTTTCGCCGAAGAAACGTTCAATATATCGCTGGCCGGATTGGGATAGATGGTGCTGTTTTCGGCTGTGATTTCATTTACCGAAACCTGTCCGGCCTTAAAGCCTTCGATAATTGTGAGGCCGTTTGCTGTAAAGCGGTCTGCACGATCGAACTGTTCATTCCATTCCGGTACCATGATACTTTCAGTTCCGGTTTGCGGGTTAAAGGCTTTGAAGGTGAGTGCGGAGGTGTTCTGGTTTCCGAAAACGTTTACGGCTACTTCAGCATTGGCAAAAACGGTAAGGCCGCAAAGATTTCCTGAAGCATCGAATACGCCGAGATAATCTCCTTCCACGAGGACTTCGGTTGCCGAAGCGGCAAGGGACATGCTGTGTGCATCACCTGTGATGGTGAGTCGGGGCCAGATGGAAGGTGCGGAAGGCATAACCGCGGCGGCAAGATTTCTTGCAGGCTGAACATCAAAATTTACGGTGGCCGGTTCGTTAAGTTTCACCAGGTATGCCTTTCCGGGAATCAGTTGCGTGAGCGAATAAACGCCGGCAGAAGGCCAGTACATATCGTTGGTTTCTACGCTGCGGGCAAAGATGAGGTTGTCGCCCAGCGGTTCGAAAATGTCGGCGGAAGAAACAGTTTCCATGCTCCACACCGGCATCAGCGACCATCCTGCAGCTAATTCCACCTCGGTACCCAAATCAGGATATCCGCTTACCACCAGTTGGGCAGGATACTGTCCTTCGAGCATATGAAATTTGGCGCCTTTGGATTCATCCCAGCAAAAGCTTGTTCCGCCGGGAGTATAGATCATGCTCATGAATTCTACGGCTGCGAGATCTTCCATGATGGGAGCCACTACATTTTCAAGTTCACAGTCCACCAGGTCGAGGTGTGTCGAAATGCCGTTCACTGCATTGTCGAGCGTGAGCACCTGCTGCCAGGGGAGAACTTCCACAAAGGCTGCTTCACTGGAGGTCATGCCACAGGCATTGGTAAGGTCCGCCATGTAATTGCCGGCATCTGTGCGGGTCAGGTTTTCAATCACCAGTTCGGCTTCCACTGCACCTTCAATTAAACCTTGCGGGCCATACCACTGATAGGTTTCGGCATTCGGCGAGAGCACCGAAAGGGTTACCGTTCCGCCGAAAGCTTCCGCAACATCCTGCGGCTGCATGGTAATCAGCGGCTCGGAGTTGATATCCATTGTCACGGTTTCGATTTCCGAAACGCAGCCGTTCATATCCTGCACGGTGCCTTCGAAAGTGTAATTTCCAATGGGATAATTTCCCGGAATGGCAAGGAAGGTTTCCACACCTGCAAAATCCAGTTGCAGACCATCGACCAGCATGAAATCCACCTCATCGATCTTTACGTAAAACATGGGTTCGTTTCCGTTGATGATCTGCCACATTTGTGCCTGCCAAGTTCCGGTGGCAGCATTTTCGTTTACACCGCGGTTGTCCCAATATTCGAAAAAGCCTGCGGGTGTAGTGGCCAGGTAAAAGCCATAGTACCCCTGCATGAGGTATTCGGTGGCGGCCAGATCTGCGATATTCAGCAGGTAACCTTCGGTGTCGGTGTTAAGGCAAAGCGCATAGCCTTCATCCAGTCCGCCGGATACCTGCTCCCAGGTGGTGCCGTCCTCTGTTATCACCAAATCTACGGATGTAAGATCGGGCAGGCTGTTCACGGTAATATCGAAACCGCAACTGTTCTGGCATCCGGTTTCAGGATCGGTGTAAACATAGCTGAATCCATAGGTTCCGGCCCCAACTGCGGGATCGAATACCGTAACTGCAATTCCTTCGGCATCATAATACACACCTCCTTCGGGCAATGCACCTGTAAGTTCAAAACTTTCTTCGCTTTCGCAAACAAAGAATTCTTCAGGGCAGGTAACCACGGGCAGGTCATTCACCGAAATCATAAAAATACAGCTATTGATGCAGCCGTTTTCATTGGTATAAGTGTATGAAATTTCAAATGATCCGGCACCTGTTGCAGCAGGGTCAAAAATTCCTTCTTCCACACCAATGCCGCTGTAGAGTCCGCCTTCGGGTGCAGCACCTTCAAGAACAAAAGCGGCTTCATCAGCACAAATCATCATATCTTCCGGACATGTAACTTCGGGCAGCGGATTGATGGTCAGCTCCATGCAGTCGGTTACGTCTTCGCAAATTCCCTGTGCATAGGCGGTGAGGCAGAGGTTAACGTTTCCGTTCAGGATATCTTCAGCTCCGGGCGTATAAGTAGTTTCGAGTGCGGCAGCATCGGCAAAAACGCCGTCGCCGTCAGTTTCCCAAAGGATTTCACTGTAGTTTTCGGCCGTGCCGTTCAGTAGCATGTCATTGCCTTCGCAGATTGCTGCATCTTCACCGGCATCAGCAACCGGATCTTCACAAATGGAAATCTCAACCGAACCGTTTTCCACATAGTCAAGGTAGCTTTCGCCGTTTACTTCAAACTGGGTAATGGTAAGTTCTGTATAGCCATCTTCCTGGGCAATAAACGGGATCGTTCCCACTACGCCGCTTCCGGAAAAGTAATCCGTTCCGGTGGCGATGAAGCTCATTCTGATGCGGCCCTGGTCGTAGTCTGTGATGGTGCTTTGGTAGTCATCGTTATCGAAGATGCCTCCCGACACGGAAGAACCCTGATTTTCCACCACGTATCTGCTGAAGGTAATGGTCAGCGACAGGGTTTCAACATCGGCAAGGTCGTTCGCCAGAAGCTCCACCGAAAAGTCCTCCCCTGGGCTCACTACCACATCGGGAAGAACAAGCTGGGGCATCTCCATGCTCTCTGAATAATTCTCGCTGGTTTGTTGCGCGCCGGCTGTCAACGACAGTATAAGCATCACACAAACAAGTGTAAACATGTTAGCTCTCATAGTTATCATATTTTTAGTTTAAAATTGAATGATTAGCATGAACGTAAATCATGGAACAATACTTCGCAAAGATACATACTTAAAGGCTTTCAGCCAAAAGAGGCACTAAAAAAATGAGTAGAAAACTAGCAAGCGGCTGATCTCAAACAACTTAATTGCTGCATAAGGAAAATTATTTAATTCAATTCTACACAACCAATAAATTCAAATATGTTCATAATGTCCTGATCCTTTTATTTGCAAGAATCATGATGATATAATAAGCAAATTGCATAGGATATAACAGAAAAAATTTGCGTGAATTAAAATTTTGCGCCTAAACGCTTTGCAGGCCGGATCATTTTTTATGCAATAAACATTTGAGCCGTATGTGCGTCACATATCATGATAACTGATCCGGTTTAATGTTGTTGCTGCATCACATTGGTTAATGCCAGGGATTACAACTCATTCAACCACAATAAAAACCGCGTTCAGATCTTGGAACAAGCAGGAAAGGACCGGCCTTATGTACCTGCTAATAGCTCCACAGCAATCCGACGTTGATGCCAAAATAATTAAGGGCATCGGTTTCGCTGGTCTGAAGGCCATAGTTATAGCGTGCATTAATGGTAAAGCCCATGCCTGTATAAGCATCCACCATGACCCCGATTTCAGGTGCCAGTCCTAATTTCAGCGGATCTTCCTCGATGCGGTATAATCCGATATCCTTGCGATAAACCGCGTAAATACCTCCTGCATTCAGCCCAACGTAAGGACGCACATAGCTTCCCTCATTCATGTACCACGAAGCATTGAAGAAAAACGGAAAGGCATTGATGTAGTTGAAATGTGTTCCTGTTAGGGTGATGTTGTCCACCACAGTGGTTATCTTATCTTTTTTCTCATAAAATACATTCCAATGGATGCCCCCGCCGATGCTGACATTGTTGTCCACAAATTTCCGACCTTCGAATCCAAACCCCCTGAAACTCGATTTTTCAATAAAATCCTGCGTAGGGCCGGTGGGAATGGACATTTCCCAGGTGATTGACCAATAGGTATCCTGTGCTGTGGCCAATTGTGCAAATGCAATGATGAAGACAGATATGATGATTTTTTTCATGACGTTCATTTTTGAAGTTTATGACCTTATTTATCCGTATGATCCAGGTAGGGTGAATTCTCAAAAGCCTTGTCAATATTGAATTGGAGGCGTTCCTGTGTGTTTGCCACATTTCCGCTCAGCAGGCCGTTAACGGCTGCCTGCCATACCACGGGAATGGAGTCGTTGTTGGCCTGGCTGTCTTTCATATCGTGCATGTGCATCAGCAGGGTTCCCACTGTATAGCTGGAAATGTATCCGCCACCCCAGCCCGGGTAGTAAGGATACCAGCCGTAGTAGTAATCGCTGCTTTTGAAATATGGCCAGTACCAGCCGGGATACCAGTACCAGTAATAAGGATAGTAATAATAAACACTGTAATTTTTTGTGGCCATGGCCGAAACAGTCACGATGACATCCGGGGGATTATTCTCAGGATCATCCTCTGCAACAAATCCATATTCTGTCATATTGGTTCTGACCAGATCCAGGATAAAGGGATCGAGATCGCGGGATAAGTCAACATTGTTGCTATTGTCGATCGTGTCTTTCAGGTGAATTACGCTGTCGGGCATGGTGTAGGTTTTCAGTTCTTCAAAATTCTGATCTTCATCAAAGACCGTGGTCACCAGGTCGAGATCCGAATAACTGACAGAATCTGTCGGGTAACAACCTGCGAAAAAGAACAGGGCAACAAAACCAGCCATAAAGATAAGCGATTGTGTTTTCATAACAAGTCGGCTTTATTTTTAACATGAATCGCGCAAAGGTACATTAATGGCGGATAATGACCGAGCAAAACTGCCCCTTTTTTGATATTCCTCAATTACCTGCACCATTATGAACCTACGCTGCACATATATTCGGCAATCCTGCTATTGATTTTCCTGGTGCTGCTGTCATTCAATTCCCGCGAAAACCACGGATACTTCCATATCGCCTGGAAATTCGTTTGTGTGCGACGGGTGCGCCATCAGGTACCTGAATCCTTACGCAGGAGAGGTTACAACTCAGGTAAATCGATTTCCTTTTCGAGCATCAGGCGGTAAGCCACTGTAAAATTAATTTTCCCATATTCGATGCCCACCGTATTATCGGTAGATCGGGCCCGGTAAACCTGAATGTAATACAGGGTGTTCATGCCTGCATACCACCTGCCGTGGTTGTATCCTGCCGCAAATCTTGACGAAACATTCGACTGCAGGCTGAGGTGATGGTTAATCTCTTCCTGTCCTACCGGATTAACACGTATATAGCCGTAGCTGAGACCTGCATCTGCCGAAAGGGTCAGAAAAAACCGTTGCAGCGCCACAAAAGTATGGGCATATCCGAAACGGGCCGTGGTGGTGATGCCGTTTATCCGGTTGAAATCGTCGCCGGCATCGTCAGGGGCATAGATCAGGTCGTCGGGGATCAGTGAAGAATCGGCGTTGATTTCGTGATAATTGATGCCGCCGCTCATGATGACCGAGCCGGCACTCTGTCGTTGTGTTTCGGTTTGCAAAAAAGCTGCCCGATACGAAAAACGGTGCGGATTGAGGATGTGCGTATAGTTGGCCCCGGAGGAGAAAACCTTTACATCCGGCCGTTTCATGTAGGTATCTTGGGGCCAGTTGCGCAAAATGGATGCGCTGTTGCGGATATAGAAACCCTCGTAATTCTGAAGGAAAAGATCGAAGGTTCCGTGGCGCAGATTAAACTGAAACTGAATGTCGTAGTATGATGATTCGCCATACCTGGCCTGGCTGTCCTGGTCCACAATCTTGAAATCGATCCCCAGCCCGATCCACTTGTAATTAAATCCGATGCCAAGGGTGGAACTTCCATTGGGCTGGTATTTGATCTCGGTGTTGTTGTCGCCCGAAATATTGAAGCGGATGAATTTGCTGTTCGAAAAAATCTTAAGCGTTAACGCTTTCGGATAGGTTTTAATGAATGCGGTATCGATTTCACTCCTGAACAGGTCGAGGGGATTCTGGGCAGTGAGGCTGTTCCATCCTGCAACGGTGATAATCACGCATGTTATCCACAATTTCATCATGGTCATTTTAAATACAAACGAAATAGTCCCTCACTTGTTTATCACAGATGACCATAACCGCCCAGCCGGTCCTCTCA
>JBKHBQ010000049.1:0-18913 GCA_046542305.1 Bacteroidales bacterium
GTATCCTGCAATGGCATATCCACGCTTCTGCCATCGCTCAGCTTTCTGTATACCCATCAATAAGCTTCGCTGCTACCGGGTTATATGGCAAAAGCTGAAATGCCGCCACACCTTATGAAAATTGTTCAGCACATCGTTTCCTATGCAGGCAGTGATCTGAAACTCAACGTAGGTAAAATCATTCCGGCTTGCTTTGTTCTATCTCAACCGCCGGATATAGAGATAAACCGCCACTATGCCGAACAATATATTCGGCATCCACGCGGCCAGCAACGGAGCCAGGTTGCCAAAGGTGGCAAATACCGACGAAATCTGCATCACCAGCACGAAAAAGAATGCAAGGCCGATCCCAAGTCCCAGGTGAACGCCTATGCCGCCGCGTACTTTGCGAGATGAGAGCGACACTCCGATGAGCGTCATCACCAGGGTTGCAAAAGGGAAGGCAATGCGCTTATGCTTCTCCACCTCGTATTCGGTGACCCTCGGATTGCCTTTCATGCGCTGTTCCCTGATGTATTCCCTGATCTCGTAAAAGTTCATCACCTCAAAATCCTCCTTTTTAATGAACAGGTCGGAAGGATGCAGGTTAATCAGCGTATCCATCATCAGTCCCTTCTTCAGGTTTTCGCGGTCGCCATCGATTTCGCGGATGTAATAATTGGTGAGTTGCCATTTTCCACTGATCGAATCATATTCCATTTTATCCGAACTCAGCTTAAAGCGCATCTGATGCATATTATCGAACTGCTCCAGGGTAAACCGGCGTCCCGAAAGATTCGAGGTATTGAAGCTTTCCACATAAACAAAGGTGCCGGGGGAAATTTGAAGGTGGATATTCTGGTCCTTGCTCTTGGTGAGATTTTCCATGTAGATATTCTTGAATTCACGCCGCACCACATTGGCGCGCGGAATCACGAAATTGGCCAGAAAAAACGACATGATGGTCAGGATAAAAGCGGCGATCATGTATGGATACAACAGCCGGTTGAAACTCATCCCGCTGCTCAGCATGGCAATGATTTCGGTGTTCATGGCCAGTTTGGAGGTAAAAAAGATAACGGCGATAAACGTGAACAAATAGCTGAACATATTGATGAAGAACGGTATGAAGTTCACGTAATGCTTGAAGACGATCTCCCGTAAAGGAGCCTCGTTCTTGATGAAATCGTCGATATTTTCGGAAACGTCAAAAATGATGATGATGATGGTAAGCAGGGCAATGGAGTAAAAAAATGTACCCAGGAATTTTTTAATAATGTAAATATCGAGGATCTTCAGTCTCATGCCATTATGCCTTATCTAATTAACGGAAGCGTCATCTTTAAAATCGACCAGCACCAGGTGGCGCCTTTCAAAATAAATGGTGTAATCGAAAAGCTCCCGGTACCGCTCCCCTTCAAGAAATGGTTTTTCCGATAAATATAGCGCATTATCGTGCTTTTTATTATCTGCTACTTCAAGGATTTTCATTCGTTCGCGGGTGATGATAAAGCTGTTGGGATTGTCGCGGATGGTGCCCTTATAAAGGTAAAGGTCCTTTCCTTTTGTGATTTTCCCTACATGTTCGGCGTCTTCGCGATATTGTCTGAGGTGTTCGGCGCGCGGCGGAAACACGAACCAGTCGAACCCGATCCGCATAATCAGCAGCATGATCACAAAAATGATCATCCGCTGTGCAGGAATTTTGTAGTAGAGAAAGGTAAAAAATGTTGCAGCCACTGCAAGGGTCACCACTTTGGGCCAGAGATAGGGGATTCCCTGTGTGTCGGGATGAAAAGGCACATACCACATGCCGAGCGAAGCCGCCACAGCCACCACAAGGAACAGGTACTCCAGCCCTTTGTGCAGCGCAGGATGTCCGCTCTTTTTGTAAATGCCAAAATAGCTGAACAGCACAAAGAGCAGGGGCGCAAGCATCAGGATATAGCGCGGGTGTACTTCAGGCGATGTCCAGTAGAGGACAATGTTGGATGCAAACATCAGAAAACTGAACTTCAGAAACGGCGTGTTCCAAATTTCCCGCATCACCTTTTTTGAAAACAGGAAAAAGATCAACAGCGACCATGGCGCAAAATGATACAACTGCTCCACCGGAAACTCAAAGAGATGAATAAAAGTTTCGTACCATCCGTACCTGATCACGGTGCGTTTGTTGGATTCGTTGATCAGGTTGGGTAACAGTTCATCCAGGGTGTTGTACTGGCTGTACCAGAGGTAGTACCCTCCTACCAGCAGCACAAACACCCCCATCCCAGCAAAATGCTGCCAGTGAAACAATCGTTTGAAATCCTTCTGATAAATAAAAAACACAAGCAGCGAAATTCCCTGAAATGCCACTGCCGGCAGCGCTTTCATCAGAAAAGCCGCACTGATAAGCAAATAAGAGATCAGGAACAGCCTGAGATATTTTTTGGCATCATATTGATGGTAGATCACCATAAAATTCACAAATATCACCCATGAAAAGGTAATGTCGATCAGCGCCAGAAAAGAATCCCACAACAAAATGCGGCCGCAGGTGATAAACATCAGCGCGTTGAAAAGCGCAAACCGGCGGCTGTAATGCTTCGACAGGTAATAATAAATGGTGAGTGCGAAACCGATCAAACCAAGAATGGTAACCATCCGCATGGCAAACAGCGAGGTGCTTCCGGTTAATTCAAACATCAGGATGATGAGCCAGTTGAACAAGGGAGGCTTGTTGTAATAATGTACTCCGTTGAGGGTAGGAACGATGTAGTTTTCCGAGATCATCATCTCAAGCGATACCAGCCCGCGGATGGCTTCGTCAGGCACGAAAATCACGGGAACCATACCCAGGTTGATCAGCAGTGCGGGAAAAACCAGTACGATCGCCGTGATGTACATCACCGCCGGTCGATCATGGATAAAGCCGAGCATTTTTTTCATGGCGCGAAAATAAAGTATTTTGCGCATTGACGGATGCAGTAAAAGGAAGCTGTTGCACCGCGGGGGATAAACGCATCTTCGCACAATCGCAGAAACAGGCAATCCCGGTTGTAAGGTACAGCGGGGAAGCCCGAAAGTATGCCGCTGATCACAGGTTTAGTCCCTGGCGCGGTACTTGAAAATATACTTAAACGGGTAATTGTCCCAGAAATCCACCATCTGGAAATGGATTCCGTCCTCGATCAGTTTTTCACGGATTTCTCCCTGAAAATCATCCACCGAGATCTTTACCTCGCATTCCTTGGTTTGCGGATCGACAAAAATATCGCTTGCCGAAGCAAACAGTTTTTTCAACGACCTGCTGACTTTTAATTCTTCTGCGTTCATAAAAATCAATTTAATTGAAGCTGCAAAGCTAATCCACATTGCCAATGCAAAGGCGAAATAAATATTAAATAAATATTAAAATTCCACCGCTATCTTTTCACGGGCCTGCTCATCAGGTACCTCGGTGGTTTGTTCGTCAGGGATCAGGGTATCGTAATAGATTACCTGCCAATTTCCTTCTTCGTCCTCAACCAGTGCCGACATGGTTTCCACCCAATCGCCGGAATTGAGGTAATGAACGTTGTCGATTATTTTGTTCTCAGGCTTGTGAATATGCCCGCAGATGATGCCTGTATAGCCTTTCATTTTTACATAATCCACCATCACCTGTTCGAAATCGGAGATATAGCTTACGGCAAGCTTCACCCGATTTTTGATTTTCTGTGAAACGGAATCGTAAGGAAGCCCGCGCAGCGCCCGCCGTTTATTATGCCTGCGGTTGATCCAGAGCAGAAATTTGTAGCCAATATCCCCCACCCTGGCCAGCCAGGTAAATCTGGAACTCACCACATCGAAAAGATCCCCATGGGTGACAAAATATTTCCGCCCTTTACTTACCAGTTCAAAATGATCAACGATTTTGATGTTGCCAAAAACGATCGGGATCATCTTATCGAGGAAATCATCATGATTGCCGCGCACATATATCACCTGCGTATTATGCCTCTCAATCATTTCGAGAATGCGCCTGAACACGCGTGTGTCCTTTTTCTTCCATTTGCCTTTGTGATTAAGGTGCCAGGCATCGATGATGTCGCCGTTCAGGATCAGGCGCCGCGAATGGTTGTACTTGAGAAACTTTGCCAGCTCCCTGGATTTGGCATCCACGGTACCAAGATGAACATCCGACACAACGATGGTTTTAAAATAAGCCACAGATCATTTTACTTTTAGCATGTAAAATTAAGGCGCACCATTCTAACCTCTTTTACCCTGATGTTAAGACTTTTTTAAATTTGTGTTAAGATTGGAAAAAAATGGTTTTCCTTAAAAAGCACCCGCTTTACTTTTCTCTCCACATCACAAAAAAAGTTGAGCTAAACCATATTTTTATCTGAGCAGGAACTATTGTTAATTATTAAACAATGCAGCGATTCTTTTATTTTTGCATTGGTTTTTACATTCAAATATTTACATATAAGCGATTAAATGAAAACCAGAAGAGATTTCATAAAAATATCCGCCCTCGGAACAGCAGGCATCACACTGGCCGGGAGCTACCTTTCAATGGCCGGCGGCACCGGGATGCCCGACAAACCGACGGAAGGAAAAAGCAGTTTTGCAAAGCAAAAGAGGTTCCCCACCTATTGTGAAGTATGTTTCTGGAAATGCGCAGGCTGGACCTACACCGACGAAAACAACAGGATCATCAAGATCATCGGCAACAATAACGATCCGCATTGCAACGGCAGGCTATGTCCGCGTGGTACCGGCGGCGTAGGAATGTATTACGACAGCGACAGGCTGACCAGGCCGCTGATCCGCGTGGAAAATAACGGCGAACAAACCTTCAGGGAAGCCACCTGGGATGAAGCCCTTGGGCTGGTAGCCGACAAAATGAAAGAAATTGCCGGCAAATACGGCCCCGAGAGTTTCGCGCTTTTCAACCACGGATCGGCAGGGAAACATCTGGGACACCTCTTAAAGGCATATGGCTCTGCCAACATCACTGCACCATCCTATGCCCAGTGCCGCGGACCAAGAGAAGTAGGTTTTGTCGCCACCTTCGGGTCGGCAGTGGGATCACCCGAACCCACCGATATCCGCGACACCCGTTGCCTGGTGCTCATCGGTTCGCATCTGGGCGAAAACATGCACAACAGCCAGGTGCAGGAAATGTCGGACGCCATCGACAAGGGAGCCACGATTATTACGGTAGATCCCCGCTTTTCGACGGTAGCCAGCAAATCCAGGTTCTGGCTGCCCATCAAGCCCTCTACCGACATCGCGCTGCTGATGGCCTGGATTCATGTGATCATCAATGAGAAACTTTACGACAGGGACTACGTCGAAAAATATACCTACGGCCTCGACCTGCTGAAAAAGCATGTGGAAAAGATGACCCCCGAATGGGCCTACGGGATTACCACCATCAAACCGGACATCATCCGCAAAACCGCGCGTGAAATGGCCGATGCCTCACCTGCAGTGATCCTGCACCCGGGGCGGCATGTAACCTGGTACGGCGACGATACCCAGCGTGCACGGGCCATGGCTATTATCAATGCGCTGCTGGGCTCGTGGGGACGCCGCGGAGGTTTTTATTTCAAGGAAAGCATGTCGCTTCCTGATTTTCCGCATCCGCCCTACCCCAAGCCCTCGTGGACCTGGCGCGATGCCCTCAACGGAAAATATCCGCTCGCCGGCATGTCGGTGGCCAACGGCCTGATCGACGCATCCATTCCCTCGCCGGACAACAAATACAACATCAAAGCGTGGATGGTGGCCGGAACCAACCTGCCGCTGACCATGCCCCAGAAGGAAACCCTTCAAAAAGCCATGCAGGCGCTCGATTTTTTGGTCGTGGTGGATACCATGCCCATGGAAATTACCGGATATGCCGATGTGATCCTTCCGGAATGCACTTATCTGGAACGCTACGACGACATCAGGACCTCTCCGAACCGGGAGCCTTACCTGGCCCTGCGAATGCCTGCCACCGAGCCGCTGGGCGACACCAAACCCGCATGGTGGATGGCCAAACAATTGGGCGAAAGGCTGGGCCTGCACGATTATTTTGCTTACGAAAGCATCGAGGAGATGCTCGACTGGCAACTTAAGCAAGCAGGATCTTCGCTGGAGGAAATGCAAAAGATCGGGGTGAAAAAATTCAATCGCCGGAGCGGTCCGCTGTATCTTGCCGACGGTGAAGATTATACATTCAATACAAATACCGGCAAAATCGAGCTTTATTCCACCGAACTGGCCGCACTCGGTTTCGACCCGATGCCGGTATTCACCCGGCATCCCGAACCTCCGCGCGGATATTACCGCCTTATCTACGGAAGAGCGCCCTCGCATACCTTCAGCCGTACGTCGAATAACCCGAACCTTTTCGACCTTAAAGACGAAAACGTGATCTGGATCAACCCGAAAGTAACCCAATTGTGGGGATTGAAAAACGGTCAGTACATCTGGGTGAAGAACCAGGACGGTGTGGTATCGGAATTCCCGATCAGGGTGAGGGAAACCGAACGGATCCGCTGGGACTCCGTGTACATGGTACATGGCTTCGGCCATAGCAAGAAAGCGCTGAGCCGTGCTTATGGCAAGGGTGTGAACGATTCGGATATGATCACCAATGTGCTGGTAGATCCCATTATGGGCGGCACCGGAATGCGCGGAAATTTTATAACATTTTTAACCACGGACCCCAAAATGGAGGTTGAATCATGAGATATGCCATGGCCATCGACACCAGGAAGTGTGTCGGGTGCAGCGACTGTGTAGTTGGCTGCCAGACTGAAAATAATGTTCCGCTGGGCTATTGCCGCGACTGGGTTACCGAGACCGTGGCCGGCCGCTATCCTAACCTGGAGATCGAACTTCGCACCGAGCGCTGCAACCACTGCGAAAATGCCCCCTGCGTACGCTGCTGCCCTACAGGTGCCAGTCATATTGTGGAGGGCGGTGTGGTGCTTGTCGAGCCTGGAAAATGCATCGGTTGCGGCGCCTGTATCCAGTCGTGCCCGTATGATGCCCGATATTCGCATCCCGAAGGATGGGTGGATAAATGTACCTTCTGCAACCACCGCATCACCAAGGGCAAACAGCCTGCCTGCGTGGCGGTTTGCCCCACCAAATGCATGTATTTTGGCGACCTGGACGACCCCAACAGCGAGGTGTCGAACGCGCTGAAGAACAGAAAATACAAAAGCCTGGCTCCCGAGGCCGGTACCGAACCGCAAATCTATTACCTGATCTAATAACACCGGAATCATGAAAGAAGAACTTTTTATAAGCGGCCGCGATATACCATACATCGACCCGTACCTCAACATCTGGCACTGGCAGATCCCCATCTATCTGTTCCTGGGAGGGCTGGCGGCAGGCATCCTCTTTTTCGCAAGCTTTTACACCATTCTGGGTAAGGAAAAAGAAATGCCCACTACCGTAAAATGGGGACCCTTTCTGGTACCGGCTGCTTTGGTGCTGGGATTGCTGATGCTTTTCCTCGACCTGAAACACCAGCTTTACTTCTGGCGGCTCTACACCACCGTCAGGCTCGACTCGCCTATGTCGTGGGGCGCCTGGGTGCTGATGTTCATCACACCATTGTCGTTTGTCTGGGTAGGAAGCTACATACGTGAAATCATTCCCGAATGGAACTGGAAATACAAATGGATTGAACAGGCTGAAGCCTGGGTGATTGAAAACCGGGTGAAACTGGCCTGGGTGATCATGGTGCTGGCCGTGATCCTCGGAATTTATACCGGCATACTGCTTAGCGCCTTCAATGCAAGGCCGCTGTGGAACAATGCCATCCTCGGGCCGCTGTTTCTGGTGTCGGGGATGTCTACCGGGGTAGCTGCCGTGATGTGGATGTCGAAAAGCCATCACGAACGGAAGGTGCTGAGCCGCATCGACCTGTTGCTGATCGTAATCGAGCTGTTTTTCATCACCCACATGATCATGGGCATGCTGGCCGGTTCGCAGGTGATGATACAGGCCGCGGAACTTTTCCTGGGCGGGCAGTTCACGGTGTCGTTCTGGGTGTTTGTGATCATCCTCGGGCTGCTGTTCCCGGCCACACTTGAAATATTGGAACTGCGCGGCTTTAAAGTTCCCATTGCCATTCCGGCGTTGCTAATTCTGATCGGCGGGCTGGTGTTCCGCTTTATCATGGTGGAGGCCGGACAGATTACCAGGTATTTATATTAACGAAAAAAAATTATTCACTATGGAAAATACAAAAGCCGACAGGTCGAAAAGATACTGGAATCCATACTTCGGGGGGGTGATGCTGGGGCTGCTGTTGCTGGCTACCTTTTATATCACCGGCCGCGGACTGGGAGCCAGCGGGGCTGCCAAAAGCACCGTGGTGGCTGCGGTGAACAAAGTAGCGCCACAACATGCTGCCGGATCGGCCTATTACAGCAAATTCATCAGCGACGATCATCACCCGCTCAACCAGTGGCTGGTGTTCGAGGTAATCGGCATCCTGGCGGGGTCGCTGCTCTCGGGCGCGCTGGCCGGAAGGCTGAAATTAAAGGTGGAACATTCGCCAAAGATCACTTCCCGCACCCGTCTGATCATGGCAGCGCTGGGAGGTGTGGCCTTCGGCGTCGGCTCGCAACTGGCCCGCGGATGCACCAGCGGCGCAGCACTCAGCGGCATGGCCACGCTCTCGCTGGCAGGATTTGTGTCGATGCTGGCCATTTTCGGCTCGGCATATGCCTTTGCCTGGTTTTTCAGAAAGTTATGGATTTAATCACCGGATAAAGAAACAGAATTATGGGACCACTCATTCCTTTGGATATTATCAACCCGGGCTGGAATAATGTCATCGCCCTGCTCATTGGCATCGCCTTTGGCTTTGTGCTCGAAAATTCGGGATTTTCATCCAGCCGCAAACTGGCAGGCGTATTTTACGGATACGATTTTACGGTGCTGAAAGTATTTTTTACCGCAGCCATCACTGCTGCGCTCGGCCTGTACTATTTTCATTTCGTGGGATGGCTCGACCTGAGCCTGGTGTATGTAAATCCGGCATTTATTACCTCCGCCATTGTGGGCGGGATCATCATGGGACTCGGATTCATCATGGGCGGCTATTGCCCCGGCACCAGCTACTGTGGCGCCGCCATCGGCAAGATCGACGCCATTGTATTTTCGCTGGCCATGGCCGTGGGTATCTTCGTGTTTTCGGAATTCTACCCGCTGCTCGAGGGACTTTACACAGCCAATTACATGGGCAGCGTTACCGTATACGAAGTGCTCGGCCTGCCGGCAGCCTGGTTTATGCTGATTCTGATCGTGGTGGCGCTGGTGGCATTTTTCGTGGCCGATCAGGTAAAGAAACGCGTTAAAAAAGTAAACTATTAATCGTCAACAGATCATGAGCAAAACATATTTATTTCTGGCGGCACTGCTGATCCTGCTCGGAGCCGGCCTGATCGTGCTGGAAGGCCGGACGGACGAGGAGCAAATCTCCCCCGGCGCGATCCTGCTCGAGCTGCACGAAAACAACCGATACATCACCACCGACCAACTGGCCGAAAGGCTCATCGAAGGCGACCCTACCATACAATTGATCGATGTGCGCGATCCTTATGATTTCATGGATTTTTCGCTGCCGGGTGCCAAAAACATCCCGCTCCCCGACCTGCTCATCGACGAATCCAGGGAAATCCTGAGCCAGCCGGGACGTGATTTTATTTTTTATTCCACCGGCGATGTGTATGCCAACCAGGCCTGGATGCTGGCACGCCGCCTCGGATATAAAAGGCTTTACGTGCTCAGTGACGGGCTGAACAGATGGATCGAAACCATCATCCAGCCTTCTGCCCCTGATCCCACACTGCCGCAGGAAGCTATCGACCTGTACCAGTTTCGCCTGGGCGCAGCGCAATATTTCAGCGGCGGACAAATCGACGTGCAAACCTTCGAGCCCCAGGAGGAGATCGAATTTACAAGAAAGAAAAAGAAGCGGGCTGCTGAAGGCGGATGTTAAACCATAAAAAAAACATGAAGATGAAGGATAAAAGCAAAAAGCCGTTAGTCATTGTTGCCATTGCCTTTACTGCCATACTCCTTATCGGGATGATTGCAGGCAGGCAAAGCAAATCGGAGTATGAACTTACGCTGCAGGAAACGCTCGATTTGGTGGCTGTGCCTGATGATTATACCGTTGTTCCGGAGGATGTGGCTTACTACATCGATCTCGGAGAACCGGGATACGTTTACGTAGATTTGCGCAGCCCGTACGATTTTGTGAAAGGCCATCTTCCCGGGGCCGTAAACATTCCTGAAAACATGCTGCTCGAAGAGGAAGCCAGGGAATTCTTCAGGGAAGCGGCAGAAGACTCGCTCACGGTAGTGCTCTACAGCACCGATGAAGCTGCGGCTGTCAATCCCTGGATGCTGCTCAGCCAGATGGGTTACCGACATCTGAAGGTGATGCGCGGGGGCTGGGATTATTACGCCAACGAACCGCTCGATCCCTACGACATGCCTGAGGTACCAAAATATATGGTAGAGGAACCGGCATACGATTTTGTGACGATTATGGAAAGGCTCGAAGCTAACCCAGGCTCCGTCGCTGCTCCCGAAGCGCAGGAAGTGGTGATACCTGCCCGCAGAAAAAAGAAATCCGCCGTGGAAGGCGGATGCTGACAATTAATTCTCCTTGTTTATAACAGTATTAATTTGTTTGAAGCCGGTGAAAGCCGGCTTTTTTCATAATCCCAGGCCAACGATTTCGCGGATCAGTTTGTCGCGGTCAACAGGCACTACCCCCACACTTTCGCACACCTGGCCGCCGGCGAGGTTGCTCAGGGCGGCAATGTCGTAATCGGGAAGGCCGAGGGCAAGACACAACGTAGCCATGCTTACCACGGTATCGCCGGCACCCGACACATCGGCGATGCTGCGAAGGTGCGCCGGGATATGCAGGTCGGTATAGGTTCCGTCATTATTTTTCCGGCTGATAAATACCCCTTCGTCCGACAGGGTGCTGAGGATGATTTCCAGTTGTTGCTTTTCGTGGAGGGTGCGTACGGCTTTACGCAGCATATCCAGGTCGTTCTTCAAAAAGTCGATTCCCAGCCCATCACGCAATTCCTTCAGGTTGGGCTTGAACAGGGTCAGGTGGCGGTACTGATCGAAATTCCTGCGCTTGGGGTCGATCGCCACAGGGATGTTTTTCTGTGCTGCCATATCCCGCACGGCTGTGATCAACGCTGGGGTGATCACACCTTTATCATAATCCTGGAAAATCACGGCATCGATCTGTTCCTGTTCAAAGATGGATGTAAGCAGTTTTTCAAACGCCTGCCGGTCGGAATCGATGAGCGGGTGTTCCATTTCTTCATCCACGCGCAGCATTTGCGCGTTGTTGCCGATCACCCTGAATTTGGTGGTGGTAATGCGGTTATCGCTTCTGTATATTCCGCCCTCGTACATGTTGTTTTCCTTCAGCAGGCGCTGAAACGTATCGGCCTTGTCATCGTTGCCGATCACGGAACACAGCAAGGGACGCGCCCCCAGCGCCTTCACATTGAGCGCTACGTTGGCGGCGCCACCCAGGCGGCTGGCACGTTTATTCACTGCCACAATGGGCACCGGTGCTTCCGGTGAAATGCGCTCGACCCTGCCCCACAGGTAAGAGTCGATCATCACATCACCAATGATCAGGATGTTCAATTTTTTGAACCGCTCGAAGAGCGTATTGACGTCCTGAAGAGAACCTATGGCCATGCTAATCAGATTTTGGATGCAAAGATAAGGCTTTAGGCGAGTTTTGCCAGCGCCTCCCTGATGCGGTCGAGCGCACGCTCCAGATCCGCCTTGGAGGTGGCATACGAAATACGGATATGGTCGTCGCTGCCGAAAGCGGCGCCCGGAACCAGCGCCACATACACACTGTCGAGCAGGTACATGCACAGATCGGTGCCGTCGTTGATCACCCGTGTGCCATCACTTTTTCCATAATACTCCGACACATCCGGAAAGATATAAAAAGCGCCTTCCGGAACATTGGTTTTAATGCCCGGAATCTCTTTCAATTTATCGAGCACCAGGTCGCGACGTTCCAGAAATGCCTGCTTCATTTGCTTCATTTCCTCCAGCGCACAGGGATCGGTCTGCAGTGCCTTCAGTGCAGCCATCTGCGAAATCGAGCAGGGCCCCGAAGTATATTGCCCCTGAAGGGTATTGCAGGCCTCTGCAATCTGCTTGTTTGCGCCAATGTATCCGATCCTCCAGCCTGTCATGGCAAAGCCTTTGGAAACACCGTTTACTGTTACCACCCGGTCCTTGATAAATTCGAACTGTGCGATGCTTTCGTGCTTTCCGTTGAAA
This sequence comes from Bacteroidales bacterium, assembly GCA_046542305.1. Lineage (GTDB taxonomy): Bacteria > Bacteroidota > Bacteroidia > Bacteroidales > 4484-276 > JBKHBQ01. The sequence goes on from JBKHBQ010000049.1 coordinate 12,319, forward strand.
TTGATCTGCTCATAAATTTCATCAGAGATCACGTACAGGTCGTCCTTTTCCGCCAGCACTTCGGCCAGTTCCTTTAATTCCTCTCTGGAGTAAAGGCTTCCCGTCGGATTACAGGGCGAACTGAAGAGAAACACCTTGCTTTTTTCCGTCATATGCTCCCGCACCTGCTGGGGCGTTACTTTAAAATCGCTTTCAAGCGTCGAGGGGATGACCACCGGTTTCCCTTCCGCCAGTTTCACCATTTCAGGATAGGAAACCCAGTAAGGAGCCGGGATCAGCACCTCATCACCCGGGTTCACCAGGCAAAGAATGGCGTTGGCGATGGATTGCTTGGCACCTCCGGATACCACGATCTGGTTGAGGCCGTATTCCAGGCCGTTTTCTCTCCTGAACTTTTCCGATACGGCCTGCTTCAGCTCCTTGTATCCCGCCACCGGCGGATAATGCGTAATATTTTTATGAATGGCCTCGATGGCGGCTTCCTTAATACATTCCGGGGTATTAAAATCCGGTTCGCCGATACTCAGGTTAATCACATCTTTTCCGGCTTCCTTGAGTTCCCTGCTTCTGCGCGTCATGGCCAGCGTTGCTGACTCCGACAGATTGTTCACGCGATCTGATAAATGAGTGTGGATCATAGTACTGTTTTTCTGCTAACAATTAAAGAGGGCAAAAGTATTAAAAAAACCTGTTCCCTGCCTGTATCTTCTACCGGGATTTTCTATAATTTTGTATCGATGGATGAAATCAAAACCATACTGATGTATACCCTGCCGGTGATCCTGTTCGCCCTCTTCTTTATTCTGATCATCTGGTACCTGGTGTCGCTGTATCACCGCCGCATCAGAAAAGAAGACGCCAGGGAAAATAAAAGGGCTACGCTGAATCTGCGGCTGCAGGCCTACGAACGGCTGATGCTGTTTCTTGAACGCATCGATCCCATCCAGCTTACCGCCAGGATACAGCCCGACGATATTCCGGCAGAACAGTACCGCCGGGTGTTGCTGGAAAACATCAGGGAAGAATTCGACCACAACATCACGCAGCAGCTTTATGTTTCGCAAACGCTGTGGGGGCAGATAAAAAGCGCAAAGGAATCGGTGGTGGGGCTGGTAAATGCCGCAGCCGGAGAACTGGACCGGCAGGCCCCCGCCCTGGAATTGGCTGCCGCCATCCTGAAGCGCCGCTCCGCAAACGAACAGGGACTGGTGGAACCTGCCATCCGCCACCTGAAGAAAGAAGTGGCTGAATTATTCTGATTTCATCTGCCCGAACCGCGGCAACCTGAACCCTTCCACTTCCTTTCCCACCAGATTCGACGTACCGAGCGCCAGCGTTTTGCCGCTTTCGTCCTTCACTTCCATCAACACATTCAATATCGTGTTGCCCTCGCGCATGATCCTGGCATGAACACGAATCCGGTGCCCAACCATGGCACTTTCCAGATAATCCACATGAAAATTCACAGAAGTGTAAAACTTGTCCTTTCCAAGGCTGTATACCGCCACCCCCAGCGCATCGTCCATCATGGTAGTGAAAATACCGCCCTGCAATGTTCCCAGCGGATTGGTCATTTCTTTTCTCACCTCATATTCCATGATGGCAAAACCTTTTGAAACTTCGGCCAACCGGCCGTGCAGCCATGCAGTGACGGGAGAAGGCGACCCTTCAAGATATTTGCCTTCCATGGTTCTGAGGAATTCGAGTACGGGATTTGACATGATTATAAAATGGTTTTTTATGTTTAATGATGATGGGCGTTTTCCTGACCCCCGTTTTTGAGATAACGGTAGATTACCCTGAGCAGTTCGTCGTATTTTTCATAAATCACAGCCCTGCGAAGCTTCAGGGTAGGCGACAGTTCGCCGGTTTGTGGCGACCATTCCTCGCAAACCAGCCTGAAGCGCTTGATCTTCTCATGGTCTCCGAGCTGTTTGTTGATTGCATCCACTTCTTTCTGATAACGTGCTATCACTTTCGGTATCGCCACAAGCTCCTGGTTGTCGCGGTAATGCACTTTATGCTTGGTGGCCCAGAAATGCAGATGGTTGAAGTTGGGCGAAATGAGTGCGCTGGCAAATTTTTCGTTTTCGCCCACCACCATGATCTGTTCGATAAAAATCGACTCCTTGAACTTGTTTTCGATAAGCTGCGGCGCCACATACTTGCCTGACGAAAGCTTAAATATCTCTTTTTTGCGATCGGTGATCTTCAGGAATTTGCCGTCATCCATAACGCCGATATCGCCGGTATGAAACCATCCTTCGTCATCGATCACCTCGCGGGTATATTCGGGATCTTTATAGTAGCCCAGCATCAGGTTAGGGCCGCGGGAGAGAATTTCGCCGTCAGCGGCGATCTTTACCTCCACACCTTCAAGTACCGGCCCCACGGTACCGAATTTCACATTCGGCCACTCGGCATGGCTGACGGCAATCACCGGTGCAGTTTCGGTGAGGCCGTAGCCTTCCATCACCTTCATGCCGGCAGCCCAGAACAACCGCGACAGCCGGGGCTGCAATGCAGAACCGCCCGATACGATGATCCTGACCTTTCCTCCCAAAGCCTCACGCCATTTGCTGAACACGAGCTTATCGGCCACCTTTCGCTTCATTTCATACACAGCCCCGTTGGCTCCGTTCAGTTCATAACGTAAGCCCAGCTTCAGCGCCCAGTGAAAAATCCGCTTTTTGATACCCGGCAAATCCTTTCCCTTAGCCACAATGCGGTCGTAAACCTTTTCGAGCAGGCGCGGCACCGTATTGAACCCGTCGGCTTCGATCTCTTTGAGGTTGGCCGCGATGGTGCCCAGATTTTCGGCGTAGTAAATGCTGATGCCTTTGTACTGAAAATGATAGTTCATCATCCGCTCGTAAATATGGCACAGCGGAAGAAAGCTCAACACCTTGTGGTTGTGATCCAGCGGCTGTATATTGCTGGTGGCAACGAAATTGCTCACAATGTTGCGGTGCGAAAGCATCACCCCTTTGCATGAACCGGTGGTTCCGGAAGTATAGATCAGCGTAGCCATTTCATCGGGCGAAATGTTTTGCTTTATCTTTTCCACCTCCCCGATCAGCTCATCATACCGCTTTCTGCCAAGTTCAGTTACATTGGACCAGTTTTCTGCGCCATCCAGCTCACTGAAGGTAAACACCTGTTCGATGGCAGGAATGGATTTCAACAGATCTTCCAGCTTGTTGTACAGCATTTTATCGGCAACAAAAACCGCCTTTACCTCCGAATGATTCAGGATGTACCTGTATTCATCCAGGCTGATGGTGGGATATACCGGCACATGGATCACCCCGACCTGCATCATGCCCATGTCTGCAAAATTCCACTCCGGGCGGTTGTTGGTAACGGTGGCAATTTTATCCCCGCGCTTAAATCCGTATGCCAGCAGCCCGCAGCTAAAAAGGTTTGCATTTTCGATATAGTCCTGTGTGCTGTATCTTACCCAATCGCCGTTTTTTTTTCCGGCCAGCGCATCGGGTTTGGGAAATTTTTCGGAATATCTGTCGAGTAAATCAAAAATTCGGCTAACCTCCATGACCATGATCTTTTAACACCGGCAAAAATAGGATTTTTTAGGTTTGCGGCTTATTTTGAGCAATTTCATCAAAAAAAACCTGGATCATTTCCATATTAGAAGCCTATGCCGAAACTGTCTGAAATTCTTTGTTACTTTGTGCACGGGTTTTGGTGACCCATCAACTAAACAGACGCAATGCGTTTTTTTCTGCTTGACTGATTGAACTTTGCATTATCATTCGACTACTAAACGGCTTCACGCGATCCGCAGGCTGTGGCTTGTGGTTTTGTGTTTTATCTTGTCGGTAACCGGTTTGTACGCACAGGAACAATCCGGACTGAGGATGAGTAACTATGGCGGCATTAATGCTGTCGGGCTCAATCCCACTGCCGCCATCAACTCCATGCTTTTTCTTGACGTAAACCTGTTCAGCGGATATGTGTCGGTTGAGAATAATTTTCTTTTCATTCACCAAAACGATTACAAACTGGTAAATTATGCGAGTTCCAATCCGGTACTTCCCACGTATGATGTTCCCGGCGAGGGTCTCGATTATACCGTTTCGGATAAACCCGTTCAAGGCTATGAATCAACCGGGATATCGGGACCTTCCTTTTCCCTTGCACTTGGCCGCCATTCCGCAGGCTTGTTCAGCAGGGCAAATATTGTCACTTCCATTGATGATCTGCCGCGGGATATCGCCATCCTGATGTTTGAAGGACTTGAATACGACAGCCTCTATGGCATCGGTCAGCAACATTCGGATTTCGGTATGGCCTCTGCCGGCTGGTGGGAACTGGGCGCCAATTATGGTTACGTGCTTAAAAATGAGATATGGTACAACCTGAGCGGCGGGGTTAATGTGCGTTACCTGAGGGGCTATGCGGGAGCACAAATCACGGGGAGGAATGTAGATTATACCCTGGTTGGCGAAAACCATCTTGACATCAGGAACCTGGATGCCGATATTGCTTTCGCGGTGCCGGTGGATTACCAAACCAACGAATTTCCGGGTCCGGGCAAGACCTTCAGGGGAAGCGGCGCCGCCATGGACCTGGGTATCAGCTTCAGGCAATACAGGAATCCCGATGTTCGCACCAACCCCAGACGATACTGCCAGTACCATTACCATAATTACCTCTACAAGATCGGAGCATCGCTCATCGACATCGGAGGGATCGGATTCCGGGAGAATTTTCAGGTACATCGCTATGATCATGTGTCTGCCGACTGGATGGAAGTGGATTCGCTGGATTTCAGAAACCTGAACGACCTCTCGGGGACATTGAGTGAAGTTTTTTACGGCGATCCGCAGACTTCTTCGGATGTGAATGCAAGAAAATTCAGGATCGGACTGCCGGCGGCATTCAGCCTGCAGGCGGATGTGAATTACTATCCCAACTGGTACCTGGGCGGAGCAGTGATCCTGCCGCTGTCACTGGGAGGGCCGCAACTCAAGCGGCCCGGACAGGCATTTTTAAACCTGCGGTATGAAACCCCTGCCCTGGAAGTGAGCCTCCCCGTTTCGCTGTACGATTTCAAAAAACCACGCATCGGCCTGTATGTGAGGTATTATTACTTCAGCGTCGGCACCGACAAACTGGGTGGTTTCTTCAACTTCAGCGATTTCTCGGGGCTGGATTTCTACTTTTCTGTAAAATTCCACATCCTTAAGGGCTATTGCAACCGCATCCAACACGAACGCGATTGTGACTTCCTGAAGTTTTAAAACTTATTGTCGCCCCCAAGCAACCCGCCAAGGATGCCACCGCCAAATCCTGCCACTCCCTTGCTTTCGCCACGGTTCTGATATCTTGCTGCGGCCATCACCCTGTCGGCAAGCCTCGAAAAAGGAAGGCTCTGCAGGTATACCAGCCCGGGACCGGTGAGCTGCGCCAGGAAGAGTCCTTCACCACCGAAAAGTGCATTTTTGAATCCTCCCACAAATTTGATGTCGTAATCCACCGAAGGTTCGAAAGCCACCAGGCAGCCGGTATCCACCTTCAGCACCTCGCGGTCTTTCAGCTCCTTGCGGATAATGGTACCCCCCGCATGGATAAAGGCACTGCCGTCGCCACTAAGCCGCTGCAGGATGAACCCCTCGCCGCCGAACAATCCTGAACCGATGCGCTTTGTAAAAGCAATGTCGATATCGATCCCTGCGGCGGCACACAGGAAACCGTCTTTCTGGCAAAGAAAACTGCCGCCAAGCTGGTTCAGTTCCAGGGGAATGATCTTGCCCGGATAAGGGGCGCCGAAAGCCACACGCTTTTTGCCCAGCCCGTTGTTGTAAAAGGTACTGATGAAAAAGCCGTCGCCGGTGAGCATCCGTTTAAAGCCCTTGAAAATGCCACCGCCGGTGCCGGTTTGCATTTCGATGCCGTCTTCCATATACATCATCGCGCCTACCTCAGCACGCACGCCCTCGCGCGGGTCGAGCTCGATCTCGACGATCTGCATGTCGTCGCCATGAATTTTATAATCGATAATATCAGCCATGTGATCTTTTTTTAATAGCAACCAGGTTTTTATTTCTCCGGCAAAACTATTAAATCTCCGCATTAATTTTTTCAATAATTTTTTTACCTGAACATTTCCATGAATGGAAAATGTTTTACTTTTGCACTCCGATTTTAAAACGCATCTGCTTTGATCATCGTTTTAAAACGTTCTTATTAATAAATGGTGCGCGTAGCTCAGTTGGTTAGAGCATTGGATTGTGGTTCCAAGGGTCGTGGGTTCAAATCCCATCGTGCACCCCTTCAAAGGTCATCCGTCAGGGTGGCCTTTTTTTGTGGCGTGCGTGAATGGGTGTGAATGGTTGTGAATGGTTGTGATGGTTGTCATGGTTGTCATGGTTGTGATGGTTGTGAAGTTTTGAATTTTAGCTTTTGAAATTTGAATTTGCCCGCCTTGCCGTCGAGGCAGGTTTTGGATTTTGGATTTCGAAATTTGAGTTTTCATTGAGGAAGTTGTCTTGGTTGTCATGGTTGTCATAGTTGTGATGTTGTGGAGTTTTGAATTTCAGCTTTTGATATTTGAATTTGTTTTGGATTTTGG
>JBKHBQ010000339.1:0-3513 GCA_046542305.1 Bacteroidales bacterium
ACGATTTCAGATTAACGATTATTGATTTCAGATGGCCGAAAACCGGTCACCCCGTCGATTGTTTTAGGCTGCAATTTCGGATTCCGGCAATAAACTGCCATAAAGCCACACCAATCGAAGCCGCAACAACGCTGTAAGCGTTGCGGTATCTTAGCATAAAATGATCCATCAAATCCGTGCCTTCAGTAGCTGAAGCAAACATGTAAAGATTAGCATTTTCGGACAGGTATCTCATCAATAAAACCTGAATCTACTCCCGGGACCTGACAAAAGCCGCTCCCCCATCGACCGGTTGTATTCATTGCAAATCCTGATCAATTCCTGCATGATGAAAACCTGCATGTGCGCCTGTGCATCCAAATCGTGTGGCTGATTATGCTGATCCGGCAGGTAATAATCAAGATAAACGCCCGCCGACCGCGCCATTTTCCCGGCCAGCAAATCGCCTTGTTCCATCTTTCCCATTCTGTAGTAGCACTGCGCCAAATCCGGCGAAAACACATCATAAGGAAATATTTCTGCCGGAAAAACCTGCCGGGCCATATCAATCAGTGCTGCTGCTTTTTCATTTTCCCCTACGGCGATCAGTTCACCGGCCACTTCGGAAAACATCTGCCTGAACCTGAAAGTTTCGGCATTTTGCCGGATGGTATGATCCACAAACACATCAGGATCGTTCACGTTGCCCCAAATGAATTCGTCGCTGATAAGGTTGAATTGATGTTCCGCAAAAGCTTTCCGGTTATGCAAGACTTCGTTGTTCCGATACGGGAGCAGCCTGTACACCATCCCTTCGCGGTGCAGGTAAGGTGCCAGTCCGATGTCGTGAAACAACGACGGATAAATCGTATAAACCGGCCGCTTCCAGTCGTTGTTGGTCAGAATGTCAAGAATCAGCAACTCATCACGGGTGAGGTAATTTTTTTGCAGGGTAAAATTGATTTGCTCAGGCAGCCGGTTCCTGCCGATCACCAGATGTTCGCTTCTTTGTGCAAAATTTCCGGCATTTACCGTAAGCGAAAGATTATTTCCCGGAACGAATTTCAGCACTTCGCCATCGCCGGCTCTCACCATGGTTCTTGTGTCGCTGCTTTTGATAAAGCCGATCAGCTCCTTTACGTCGATGGCACTGTCGATGCGCGGGATGACCGGAAAATACTGGTTGGTTTTCATCAGCAACTCGTCGTCACGAAACGAAACCGGCACACTGCCGCAGCCCTCAAAGTTGGTGTTCATCTGATTTCCGTACCAGTCCATACCCAGAAAAGGCGCAAGCACCTGCCGCACGTCCGGCCTGAAGTTTTCGACCTGCTGAAGATACCAGACTGGATAGGTATCGTTATCGGCCGTGGTGAAAAGGATGGCATTTTGCGCGCAGGAACTCAGCATATTTTTCGCAAAATCGCGGGCTGCATACCTGCCGGAACGGTTGTGGTCGTCCCAATTTTCACTTAACAGTATTCCCGGCACAAGCAACACCGGCAATGCTGCCATCATCCGGAGTCCCGGTCCGGATTTTACGTACTTCATCCAGCCATGCACCAGGGCAGCCGCCCCCAGGCCGATCCAAAGGGCGAACACCATAAACGACCCCACATGCACATAATCGCGCTCCCGCGGGGTGACGGGAACCTCGTTGAGGTACAAAACAATGGCCGGACCGGTAAAAAAGAAAAGCGCCAGGGCCACCCCGAAATTTTTTACATCATGCCGTGCATGAAAGATAAAACCAAAAATTCCGAGCAGCAGGGGAATGAGGTAATAGGTATTGCGCGCCTTGTGGTTCTTCAGGAAATCCGGTAAATCATCCTGATCCCCGAGCCGCAGGCTATCCAGGAAAGCTATTCCCGACATCCAATTGCCTGAGTAGCGATCGCCATGGCCCTGAATATCGTTTTGCCTCCCGGCGAAATTCCACATAAAATATCGCAGGTACATGTGCCCCACCTGGTATTTGATAAAAAACCTGATGTTGTCGGCAAGCGTAGGAACCACCAGTGTTTGGCTGCTTCCGTCGGGCTGAATGGTTTTAACCTTCCTGCCCCTGATGTCCACCCACCGCCCGTAGGCCCCGGCATGCCGCGGCTCCGTGCTGGCCATTCGCGGAAACAGGCCCAGGGTTTCGCGATCATATTCATAAGCCGGATACAGTTCATCCTGAATGTACCGGCCATTGTATAACTTGTACGTAAAGCGCTTCTCCGATCCTGTGACCGGCGTATTGTAATGATTCCCGAAAAACAGCGGACGCTGCGGATATTGTTCACGATTCAGGTAATCTACCAGGCCGAACATGTTTTCCACATTGTTGATATCCACAAACGGATCGTCAGCCGACCGGATCACCAAAACGGCAAATGATGAATACCCGATAAGCCAGAAGCCCGTCAGTAACACCATGAACCGCAATACATACCTCCTGGTTTTTAGGTACCGAAACAACAGCATCAAAACCGAAGAGAGTAACAAAACAAAAAAAATCGCCCCTGAATATACCGGCAATCCGAACCGGTTTACAAACATCAGGTCGGAATACGCCGCGGCTTTTGCCACACCCGGAATGATGCCGTAAATAAACATGATGATCAGCGACAGTGATATAATTGTCGTCAGCAGGGTTTTCTTCCAATTGGTTTTGTAATGTTTGAAATACACCACCAGGGCCATGGCGGGCAACGCCAGCAGGTTGAGCAGGTGAATGCCCACGGAGAGGCCCAGCAGAAAGAAGATCAGCACCAGCCACCTGTTCTCCGGCCAGCCCGGCAGTTCCTGTTCGTATTTGATGATGCACCACACCACCAGCGCCGAAAACAGCGAAGAGGTGGCGTATACCTCTGCCTCCACAGCCGAAAACCAAAAGCTGTCGGTAAAGGCATACGACAGCGATCCGGTGAGCGCCGCCACCACAGCAATAAAATGAGTTTTTCCCACGAAACCCGCATCAAGGCTACGGATCAGCTTTTTGGCAAACCAGTAAATGATGTGGAACAGCAACATCACCGTGAGCGCACTCGCCACGGCCGACAGGGCATTCACGGCTGCAGCAACGTGCTGCGTGTTTCCACCGGCCAGCAACGCAAACATTCGTCCCAACAGCAGGTAAACGGGCGCCCCCGGTGCATGGCCCACCTCCAGTTTGTACGCGCAGGCAATAAACTCGCTGCAATCCCAGAAACTGGCCGTCGGCTCAAGGGTAAGCAAATATGCGGCGAGTGAAATCAGAAAAACAGAACCTCCGAAAATCCACTGTTGAACTCGTATACGCATGGGTTGATGATTATTAATTTACTTTTGATACACGGAAGGATGAAAAGGTTCATTCGCGTAGAAGTTTATCTTCCGCTACCGGATCGGTTGAAAGAAAGGTTAAAGATGACATAAGCTGACTGATAACCACCAGAATGGGAACAGCTATGCTTCATTCACCAGCAATAAGCCTGAAACTTTATACCGCCGTATCTACCCTGAAAATAATGTGTGCTAAACCGAAGCTGTACCGAAGATGATCCGGAG
>JBKHBQ010000050.1:0-18719 GCA_046542305.1 Bacteroidales bacterium
CAGGGATAATTTCGACCTGAAGCATGCCCAGAAAGTGCTCGATCAGGACCACTATGGCCTGGACAAGGTAAAGGAACGCATCATCGAGTATCTGGCTGTACTCAAGCTGAAGGGCGACATGAAATCGCCGATCATTTGCCTGGCAGGCCCTCCCGGCGTTGGGAAAACTTCTCTTGGAAAATCGGTGGCCCGTGCGCTGGGAAGAAAATACATCCGCATGTCGCTGGGCGGCTTGCGCGACGAGGCCGAAATCCGCGGCCACCGCAAAACATATATTGGCGCCATGCCCGGACGAATCATCCAAAGCATCAAAAAAGCCAAATCATCCAATCCTGTATTTGTGCTTGATGAGGTAGACAAAGTTATTGGCGCCAATGTAAGCGGCGACCCTTCTGCTGCACTGCTCGAGGTGCTCGACCCTGAACAGAACACCACCTTCTACGACAATTTCCTCGAAATGCAATACAATCTGTCAAGGGTATTGTTTATTGCCACAGCCAATACATTAAGCACCATCCATCCCGCACTGCGCGACCGGATGGAGATTATCAACATCAGCGGTTACCTGCTCGAGGAAAAGGTGGAGATCGCCAAAAGGCACCTGATCCCCAGATTGTTCAGGGAACACGGCATCAAGCATGCACAGCTTTCGTTCAGCAAAAAAATTCTTGAAAACATTATCGAAAATTACACCCGCGAATCCGGAGTGCGGTTGCTCGAAAAACACATCGCCAAGGTGATCAGGGCCAAAGCCCGTTTTATTGCCGAAGAAGAAGCGTATAATAAAAAGATCAACGAAGCCGATTTGCAAAAAATCCTCGGTGCGCCGCGATTTCAAAAGGATGAAAATTTTACAACCGATGTGGCCGGCGTGGTAACCGGCCTTGCCTGGACACAGGTGGGCGGCGAAATTCTGTTTGTGGAAGCCAGCCTGAGCAAGGGAAAAGGAACAATGACCCTGACTGGCAACCTGGGCGATGTAATGAAAGAATCGGCCACCATTGCCTACGAATATCTTAAATCACATGCCGAGCAGGTTGGAATTAACCCGGAGATATTCCAGCGGTACAACGTACACATGCACATCCCCGAAGGAGCCACGCCCAAGGACGGCCCCTCTGCGGGAATCACCATGCTCACGGCACTGGCATCGCTGTACTCTCAACGAAAGGTTCGTGCAAAGATCGCCATGACCGGCGAGATCACCCTTCGCGGAAAAGTACTGCCGGTGGGCGGCATCAAGGAAAAAATCCTTGCAGCCAAACGCTACAAGCTCGACACGATCATCATTTCAAAAGAAAACGAGAAAGATATCGAAGAGATTGACGAAAAATATATCAAAGGGCTGAAATTTATTTATGTAGACAGCATGAAAGAAGTACTCGATCATGCCCTGCTTGATACCAGGGTAAGCAATCCGTTGAAGTTTGACCTAAATTAATACGCTATGGAAACGTACAGAAGATACCGCTGGGCGGGACGATTAACCGGTTTTCTGGGCATCGTATTCTTTGTTTCGTATTTTGTTGGCGAAGGAATTGAGCTGTTCAAAAGCAGCGGTGCCAGCCACGACATCCTGTTTGTACTCACCTTGTTCTCGTTGTCACTGGTAGCATACATCGCCGGCTGGTTTGTTGAGATCATCGGCGGCAGCCTGATGGGGCTCACCGGTCTCGTCTTGCCGTTTTACCTTATGTTTTCACCGGTTTACCAGGGCCCTGAAACGATATTATTCTTTTCACTGCCGTTTCTGATTCCCGGCATTTTGTACATCATTGCATGGCGAATCAAGGTACTTCGCAAGATCAGGGCACAAATGCGGGGCGAATGAAATCCGCGCGATGGCTCTACAGGAAAAAAACCTACCGACTGGCTACCATAGTGGCAGGTGTGCTGATTTTTGCGGTATCATCCATTCCCAACCTGCCGCAGCCCGAAGTTCAGACAGAAATAACCCGGTACAGGCTGGATTACTTTTTTCATTTCCTGATATTTTTCATACCCGGATTTACAGCCGCAATCTGGCTTACCGAACGTAACGGCAAGATGGCAAGCAAAAAAATGCTGATCCTGCTGTTTGTCGGGATATTGTTTGGCCTGGTCGATGAAGTTCACCAACTGTTCATTCCCGGCAGGCGTTTCAATCCGTTTGATTTTTTGTATAATGCGGCGGGTTTTTCGGCCGGAGTTCTTCTAACCTATCACTGGGTTGTCCGTCATCTGGTGATCAGAAAGAATTATTTTCCGTTGCTGCGGAAAAAGCTCTTCGATCAATCAGTCTGAAAGGAATCCACGCTCAATCAGCCACCTTTTCTTTTAACTCACCTGAACCAGGGAAGCGGCAAAATTACCTGGATTTTTCACCGGTAAAGAAATCCGATTTGTACCTGAACAGCACGTTGAAAGTGGTAAGGCTACCGTAGATCCGCGTAATGTACTGCTGCAGGTTCACTTTTTCTTCATCATTCAGATTGCTGCTGTTGATGCGCTGTTCCATCACGCGCAGGCGGTCGCGCACCATCACGATCTTATGAAAAAAAGCATCGATGGGGATTTCCTTCGACGACAGATCGCTGCGGCCGGGCTCGAGGATCAGCCGCCCACCGGCCCAGCGTTCGCCCAGTTCCACGGTTTCCTGAATGTCAGAGAATTTTCTCAGCACCCTGATCAACATGGTTTCAACCTGCTCAAGGCTCACCAGATCGCGATCGGGTTCCATAACATCAATCATCTCCAGCCCTTCGTAGCTGCGCTTGATCCGGCGCCAGCCATGTTCGATAAACACGATATCGAAAGCCTCAGAAGAAGCCTGTATTATCACGCCCTTACCGAATTCGGGATGACTGACCCTTGTACCGATTCCAATTTCCTGTTCTTCCATAAATATCCTGTTTGTTGATTATTCTTTTATTCTTCAATAAAAACATTTTGTTGCATAACGTTTTATGCAGGAAAATTTTATTTTTGCCATCACAATCTGATCAAAAAAAAGTACAAATTTAAATTACTGGGAGGTAAAATGATTAAAAAAGTTTTTTTGTTCGCTTTGATAGCTGCAATTTTTGCTTCATGCAATAATGCAGGTGAACAGGCTCAGGACACGCAACAAACACCGGCCGAAGAAGTGGCTATGATCACCGTTGATGATTTTCTTGCTGCCCCCGACAGCTACGTGGGCAAGGAAGTTAATATTGATGGAACCATTGTACATGTGTGCAAGCACGGCGGAAAACGCATGTTCATCATCGGTGAAGATCCAGATGAAAGGCTTCAGGTAAAGGCTGGTGATGACATCCCCAGCTTTGCAGTTGAACTGGAAGGCAGCGATGTACTGATTGCCGGAAAGGTGGATGAACTGCGCATCGACGAACCCTATCTTACAGAATGGGAAAACGAACTGAAAGCCAACAACCCCGAGTCGGAATTAAAAATCCACGAAGGCGAAGATGGTCACGAGCATGATGAAGGCGATCCCGAAGCAGAGATGCAACAAATTGCCGATTACCGCGCTCAACTGGCCGAAACCGGCAAAGATCACCTTTCCTTCTATTCGATCATTGCAAAAAAATACGAAGAGAAAAAGTAAGAGCAGTATTATGAAGTAGAAAAGCCGGAAAAGTGTTCCGGCTTTTTTTATTTTTGCCGCCTTCATTTTAAACAAACAGGTATGGCCAAAATCAAGTGGAGAAAATGGAATCGGGCGATTCATCGCGATCTTGGATATTTTTTCTTTGCCATGAGCATTATTTACGGCATTTCAGGTATCGCCATCAATCATATCGACGACTGGAATCCCAATTACGTCATCACACATAAAACCATCGAAGTGGGGCATCCGCTCGATCCGGCCATGGATAAGGATGAGGTAGTTGCACTGCTCGACCGGTACGGTGAAGGCGAAAATTACAAAAAGCATTTCATGGTGAACACCGAAACATTGAAGGTATTCATTGACGGGGGCAGCGCCCTGATCGATGTGAATACCGGATACGGGCAGGTCGAAAAAATCAGCCGCCGCCCGGTACTGCACGCGATGAATTATCTCCACTATAATCCCAAAAAATGGTGGACCCTGTTTTCAGATGCTTACGCCATCGGCCTGGTTATTCTTGCCGTGACCGGCTTGTTTATTATTCGCGGAAAAAACGGCATCACCCGCCGCGGGGCATGGATTACAGCCGCCGGCATCATCATCCCCGTCATATTCCTTCTTTTATATCATTAAAGCTTCGATATCTTATTTTTTTGTTAAAGTCCTTGTTTGCTGAATTATAATTTCGGTGAACTGAGATTTTTTTTACTACTTTAGCCTTCAATATTGCCTTCATTCGGGATAAATGTCTTACGCCGATGAAAAGATTTTTTATCATTCTCATCGTTGCCCTGACAACTGTGGCTGTTTTGCTGCTGCTTTACAATCCTGACCTGCTTGAAAAGGTCTGGCTTTGGATTGTGGGACTGATCGGTACCATTGCGGCTTTTCTTGAAACTGCTAATAAGAGCATTTCGAAAACGGTAAAACAGGTTTTTAACAAAGATAAAAATAGCAAAAAAGAGCCCCCCGCCTACCCGCTGCCGGATGCCGAAAGCCTTTACCTGCTGAGGCTTCATGAATCGTCGGGTATAATCCTTGGGAATCTTTTTTATAAAGGCAGCTTTTTTTCATTCGGGCTGGAATCGCAGGCAGGTCACATAACCGAAGGCACCTACCGGCTCGTGATTGCACAGAACCGCGAAGCAGGCGAAATATACCAGCGTGCTTTTCACTGGTTCAAAGGGCACATTGGCATACAAAACGGAAATGAGGCCCAGGCACCGCTGATCCACATCGGCGGCCTGCGCACCGAACCACCGGGAAGCATCCTGCTTACCACCGAGCTAAACCCGGAAACAGCGCTCAAAGATCCGGACATGGCAAACACCTACCGCAGGCTCTACCTGGAACTTACGCATAAAATTAAGCAGGGCATCCCGGTGCAACTCGTGGTGAAAAACAAAAACTGGTTTACCGACAAATTCAATTAATACCATATATCATGGATGAAACGATCCAAAAGTTAAACAGAAGAAAAAACAAGCTCAACCGGCTGTTTGTCGGTTCCATTGTTTTTATCGAGCTGATGCTGCTGTTGATCATCGCCTATAGCATATTTCGCACCTTTACCGACGAGATCTCCATTTTCAGTGTAATTGCGCTTTCGCTGATGCTGCTGTGGATCGGTCTGATCATCGGTTTTCTGGCATGGGCTACCTATTTCTATAACATAAACCTTGGCCTGACCAACGAAAGCTGGAAAGAAATCAAAAGAAGGCAGCAACGCGCCGAAGACCTCAAAGCGGCAGGTGAAGATCCGGGAAAAGTACCTGAAATTCCCGAAGATAATCCCTACAGCACACAAAGCCTGGGCCTGCCCCCGGGTACAGTAAGGGCTACCCTCACGCTCACCCTGATGGTCGGCGCCATCTCGCTGTTTATTTATTCGATGGGGAACTCACAGATCGATGAAGGCGACAGCTTTATTTACGACAACTTCGAATTTTTCAAGACCGCCTTTCTGATGATGATTGCCTTCTACTTTGGCAGCCGATCGCTTGAAGTGCTGCAAAGGAAATCAGGGATTATTACCAAACGCTTCGGGAAGGTGGAAGGCAGTTCATCCATACCCGGAGGCACCTCTTCATCCGCAGCAGATGAAATGTCCTTGGCTCCGGATTTACCCGATTTTCCTGGCGGACCTTCCAAACCCGGTGAAAAGAAAGGCCCGGACCTGGGAAAGCTTAAAACCGGGCTGGCCACCCGCCCGCTGACCGGCACCGAAAGCGACGACACATCCGAACCTGTAAAACGGGACTACACCACCAAAACCCTTAGCCGGGAACAAATAAAAGAACTGGCGCAAACCTACAGCATCGAAGCTGCCGCAATGATGGCCGTTACGGAAGTTGAGTCGGGCAAAAGCGGCTTTTTATCCGACGGCCGCCCGCGCATTCTGTTCGAAGGTCATAAATTCTGGAAGCACATCAGGGACAAATACGAAAGCGGAAAACTGGATTTCGGCCCCGAAAAATTCGCTGCCGAAAATCCTGATATTCTGTATCCTTCCTGGACCAAAAAATTTTATGCCGGAGGTAGCGGCGAATATACAAGGCTGGAAAAAGCCATTCTCATCAACCGCGATTCCGCGCTGATGTCGGCCTCATGGGGAAAGTTCCAGATCCTGGGCGAAAACTACAAACTTGCCGGCTTCGACACGGTGGAAGCTTTTGTGGAGGCCCATAAGCAAACGGAAAAAGAACACCTGGAGGCTTTTATGTCGTTTATCAGAAATGTAAAATTCGACGGCCATTCGCTTGAGCATTACCTGAAGGAAAAAAACTGGCAGAAGTTCGCCCGCGGCTACAATGGACCGGCATATGCCGAAAACCGGTACGATGTGAAGCTGGAAGAAAGCTATGCAAAATATGCATCTGATTTTAACCAGAAGATTTCAGCTACTCTAAACCGCACAGGTTCCTCCGAAGTACAGACGCTCGGTGAAATGATCCTGAAGGACGGAGACCGCGAAATTTTCAGTTGCAAAACCCTGGAACTGCCCTGGCGCGACAACAACATCAACATCAGTTGCATTCCGGCAGGAAAATATGAAGTAGTGAAAAGGTTCAGCGAAAAATATAAAAAACACTTCCACCTGCTGAATGTGCCCGGAAGGTCGATGATCCTGATCCATTCCGGAAATTACTACACCGACACCAGGGGATGTATTCTTGTTGGCGAAGCCCACACCGACATCAATTCCGACGGCTACCGCGATGTGACTTCAAGCCGCATCACCATGGCCAAACTCACCCAGTTGCTGCCCGAACGTTTTGAAATAACCGTAAACGACCATGCGTAACCTTGGCCTCGTCATATTGCTGATACTTATCCTGGCCTCGTGCCGCGAAAACCGGCGGGCGATGGTGGTGAGCAAGATCAGGCAGGCTTCGCTGCTGGCTACCACCGAATTTACCATCGACAAAACCGTTTTTGCCACACGCGAAAAAAAACTGCTCGGGTTGATCAAAATCAATCAGGCCGATTTTCTGGCCTACACCACTGCCATCGTAAAAACCGGCATCGATCTGGATAAATTGCAGGCCGACGACATCGTGATCGAAGGAAAACGCATCAGCCTCAAACTTCCTCATGTGGAAGTTATCAACTTTTCATACCCTGTGGAAAAATACCGTATCGACAAAGAAGTTACCAACCAGGCTTTTCTGAATAAATTCAGCATCGAGGATTACGACCGGTTTTTCCAGCAGGCCGAGATCGACATTCGCAACAACCTGAAATACCTGGGCATCATCAAAACCACCGAAGAAAAAACACGTGCCATGCTCGAAATCCTGCTTCGCAACCTTGATTACAAGGAAATCTATATCACTTTTGATGAAGGTCCGCTGATCCGTGAAATCAACACCGAACCCGAAAACCAGGAAGCATCATGATATTCAGGTTTTTCATACAAAATATCAGGGCCGTATTGGATGGGCTGATTGTAGCAGCGCTGATCGTGGCTTTTTCGCTGTGGGATCCGTTCGGATGGTTCAGCCGAACCCCGAAAATAAAAGATACGCCTGTGAGCCTGCGCAGCGTAAAGGAAATCGGGCAACTGGTCACCGCCGAATATTACGGCGAGGTGGTGGCCTCGCTTAAGGAAAGCATGATCCGGGATTTCACGGATACAGCCGTTGAAAATCAGGCTAACGGTTTGTACCGCGATCTGATCTCATCGATCATGAATCTGAAACTCGAGGATGAGGAAGCGCAAGCAAGATGGATAAGCTTCAGAAGCAAGGTAGAATTCAGCAATATCGAACGGAAATTCGGAAGCAGGTTTCCGGTGGTCACCAACGATTATTTGTACTTCCCGATGATGGCCTTTCTGGCGGATACGCTCTCCGACACGGGACTTCTTCCGCCCAGCGATGACAAGGAAGCCATGGTGCTCTGGCATTATTTTAATCGGAAAACTGACCTTTTGCAGGCAATGCTTCCCGCCGCAACCGAACGCACGGAGATTTTGTCAGGATTCCGGAAACATTATCTGCAATACCGCACCGACAGTGTACACAAGGAAAAGATCAGAAAAGAAATCATTTACATCGGGCGCGGCTGGGTGAAAGCCGGTATTGATTTCGGAAGCTTCGACAATACAAATTTTTGGTTCGATCACACCAGCAAGACCATTTATTTCAAAAATTTTGAACCCAAAATTCTCGACACCGATATCAATCCCTGGTTCATTCCCGAAAAAAAGATAAAGGGTTACGAACTGGTGGTGGCTACCGGAAGGATCAAAGAACCCTTCGAGGAATCGAAGCAGGTGAAAATGCTGTGTAAAGAAAAACTCCGCCTGCAGGCGCTGCAAAGCGGCATTCTGCAGCAGGCGCGCGAAAATGCGCGAGTGAGCCTTCGTCATCTTTTTTCGCTGCTGATGGATGAGGATATCAATCAGGTGGTTTTTACATCCAACAAATACGTGTATGTGATGAATGAAGTGGCTGCCGACTCGCTGATCGACGAAAACGAGGCACTGATGCTCGACAGCCTGATACGAAACGATGCACAACGGCGTGACACATCATGGTATCTCAATTTCAATATTCAATTGGAAGAGTTGATGGATTTCTGCCAACAGCTTCAAAAGGTTAAGTTTGAACCTGCCAATGAGTCTTTTGACTTTTATGCACCCGAACTGGCAAATATTTTCAAAGATGGAATTTTGCGGCCGGCCGATTTTAAAATCCTTAACCGGCACAATGCCGTTTTTAACCATCGCGACTGTGAACTGGATGTAAAGCAGAAGTTGTTGGGATTCTACTCCTCACTCGATCCCGATTACAGCGAAATTTACGATTTTCTTAAAGCAGATTCCACAGCCACCACCTACCTGCACCTGGATCGTGATTCGCTGTTTTCGACAAACCTGAGAACCCAAATGCTGCTTTCCAACACCCGCAAACAGCAGTTCAAAAAACTTGTAACGGACAGCATTGGCGCCATCCTTCTGCGCGACCCGGCTTATCCGCTGCTGCTGTGGTACCACGGCTCCCGGGTGTGGCAGGAAGCTTTGTGGGGATTCAACCTGAATGTATTTCAACTGGCCGACAGCATACAGTTTTCCGGCGGAGGTGCAGCATACCTGTTACCGGAAGGGGATTCGCTGCAGATAAATAATCTTCTGTGGGAAATACAAAGCAAACACCTGACGGCCATTCGTTCCAACGACACACTTTACCTATCGGAATAAACCACAGCCGTAAACAATGCTTCCCATCAGTGGTTTACTTATGGAAGCCGGTTTTACAAAATCCATATAAACAATTGATTCATAACAAAACGGTCAATTATTTTTTATACACCTGGCATTATCAGCGTGGCGGTTTTGTAAAACCAGGGCGAAGATGTTATTTTGCAGGATATTTCATCAACTAACCATCAACAACATGAACATCAAAAGAAGCAGCGGTATCCTGTTGCATCCCACATCCTTACCCGGCCGTCATGGAATCGGTTCGCTGGGCCGTCATGCATTTTCCTTTGTGGATTACCTTAACCAGTGCAGGCAAAAACTCTGGCAGGTACTGCCCCTGGGCCATACCGGCTACGGCGATTCACCCTATCAATCCTTTTCAATCCACGCCGGAAATCCCATTCTGATCGATTTGGATTTGCTCCTGAATGAGGGGCTTCTCCATGAAAACGAGATCAACCCGGAACCTCCTTTCCCTGAAGATCGCGTGGATTACGGGCGGGTGATCAATTATATTCGCGACAGATTAAAACTTGCGCACGAGCGGTTCCGCCATGACGCCCAACACCTGAAAGCAGATTATGATCGTTTCGTACATGATAACCAACACTGGCTCCATGACTATGCCATGTTTATTGCGCTTAAAGAGCGGTTTGGCGGGAAACCCTGGTGGGAATGGAATGATGAATTCAGGCTGAGGCACGAATCAGCCATCCAGAAATTTACGGAACATTCCAACAAAGAGATCAGCTTTTACAAATTCAGCCAGTTCCTGTTTTTCAGACAGTGGGGCGAAGTGAAAAAATATGCCAACAACAGGGGAATATCCATCATTGGAGATATCCCGCTATACGTTGCTCACGATAGTTCGGATGTGTGGAGTCATCATCACTTGTTTCAGTTTGATGAGGAACGCAAACCGGTTAAAGTGGCAGGGGTGCCACCTGATTATTTCAGCAAAACAGGCCAGCTTTGGGGCAACCCGCTCTACGACTGGAACTATATGCAACAGAATGGCTTCAGGTGGTGGACCGGCAGGGTGAAATCGGCGCTGGAACTCTTCGACATTGTCCGCATCGATCACTTCCGCGGTTTCGAAGCATACTGGGCCGTGCCTTACGGCGATAAAACCGCAATCAATGGCGAATGGGTAACCGCCCCGGGTCACGACCTTTTCAGGACCATCCAGTCGGAAATGGGCAACCTCCCGATCATCGCCGAAGATCTGGGCATCATCACGCCCGAGGTGGAAGCGCTGCGCGACGGCTTTCAGTTTCCCGGCATGAAAATCCTGCAGTTTGCCTTCCATTCAGATGAAGGCAGCGGATACCTGCCCCATAATTTCGACAAGAATTTTGTGGTATACACCGGTACCCACGACAACGATACCCTGCTGGGCTGGTTCACAGCACTCGAAAAAGATATCAAGAAAAAAGTGCTGAATTATGCCGACGCATCCAGAAAAGATGTTGTAAAAAAAATCATTCGGGTGGCATGGGGTTCGGTGGCTACCATGGCAGTTATCCCGCTTCAGGATCTCCTGGAACTGGGAAGCGAAGCCCGCATGAACACCCCGGGCACGCCCTCCGGAAACTGGCAGTGGCGTTTTCGCAGCGATCAGCTTACCGAAGAAAAAGCCGGGTGGCTGGCGCACATTACACAACTCTACAACCGATAAACCATGAAACAGTCAAAAATCTCCATTTACCAGTTATTGCCGCGTTTGTTTGGGAACAAGAACAAGGATTGCCGCATCAACGGAAGCATAGAAGAAAACGGATGCGGAAAATTTCATGATATCACCAAAGAGGCGCTTACGGCAATCCGCGATTTGGGCATCACTCATGTATGGTACACCGGCATTCTGGAACATGGCACCATAACGGATTATTCCGGTTTCGGAATCCCGCAGGATCATCCGGTGCTGGTGAAAGGTAAGGCCGGATCACCTTACGCGGTTAAGGATTATTATGATGTGGATCCCGATCTGGCTGAAGATGTCAACAAGCGCATGAGCGAATTTGAAGCCCTGGTGGAAAGAACGCGTTCGATGGACTTGAAAACGATCATCGATTTTGTTCCCAATCATGTATTCAGGCAGTACCAATCCGATGCGAAACCCGCGGGCGTAAAGGATTTTGGTGAGACTGACAACACAACTAAGGCCTTTCATCCTGATAACAACTTTTATTACCTGCCCGGCAAAACTTTCGAAATACCGGAGGGCCTGGATTGGCTGAATGAAATAGCTGATTTGATCCCAAAGCAATCCTACAAGGAAAAACCCGCCAAAGCCACAGGCAACGATAAATTCGAAGCCCGCCCGGGTCGTGACGACTGGTACGAAACCGTCAAACTGAATTACGGTGTGGATTACCTGAACGAACGGAAGCGGTATTTCGATCCGGTGCCGGATACCTGGCACAAGATGCTCAGGATTCTTAAGTTTTGGGCTGACAAGGGGGTGGATGGGTTCAGGTGCGATATGGCCGAAATGGTTCCGGTGGAATTCTGGAACTGGGCCATAACGAAGGTGAAGGAGGAATTTTCGGAAGTAATCTTCATTGCCGAGATTTACAATCCGCTGGAATATCACAACTATGTGCACAAAGGCGGGTTCGATTACCTGTACGACAAGGTGGGTCTGTACGACACGCTGAAACACATCCTTACCGAAAACGGCTCCACTTCAGCCATCACCAGTTGCTGGCAAATTCTGGAGGGGCTCGATCAGCATATGCTTCGGTTTGTGGAAAACCATGACGAGGTGCGGCTTGCCTCAGCAGCCTTTGCCGGAAATCCACATGCCGGAATCCCGGCGATGACGGTGAGCGCAGCGCTGAACACCGGTCCGGTGCTTACCTATTCCGGGCAGGAAGTCGGCGAGCCGGCAGCAGGAAAGGCAGGTTTCAGCGGCGACGATGGCAGGACTACCATCTACGATTACTTCAATATGCCGGCGCATCAGCAGTGGATGAACGAAGGGAAATTCGACGGCGGGCAACTGGATGAAAATCAGCGGCGGCTCAGACAGTTTTACCAGAAAATCCTGAACCTGAGCATTCGCAACGATGCTGTGATCAACGGCCGCTTTTACGACCTGATGTGGGCCAACACCTGGGAAAGCCTGCCCAACCGCGATAAAGTCTATGCCTGGCTGCGCTTCACGGAAAATCAGCGTCTGCTTTTTGTGGTAAATTTCGAATCGCAGCATTCGTCGAACGTGAAAATCCGGATTCCCGAACATGCATTCGGGGAAATGGGTTGGAATGACGCCGAACAGTTCACATATCACGAAATACTCTGGAACCGTTGCCGGGATAGAATTTCAAAAACAGAAGCGGCACAATCAGGCGTTCCCGTCAAACTAAATCCGTTTGATGCTGTTGTTATTGAAGTTACCAAATCATCCTAAATTATGAAGCAACTTTTAACCACCATGATATTCCTGATCTTTGCTTCAGGAATTTCTGCACAATCATCCGCACAGCTATCGGGCTTGCAGCCCGAACTGGCTAACAAGCTCGCCATGACCGCCGTGGAATGCCTAAAGGAGGTGAAACCGCAAAAAGGACTTGCCGTAAATGAATCACCCGATTGCAGCCTTTGGCTTTCATCGATGCACAGCCATTGGGCGCTGGTAAAATTGCTCAGGGAATTTCCCGGTCTTCCGGCTGAAAAGGAAATAAGAAGCTTAATCGGAGAAAACCTCAACCCCATGACGGTGGAGATTATGACCACCGAGCTGATGCAAAACACACAGCTTTTCGCGCAAAGCGAATCCTGGGCCTGGGTACTGAAATTACAAACCGTAGTGGATGAATGGGACGATGCCGACGCCGTAAGTTGGAGCGCTGCTTTGAAACCTTTCACCGAATTGCTCGTAAATCAATTCCTGCAACATACCATGACAATGGCAGGTTTCCAGCCGGCAGAAGCCTCGCCACGCAAAGCATTTGCACTTTCGCTGGCCTGGGATTATGCAGTAGCCACAGACAACACGCTGCTAAAGGAGATGATCCAGAACAAGTCACTCGATCTTTATCTGAGCGCCGAACAATGCGAATTCAGCACAGAGAACAGCTATTTTGCCCCCTGCCTCACGGAAGCAGCCCTCATGGCACGAGCGGCCCCCGGGGATTTGCTGAAGCCATGGATGGAACGCTACCTGCCTGCAATTTCGATCGATCCTGCTGTTGCTACCCAACATTTTTCATTATCTCCCCCCGATGTTTCGGCACAGGAAGTTGCACAAAGCCTTTCGGCGGCGTGGAGCATGGCCGGTATCACCAAAAAATCGGGAAATGAACAGGCATTCGAAGCAGAAAGCAGAAAGCTGATAGAACAAACAATTGAATTTGTTGCCGGGAGCAAACTGCATGATTCGGTAGTGGCTACTTTTTTGGTTTATGCTATAGAAATCAGCAATTGATTATCATAATGATTAAAACGATCTGATTACTCTAATTACACTAAATTTACTAATTTTACAAATTCACCATAACTACTGATGATAAAACATGATTATTTCCAGAATAATTATAGCCAATTGGAAAAACTTTAAAGAAGTTAATGTACCGCTGAAAAACAGAGTATTTCTTATTGGGCCAAATGCATCAGGGAAGTCAAATTTTTTAGATGTTCTTAGATTTCTTCGTGATATCGCTAAACCTGGTGGTGGATTACAGAATGCAGTTCTCGACCGAGGAGGGATTTCAAAAATTCGTTGTTTAGCAGCAAGAAAAAACCCGAATGTTGAACTAGAAATCCATTTGTCAGATTATAATTCGAGCGAAATACTTTGGAAATATTCGATAGGAATTAAACAGGAAGTTCGCGGATATAGGCTTCCTTACCTTGTTTATGAAAAAATTTGGAAAGGAAATACTTTAATTTTAGACAGACCTAACAAAGATGATTTAGCTGACCGTGAAAGGCTAACACAAACACATCTTGAGCAAATCAATACAAATAAGGAATTCAGAGAAATTGCCAAATTCCTGGAAGATGTTGTATATCTGCATTTACTCCCTCAGTTGTTAAAACACCCCAGCTCTTTTACGGGCCCGGATTTACCTGGCGATCCTTTTGGAAAAGGATTCCTGGACCGGATAGCAAAAGTAAATGAGAACACCAGAAAGTCAAGGCTCAAGAAAATTGATCTTGCCTTAAAAATTGCAGTTCCTCAGTTCAAATCAATCAACTTTACAGAAATTAACGGCAGGCCTCATCTTGAAGCAATTTATGATCATTGGAGACCAAAAGCCGGCAAACAACAGGAAGATCAGTTCTCAGACGGTACACTCCGGCTCATTGCACTTTTGTGGGCGTTGCAGGAAGGAGACAGTCTTTTATTATTAGAAGAACCGGAACTGTCGCTAAATAGTGCAATTGTTTCAAGAATTCCTTCTTTAATTTACAAGTTTCAAAAACCAAAAAAAAGGCAGGTATTTATTTCTTCGCATAGCATGGATCTTTTCAGTGACAAAGGAATAGCATACGATGAAATTTTGTTGTTAAATCCAACACCAGAAGGAACTGAAATTATGAATACTGCATCAATCCCTGAAGTTAAACTTTTACTTGAGGGTGGAATTTCACCTGGCGCTGCATTATTACCAAGAACCAGACCCAAAAATATCAATCAGTTAACCATTTTTTAGTCTATGGTGTATATTAATCTTGCTGTAGAAGATAGTCTTAGCGAAATAGTTCTGACAAGAATAATAAACCTTTTTCCCGGCAAATACAACATTCAACATTGCTATGGCGAACAAGGATATGGCTATCTAAAAAGTAGCATAAGAGGTTTTAATCAAGCATCTAAAATTACTCCATTTTTAGTTTTAACAGATTTGGACCGTTATGAATGTCCATTAGCACTTATTAAAGATTGGATAGCATTCCCTTTACATGCTAATTTGATTTTTAGAATTGCTGTTCGTGAGGTCGAATCATGGTTATTAGCAGACTCTCCTGGTTTTGCAAAGTTCTTAAATATATCGGAATCTCACATACCTTCTTCTTCTGAAGAAATAATCAATCCTAAAGAATTCCTTATAAATTTAGCAAGAAAGTCAGGAAGGCGCAAAATCAAGGAAGATCTGATTCCCTCTAGTAAGTTTGCTTCAATTGGTCCGAATTACAATGGAAGACTCACAGAGTTTGTTTTGCAATATTGGAATGTTCATAAGGCGATAAGAAATAATGATAGTCTTGAGAAGACTTATGATAAGCTAAAAAGATTTACATACAACTACTAATCATGTCTAACTTGACTTTTCATGGTGTTACCATCCATATCTTCATCATTCAATTTATATTTACATGAATGCAGCTTTAAAGAAATCATGTTCTGCATCAGAAGTACTGCAAGGTAAGTCCACTAATAATGGACATTAACTGCAAAAAAACATGCATTTGTCTTGAATTTAGAACTCTGATTTCAACAAGAATTAGTATGTGCCGATATTACCTCCTCCGCTCCACACTCGGAGTCCATTCGTAAGCACCCAGATCGGGTGATTCAGTCCGGCTGACGCCTTTGATGTCGAACGGTACGGTGTTGGCGATGGGAATGCTGCCGATGTTTTTGGCCGGTGAAAGGCTGTCGAGTTGCAGATCGTTTACCGCCTGATCGACGAAAAGCGGATCTTCGTTTTTCAGGCAGGATTTGAAATTGGTATCCTGGGCGATGTTCAATTCGGTTTTCAGCAGACAATGGTCGAAGGTATAAAGGAATTCGCCGATGCTGTCGTCGAGGGTGATTTCTTCACGCTGATTTCCGTAGAAAATATTGTTGGCAAAATTGGCTGAAAAAGGAAAATCCACCACCTGGTTCTGCTCGTTGATGTAGTAATTATTCAGGTAAATCGACTCGGTATTGCGGATGCCGTAGCTCCAGTAATTGCCCACAGTGGTATGCCTGAAGTCGTAGGCTCCGCCAAGTGTAAGCGCCATGGCATACTGCCCGCAGTTGGCGATGGCCAGGTTGGAGCCCGCGATAAAATAATACCGTGTAAGGATTCCGGCACCCGACATATTTTCGATGATGGTATTGGAAATGGTAAGTTGATTGCCCATGTACTCCTGCAGCGTTTCGGCCTGAATACCGATAAAGCCGTTGCGGATCACCGCATAATTGATCTCGTTATCCACCGCGCCCTCGTTGATCCAGATGCGGTCCCACTGTCCGGGGAGGTCCTCGTAAAATTCTTCCAGCCGGTCGCCCTGGAAAAACACCGGATTCTCCAACGTACCATTTACCTTCAACGACCCGCCTTTATAGATCCACAATCCCGAACCGTCGTGAAAATGGACCTTTGTGCCGGGATCGATGTTGAGGCTTCCGGTGGAATCCACCACGGCATATCCATAGATCACGATCGGCAGATCGCCGGTCCAGGTAGTATCCACGCCTTCGCCGGCCACGATTTTATACCTCGGCAATCCGGGCACATCGGTATCCCAAAGGATATACCTGGCATTCTGGCCCCATGCTACGAGGTCGACATCCTGCAGGTTCCCGTTGGTTTCGAACAATACCGAATCGGTGACGATAAACGGGTTGGTCTGGTCGTTCGGATCGATGGTTACCCGGGCAAAAAGATAAATGCTGTCGTTTCCCAGAATCTCCACATCATGAAACTCGGTACCCGCCTCGCCGTTAATATTGATGGAATAGCGCGAATTGCTGCCGGTAGCCAGTTTGATGGTGGAAATATTCACCTTCTGATCGGTGGGATTATGTACCCGGATCTGTTGGGTAACCGAGCCGATGGTGGTAAATACCGTATCAAAGATGAGTGTATCAGCCGAGAATTTCAGTTCCACCGAAGGACTGGTATTGAGTTTTTCTTCTTTTTTGCATGAAGCAATCACCAGATACAGGATCACCGCAATCAGCAAAGCCGCGTTAACAGATCGGGACAGCATGTACGTTATATTAAATGAGTGCCAAAGATAAATCGAATTTTCACTCTTCAACATACGTTTTTTTGCGTAGAATATTGTAAGCATGCGGTACGGCAAAAAATGCGCACCTTTGCAGCCGCATTGCATCATGGAACAAAAGAAGTTCAAAACCGGAGAAGTGGCATCCATTTCGGTGGCGCACCTGTTGCACGACACGTATTCCGCATTTTTGGCGCCGTTGCTTCCGCTGCTTATCGAAAAGCTGGGCATCACCTATGTGTTGGCAGGCCTGCTGAATGTTTTTCAGCGCATCCCTATGCTGCTCAATCCGTTTATCGGATTGCTGGCCGACCGGATGCACATGCGTTATCTGATCATTTTCACGCCGCTGATCACTGCCACTGCTGCCAGCCTTCTGGGTGCCGCACCGAATTTTACGCTGCTCGCCATTCTGATTTTTGTGATGGGCATCAGCGCGGCATTGTTTCATGTGCCTTCGCCGGTCATGATCAAAAAAATGTCGGGCGACACAGTGGGCCGCGGCATGAGCTTTTATATGTTCGGCGGCGAGATCGCGCGTACCATCGGGCCGGTGATCATCCTTGCAGCCGTTTCTTGGTGGGGATTGGAGCGCACTTACAACCTCATTCCCTTTGCGGCGGCCTTTACCGTTTACCTGTTCATTAAGTTGCACAACATCAACATTTCAGAGGAGTTCAGGGCAAAGCAAAGCGAAAAGAAACTGCAAACCACCATCCGGCGGTATACGCCCTTTTTTCTGATGCTGAGCGGGCTGCTCCTCTTCCGTTCGCTGATGAAATCGGCCATTACGGCCTTTCTGCCAACATTTCTTACGGCGCAGGGCGAAAGCGTCTGGTTCGGGGGAATGGCGCTGGCGGCGCTCGAACTGGCTGGTGCGGTGGGCACCCTGCTTGCCGGAAGCCTCTCCGACCGAATTGGCCGAAAAACCACGCTGGTGGTTGCATCGGTCGTTTCACCCGTATTTTTCTGGATGTTTATCCAGGCGTCGCCCTTCTGGCAGTTTCCGTTGCTGGTTCTTCTGGGCTTTTTCCTGTTTGCCAGCGGTCCCGTGCTTTTAGCCATGATTCAGGATTTGGGCAGCGAACGCCCTGCCTTTCTCAATGGCATCTACATGACCATCAATTTCTTTTTAGGTGCAGTAGCTGTAATGTTGGTGGGTGCTGTGGGAGATGTTAAAGGCCTCGGATACGCATACGAAGGCGCCGCCCTGCTCTCGCTGCTGACCGTGCCGTTTGCGGTGCTGATTTTTAGGTTTGCTAGGAAAGCATAGTCAACCGCTTTGAAAGAAAAAATCATGACAACAAAACATCTGCCGGAATCTTTAATTCCTTGTACAAGAAATACAAAAAGGGACTCGCCCCCCTTCCCTCGGAGCCAGACTCCCTTTCACGGTAATCAATAACTTTTTCCCAATAATTCCTATCCTACTTCCTTCCCTGCATCGCTTCTTCCACCTCCTCCACA
>JBKHBQ010000340.1:0-3485 GCA_046542305.1 Bacteroidales bacterium
CATTCTGTAGTAAGCCCCGAATTGTTCATTGCTTTTGTATGGCTTTCTGAAATTGCCGGTATTGTCGATTTCATCTATATGAATTTCTGCAGCCATTGGCTCGCTGGTAGCTGCATCAGTAACATGCCCGGTAAGGGTTGAGTAGTTTACCCGGTTGAGCAGGATCATGGCCGCTTCCAGGTTGTCTTGGGTAATTTGCTCCACCTGGCTGGCCGGCGGAATAAACTGGGTTCCCAACTCAATACAATAGCTAAAAATGCCATGTTCGCCATAAGCATAATCGTCGGTTACACCTGCCGCCGGATAAAGTGCCCAGGCAGGCTGAGGTGTGTAATGCCCGCCTGAAATACCCGGAATGGCATTGCCCATCATGGTTCCGAGATCCGATATGGCGTCCACATCGGGAGCCACGGCACTGCTGCTGTATCCATAGGGCCACAATACCAGTTCGCTGTAGGTATGATAAGAAATTCCCGCAACAAAGTGGTGGGCTGCCATCAGATCGCGAATCGCTGCAAGTTCGGGTTCACTAAATGCTTCCGGTCCGTGGTAAGTCTGATCGTCAGGACTCGAAGAAGCTCCCTGACCGCCCCATTCCCATCCGTAATTGCGGTTAGGATCCACACCGTCGGGATAAAGCCAGTTTCCCGGGGTGAGTGTTCCGTTGCCGTCGTTGTCGCGTATGTTTTTGCGCCAGCTCAGGTCGATCTGATCCAATACCACCTCGTGCCCGTCAGGATTTACGATGGGAACAAACCATATCTCCTTCGAGTTTACGTTATCCGTTACTTCGGGATCGGTACCATAGTTATCCAGCAAATAATTCAGCACATAAAAAGCCACTTCGGTGCTTAATGGTTCACGTGCGTGATGAGCGCCGAAATAATAAACAGCCGGCTCATCCTCTTCCTGTTCCACGTTGTCGGACAATTTCAAGGCCCAGATATCGTGCTGGTAGTCGTCATAATTTCCGTAGCCTTCGTTGAAGTATACTTTCCCGTGACTGTCGCCGATGTCGTAAAGCTTGCAGATATCAGGATAAGTGCTTTCGATTTGCTGTAATTCCGCCAGGGCCTCATCATAGGTTCGGTAGCCGTTGATGTCGTCGACATTGCCCAGATTAGCTGCCATTTCGGCCTCGGTGGTAACAATGGTGGCCTGATATCCGGCGGATAATATTTTATCATAATCCGTTTCAGGGATCACGATATCAAGGAATTCGCCGGGCTTATAGGCCGCCACATCGTTTCCGGGTTTTGTAAATTCCTTTATAGTTGCTGGATCAGGATTTTCAAACCTGATCACGATCTTTTGCTGTGCAAAAAGAGAAAGTGACAAAGAGATGCCAAATACGAAGAGTAAGAGTTTTTTCATCATAAGATTAAGTTTTTCTGACTGCCTGATAAATAATAGAAAGGGTAAAGCCTCCCTAATTCTGAAGGCTCTACCCTAAAGACTATGAATTATTGTAATGGTTTACTGTTGTACAAGAAATTTTTTCACCAGCATTCCGGTGGAAGTATTGAGCTTCAGGAAATAC
The DNA here is from genome assembly GCA_046542305.1 of Bacteroidales bacterium. Taxonomy (GTDB): domain Bacteria; phylum Bacteroidota; class Bacteroidia; order Bacteroidales; family 4484-276; genus JBKHBQ01. The sequence continues at coordinate 1,541 of JBKHBQ010000340.1, forward strand.
ATGCCATCCGGCACATTCTTCAATTCAAATGTAATTTGATCACCGGGCGATACGGCCTGAAGTTGCTTTTCCAATACCACTTTACCTGTAACTGAGGATACAGTAAGGGCTGAACCTTCATCGACGGCCATACTCATTTCCAGTGTAAACACATCTTTACCGGGATTGGGGAAGATGTGCACGGCATTTGCGCGTATCATATCTCCGATGCCTACACAGTTTTCGATGGTGACCGTAAAATCATCCGACCATTCGCCTTCGCCGCAATCGTTTATCCCGCGAACTTTCAGAATCGCCATTCCTTCGTAAGTACTCGAAAAGGTTACGGTACATTGGTTCTGATTGATGGACAGCGAACCTGCATCAACCGGTTCGATGGTCCATTCGTAATCTGCAGCGGCGGCAATGTCATCAATGGTATAGAGTACCACATCTTCCTGACAAACGGTGGACAGGCCATCGATGGTGCCGGCTGCTGCGGGGAAGGGTTCAATGGTAATATCAAAGTTGCTGGACCATTCGCCATCGCCGCAAATGTTCAGGCCGCGTACTTTCAGTGATGCTGTTCCTTCAAAAGCATTTCCGAAGGTAACCGTACACTGGTTTTGATTCATGGCAATTGTGCCTGCATTTTCCGGCTCAATCACCCATTCGTATTCTGTTGCCTCACCGATTACATCCACCTGATAGATTTCTTCATCTTCCTGGCATACCTCGGTAGTACCCTGGATTGTTCCTGCAGCTTCAGGCAGCGGAATGATGGTGATATCAAGCGGATCGGACATGTTGCTTTGCCCGCACAGATTGGTGCATGCAACCATAAGCTGTACCGTACCAGAAAAATCCGGCGCCCAGTCGATTTCCACATACGGGCCGTTGTTGGTCATGGTGCCGGCTGTCTCGGGCGTCATTTCCCAGATCCATCCTGTGGCTCCGGCTGCCGAATTGGTGTTGTAAGTACAGTTTGGCGCATCCTGGCACATTTCTGTTTCACCTGTTGGTGTATCCGGTGTTTGGGGATCGTCATAAACGATAACATACTCGAGCATGGCGGCAGTGCTGGTGTTGGTGCCGTCGCCAATGGTGAGGGTTACACCGTACATGCCGGGTGTGTTGTAAACAACTACCGGATTCTGCTCGTTGGATGTTGCCGGTGTTCCGCCGGGGAATTCCCATTCCCAGGTTGTGATATTTCCGGTGGAATTGTCGTAGTAATGAATTTCTCCGCCATGGCACACTTCATTAACATCAGAAGTAAAATCTGCGTTAAGTGCATTGCCTCCGATCACCACCGTATAATCCTCCGTTTCGCCGTAGCTGAAGGAAGCGCAGGGATCGGCAGAGGAATTCTGCCAGTTGGCGCGTATTCTCAGGCGTTTTTCGCCGGGAGTAACACCTTCGGGGATGGTGAAGTCCTTAGTGTAAACCTGCCCTGAATTGGCCAGGTTAAAATCGGTGATCAGGCGTTCCTCATCCTCGAATTCCATATCCGAATCCAGATCGATCCAGAGGCTGGCGTCCTGGTCGCTGTAGCCGGCTTCCATCTCGACGGTATAGGTCATTCCGGGCTCCAGTTCCGTCGACATTTCGGTAAAGTCGCCATAGCCTTCCACGCCGTTGTCGTTGCTGCAGCCGCTGTTCATGTTCTGAATTTCTTCAAGTGCAAAGCCCGTAAATCCGTCACCATAGCTGCAATCGGCCGATGGATAGCAATAGTCCGGGAAAAGCACATCGATGTACTTGGTATTGGGATCGACGTTGTCGCCCTCGTATTCAAATTCGAGGGTGGAGGTGTGTCCCGCCGGGGCACTGGCTTCCGCCGAAACTGTGAAGGTGCCCGAAGCCGTACCATCTACTGCGATATTGCCGAAATTTTGTGCGGCAGTAGTAATTACAGATACGTAGGTATCACTGGTGGAAAGGTTGCCGGTGATGTTCAGAGCAT
>JBKHBQ010000341.1:0-3479 GCA_046542305.1 Bacteroidales bacterium
CCATGATAGTTGGTAAGGGTCAGGGTGATGTCGTAATCTCCGGCAACCGGATAATATACCTCGTAGGTTTTATTTTTGTTGTCAGTTGTATCAGCCGTTCCATTGCCAAAATCCCAGACAAGCCAGTAATATTCACCTGTAGACTGGTTTTGAAAACTGACATGGTTTTCATCGATCATTTCATAATCGAAATTTGCCGAAAAGCCGGGAACATCTTCGTCCTTTTCACAACCTGTAATAACCAACAGAAGCGAAATCATGAGCGGAATCGTGATACTTAATATTCTGATCCGGCTGATTTTGTTATGTTTTTTTGCCATTTTTATTTTATTTTTTGGTGATTAAAAGCCCCGGATTTTCTCAGGACGGTTGGTAAGCAGGTTGCAAACAGGAAGAGAACCAGATCCTGTTTGCAACGCTTACTTTGTTAACCAAACTTCTGTATTACGGAAAAACTATTTTTGAGTTATATCTTCCGGTTTTTCACTTGTAAAAGTGTGGTACCACGCATAGGTGTCGTCTTCTTTAATTCTCACCTTCAATATATTGTCGGTGATTTCGATGATATCGTACTGACTTGCACCGACCCACCAGCACATAAAGCCTTCATCGGATAATGTAAAGGTGGTGCCACGGTACTGACCGACCACTGAAGCCTCGGATGTAGAGGGCGAGAAGGATACGTTTTTAACTCCGTAAAGCGGATAAGCTACATCTTCGCCATGACAAACATCGCCTTCCACTCCGATTGTGCCTGCGTAGGTACCCGGGATAAATGCGGGGCCTGTTACCTGTTCGTAGGTTACACCATCATCGGTTTTGGTAAACACAAATTCGACATCGAATATGCAGGCTTTGGCAGGATCGTTAGCCGCAATGCTCCACCAGTAGGCGAAGGTAAACTCGGCACCCCCAAGATCTTCGGAAGTGGGGCCGAGGCCGACAAACCCTGCCTGATCATAGGCCCAATACCAGGTTTTTGAACTTCCGCCGGTAAGGAATTCTACGGCTTCCTCGTCTTCGAATGTGCTAAGTACTTCCACCTGATCGGCTGTGCTTGTGGTGATGCCACCCGTGCCTACGGCGAAGACCATTACATCGTAGGTGTTGACTCCGGTGGCAGAGAATTGCCTGGTGACCTGTCCGGAGGGCGAGGTAATCCTGTCGGAACCGTCGCCAAAGTCGAAGGTGAAGGTGATGGCATTTTCGGCTGTTGCCGTAAAGATGACCATTCCGCTGCCATCCCCGTAAGGATTTTCCTCGTCCTCTCCAACAATCTCATAGTTGAGGGTGAGGTTCGTTGGTGTTTTTAACTCTCCAAGGTCGTACTCATCTTTCCGGCAACTGCCTGCTATAAGTACAACAGCCATGACTGCAATAAGCGTGAGTTGATTTATTTTTTTCATTGTTTAACCGGTTTTAAATTTTTACAAGAATAAATCTCCACCATGCGCCACCAATGCTGATGTCAAGCGTCATTCTGGTGTCGTTTTCTGAAAGCTCGATGATGTAGGTGATGGATTCAACTGCCCCGGAAGGATCTGTGAGTTCCCCGCCATTATACACCTTGGAAATGCCCAGGTAGGCTCCGGTTCCATTAATGGTAACTGTGCCTTCGCCCGCATCGTATTCATAAGTTGCAACTGCTGTTCCATCATGAGGAGCAACGGGGGTGCCGCATTCCGGAGGGTTCATGCCCTGCCATTCCTCGAGCCAGGTCTCTGATCCAGGTACATTGCTGAAAGAGCCGTCGGCACCGAAAACATATTCGTCGTCGAAAAAGCATGCACGGTCAATAATTTCCTGATCGTTGATCGACCACCATGAGATATCTCCCTGCTCGAGGCCTACTCCCAGCGATCCGGCTTCGGGAGCCATTTGCCAGGTGCCTGCCAATGGTGATGAAACCCCTCCTTCCTTTACGAGGATAAACCTCCACCATCCGCCGCCAATGCTGATGTCAAGCGTCATCCTGGTGTCGTTGTCGGAGAGCTCAATGATGTAGGTTATGGATTCAGGTGCATTGGCCGGGTCTTCAAGTTCACCACCGTTATAAACTTTGGGAAGACCCAAATATGCTCCGGTTCCATCAATAGTTACCGTGCCTTCGCCTTCAATGTAGGTATAAGTGGCTACGGCGGTTCCGTCGTGGGGTGCTACAGGTGTGCCACATCCCGGAGGGTTCATGCCCTGCCAATCTTCGATCCAGGTTTCCGAACCAAGTACGTTGGTGAAGGAGCCGTCGGCACCGAAAACATATTCGTCATCGAAGAAACAATCCCGTTCGGTGAGACCCTGTTCGTCGATGGACCACCATGAGATATCTCCCTGTTCGGGGCCTACGCCAAACGAGCCGGCTTCGGGCGCCATTTTCCAGGTGCCTGCAATGCCGGTCGACGGAGGTGCGCCGCTGGTTAATTTGATGTCATCGAAATAATAGGTGGTGCCATCGCCCACATTACCAAAGCCGAAGAAAACCACCACTTTTTGGTATTCGTTTGTGATGTCGATGTCCGAGAAATCGTATTCCAGTTCTTCCCATTCGTTTGAGACGGTTGTGGTAGCATCCACCTCATGGCTGATGTCGCCGTTATCCAGGTTTTCAACTTTCAGTTTTACCACTGCGCCGGTTTTGGGCGACCAAACCTTCATTTTAAAAAGTTTGTTGGTTGTGAAGTCGATGGGGCTTCCCAGCGTGAGCAAACTGCCGGCCCAGGTTTCGGCGTTGGCCGTTTTTACCATTTCTGCTACGCGGTCGCTGGTATTGATGCCTGTTGGATCGGGATTGTCGATAACGGTGGATGCGGCTCCGCCAAAATCAGAAAATCCGTAATTTATCGTGAAGGATTCAAAATCGATGGGCAGCGTTACCGGATCGGAGGCAGCCTCGACGGTAATGGTATCGCTGAATACAGTTGATGCTTCACCGCCACTTTTGGCCTCAACGGTGATGATGTAATCGCCCGGTTCTTCGTAAATGTTTGAAGCTGTTTCGCCGGGAAGCACCGTTACCGGCACTTCATCAATGGTATCGCCGAAGTAGATGTCCATGACAGTGGCATAGTCGGCTGTGGCCGTAACGGAAATCTTTCGCGGGTTGACCTCATCGGCTTCGATGTTCACCTCGAGATTTTCAGGAGCCCTGAAGGAAACGGTAAGCTCGGCGGTGTAAGTTGCAGTGAGCCCGGTGAGGCCGATAGCTGTAATTTCTACGGTATACACACCCTCATCATATACATGCGTGATAACCTCATCGAGGTCATATTCAACGGGTTCTTCGTCAGGGTTATCTCCGAATTTTACCAAATAACCCGTAACACCTTCGCCCTGAGGCATGATGGTCACAAGCCCGGAATTGTCCTGCGCAATATTAAAAGTAGCGGAAATATTGGCAGGTGACTTTACGCCATCCAGTTTGTCGAGGTTGTCGATTTCCTTTTCGCAGGCGGCTGCAAAGAGCAAAACAACAACAATTGCGA
>JBKHBQ010000051.1:0-18549 GCA_046542305.1 Bacteroidales bacterium
ACCTTACCGCTATTCCGGCTGCCCCGATTCGGATGGGGACGGAATTATTGATAAAGATGACCTCTGCCCCGAAGAAAAAGGTCCCCGATCAAACAACGGATGTCCCGAGGCCATATCTCCGGCCAAGGAAGATGGGGAAATGCCACAAATGCTTCCTGTAACGGAGGAGGGGGAAACCATCCGGCAGCAGGAAGAAATCAACACGGGAAACGCGTTTCCGGATCTCATCACCCGACAGCCCAAAGCTTACGAAGATCTTCCGGAACACTACAAGTACCATATTATTATCGGATCGTTCGAAGATCTGGGGAACGCACTGAAAAGAAAAACCGAACTGGAGCTTAAGGGATATCATCCGCGTATTCTCGGGCAGGACAGGAACAGATTTCACCGGCTGAGCATCGGCAGCTATGACGATCCGCAAACAGCAAGGCGCGAATTGAATTACATCAGGCAAAGGATCACCGATGATGCATGGATTTTAACCGAATAATTTCTGTGATCAGGCCAGGTATTTGGCTACAATGGGCATGCGCCGGCCCATACCGAAGGCCTTGGTTGAAACCCGCAAAATCGGCGGCGCCTGATGCCTTTTATATTCGCTGATGTTAACAAGTCGCAGCACCCGCTTCACCAGATTTTCATCAAATCCTTTTGCAATCAGCTCTTTTGGCCCCATGCGTTGTTCTATATAGTTGTAAAGTATCTCATCAAGCACATCATAAGGGGGGAGCGAATCGCTGTCCTTCTGATCAGGTCTCAGTTCGGCGCTCGGCGGTTTGGTGATGATATTTTCCGGGATCACCTCTCCAGCTCTGTTGATATACCTTGCCAGTTCAAATACATCGGTTTTGTAAACATCTCCAAGCACTGAAATGCCACCGCTCATATCCCCGTAAAGGGTTCCATACCCCACGGCGGCCTCGCTTTTGTTGGATGTGTTGAGCAGGATGTACCCGAATTTGTTGGAAATAGCCATCAGGTAAACACCACGAACCCGCGCCTGTATGTTTTCTTCCGTCAGCCCGAAAGCGGTGCCTTTGAACATGGGCTGCAATGCTTTTTGCATTACGGCATAGGCTTCCTCGATCGGGACAACCTCATAGGGCGACCCCAGCCCTTTTACCATTTCAAGCGAATCATTCACAGAATGTTCCGACGAAAACTGAGACGGCATCAGCACCGAAAGCACATTTTCCTTACCCAATGCTTCAGTGGCCAGGGCCAGTGTAACTGCCGAATCGATGCCGCCGGAGAGGCCGAGGATCGCTTGTTCAAATCCAAGTTTGATAAAATAATTTCTGATCCCCATCACCAGGGCATCGTGAATGAGACCGATCTTCAGCGATTCGGGCGGATACTTCTTTGTTTGTAATTCCGGATGTATTTCTTCCATCCTGTTGAAGTCGAACACCTTGAAATCTTCTTCGAAATATTTTAATTCGGTCAGCACCTTTCCGCGCTGATCGATAAGCATTGATCCCCCGTCGAAAAGCAATTCAGTTTGCGCACCCACATGATTAACATAAAACAACGGCAAATGATACTTCCGTGCATTTTCGCGCAAAACTTCCGTTCGGGTAACATGCTGGCGATAATTAAACGGCGATGCCGCGATATTGATGATCATATCCGGATCCTTACCGATCAACTCATCCATCGGGTTAACGGTGTATAGCGGATTATTCCCGACATTCCAAAGATCTTCGCAAATGGTAAGCGCAATTTTTTTTCCTTTGTATGTTACTAAATTGAAGTTTGTATTCGGCTCAAAATACCGATACTCGTCGAATACATCGTAGTTTGGCAGCAGGGTTTTGTGGCGGATGCTCTGAATTTTCCCGTCGTTCAGAAAGAACGCGGTATTGAACAGATCCTTCCCCTGAAACTCGGGGTTGCGTGTTGGTGCACCAACAATGGCGGCAATTCCCTTGCATTTAGCGGCAATTTCGGCGATGGCTGCATCGCATTTATCGATGAAATCCCCGAATTCAAGAAAATCCCGTGGCGGATATCCTGTAACGGCCAATTCGGCAAATACCACCAAATCGGCCCCACCATCCTTAGCGCGTTTTATGGCTGATTTAATTTTTGAGACGTTGCTTTCAAAATTTCCGATGTGATAATTAAGCTGGGCTATTGCGATCTTCATAAGCAAAATTTAAAAAATGACCCCGAGGGTAAGCTCGATATAATTGGCGGTTGCTTTCTGGTCGATGTCGGAGTATCGTGCATTGTTTCCCTTGAGGATATTAGAAACTCCGTTGTGATACGTGATTCCTGCCAAAATGGAGGTGGAATTGTCGATATAATATTCGATTCCGCCACCCAGGATCAGCGATCCTTTTAAAAATTTGATCTCCTCGGCGATGTCGCGTTCATCGGATTCGGAGAAATAAACATCATTAAATTCATAACCGAACTTGTCTTTCGAATTGGCACTTACATTAAATCCCAATGAAAAGCCAACTTGTCCATAAACCTGGATGTCGTCGAATTTTCCGGTTTTCATTTTCAGGGTGGCCGGCAATTCGATGTAGCGCAGATTATACTTCCTGTTCAGGTTTCCGGTGAAAGTATTGGTATCGGCATTGTCGATGATCTCCATTTCGTGAGGAAAGCTCAGTTTACCATTCAAATAGGAAATATTGAAACCCGTGCTTACGAAATAATTTTCAGTAATGGTAAAGTCGCTGATAAATCCCCAGGTAAAACCCGCCACACTGCCTTCGTTTTCGTAATCTTCCGAACCGGGTGAAATCCATCCGATATTGGGAGCCACCTTAAGGCCGAACCGGAAGGGTTTCATCTGTGAAAAGGCTGTTTGCACTGTAATCATCAAAACCAGTAAGACGATCGCTTTTTTCATAGTTTAATTTTTAATATTGAATATTTATTTCAAGTTCAGCAAAATTAAAGAAACTCACCTATTAAACAGGTTCTTTTTGAAGAAAAAGAAATCAAAAGCAAAAAAGTTAGCTAAAGGCGATGGGTAAAAAACATTCTTTTAATTCGGATTCTTTATATATTTGCCTCTGGATAACAATGATCATAAAAACGAAAAATTATGAAAAAAATCACACTCATTATGATGCTGTTTCTGGCAGCAAACCTGGCATTTGGACAATTATCGTTCGGGCCGAAGATTGGCTTTAACACTTCAAAACTCACCACCGATGCCGATAAGATTGAAACGGATCTGAAAAACCATTTCAATTTTGGTGTTTTCCTGCGTCTTGGAAAGAAAGTGTACATTCAGCCCGAGGTAAACTGGCTTACCCGCGATGGTATTTTTACATCCGACGATGGCAAAGGCCAGCAGGACATAGAGATAAAAACCGTGGAAATCCCGCTGCTGCTCGGCTGGCGGGTCATCAACCTGGGTGTTGGCAATATCAGGATCATGGCCGGACCTTCGGCTTCAATCGTTACAAATAGTACAGTTGATGTAACTAATGCTGACTCCTTCACTGATCCGATAATTGAGGACGGTGATTTCAACGACCTGATTTGGGGTGGAAATATCGGCGCCGGGGTGGATATCCTTATGTTTACACTCGATGTACGTTACCAGTTCGGTTTGAACAATGTTATTAAAGAAATCGAAAACTTCGATTATAATTCCAAGAGCAATATTTTTGCCGTTTCACTGGGATGGAAATTGCTATAGCAAGATAATATTTTTCAAATTACGGCGTAAAAGAAATGTCAATGAGTTTTCATTGGCATTTTTTGTTTTTCAGTTCATTAGCCATGAAAAAAATTTTGCGGACTTTTTTATTCATTGTTGCGATATATTTTATTTCCTGTTCACCGGGCAATGAAAAACGCGGCGAACAGATCGATCTCAGCCGGATAGATATTGAACCCGTAAACATCCGGCGCTATGGAAAGGCTTTGTTTAGCATCGATGAGGATTCGCTGGCCCCGGCATTAAAAAAGTTACAGCCGGAGTTTCCGGTTATTCTGAATGCCGATCTCGATGATACCCTGAACATCATTCAGCTTCATGATTTCATTACCGACCCGTTAAACCAAAGGCTCTACGACAGTGTAATGGTCAGATTTCCCGATCTTTCCGCGTACGAAGATCAGTTTACGGATGCCTTTAAGCGGTTCAGGTATTATTTTCCTGATAAAGAAATTCCCGAAGTGTACACGTATGTTTCCGGTTTGGTATTCGAAAACCCGGTACAGTTTATCAACGGTGAGATGATCATTGCCCTCGACATGTATCTTGGCGAGGAAATGGAAATTTACCGCCGGCTCGGGCTGCCGCTGTACAGGATAAAACGGATGAACGAAAACCATGTCGTCAGGGACGGGGTATACGAACTGTATTATTATCATTTTCTGAAACGCCCGGGAGACAATGTGCTGCAAAAAATGATCAGCACTGGCAAACATCTTTATTTTCTTGATGCACTAATTCCTGAAACGCCCGATCATATCAAGATTGGATATCCGCAAGAAAAGCTGCAATGGTGCAACGAAAACGAAAGCAACATCTGGGCATTTTTGATCGAGAACGAACTGATGTATGCCTCCGATGCCTACACGCTGCGCAAATTTTTTACTGACGGGCCGTTTACTTCTCAGTTTTCCAGGGAGTCGCCAGCACGAATTGGCGAATGGCTGGGCTGGCAAATCATCAGGGCTTTTATGAAAAACAATCCCGGCACCAGCCTGGAGGAAATGCTCGCCATGGAAGATGCGCAGCTAATCCTTAAAAAATCGGGATATAAGCCCAGACGATAATATCCGGTTTTCATGAAAATCATCCGTTAAGCTTTTTTCTTTCCCCTCTTTTTTAGAAATTTGTGGCTGATTTGTAAAAATTTTTTACCTTGCGAAAATCTAATCCTGGCGGAATGAAAAGCAAAACACCTTTGGCACATTTTATTATCATTGCCTGGAACATAAATTTGCTCCGCTTCATTATTTTATTCCTGCTGATTCCGCTCCCTTTGATTTTATTTTCCCAGGAAAAAACAAAAAATGATACTGTTTTTCCGGTATCTGCCAGGCCGACAAAAGAAGTCAATCTAACGATTACTGCCCACCAAGCCGGTGAGGCTGCTGTTAAAGCCACCGATGCTTATTCTACCGCGACCTATGGGAGTGGCAATATTGCCACCGACGGGAGTTTTACTTCCTTACCGGGATCTTCTTCATGCCCCGGCACACTGGTGGTGACCATTCCGGTGGATGCGTTGATTACTTCTGTGGATGTAAGCTATTCGATGACTGCCCGTATTTTGGGCTGGATGTCGGACCAGCGTTCGCAGCTAAGGTGTGTTTCGCCGGGTGGCACTGCCGAAGGGCAGTTATACGAAGGTAGCGGCCGTACCGGCACCTATGATTATTCGAGAACCGGCCTGACAATTGCCAATAACGTAACCGGCGGTGGCAACATCACCTTCGAACTGCATGCAGGAAGGACCTGGGGAGGATCAGGATGCAACACCACCTACAACAGGGTAAACAATAACACCTGGACGGTTACGGTTCATTATATCATGGATGCCATTCCCGACTTTTCTGCAAGTCCGGTTTCAGCAGCGCCGGCTATACCCATTACTTTTACCGATTTATCGCTGGGAAATGTCAATACATGGGCCTGGGATTTCGGCGCTGGGGCATCCCCTGCAACAGCCAGTACAGCAGGACCCCATTCCGTGGTGTATACTTCCTTGGGATATAAAACCGTTTCGCTGACCGTTAACGGAAGTATTACCGAAACCAAAGTGGATTATATTTTTATTGCTGATCCCGACAACTGGCTGCATTGGGACGACGGCATAAACTCCTCCAAGGTAGGGCTCAATTCCTATGGGGTATTCCAAACTGCAGCGCGATTCGAACCTGCGGACATTACCCTTTACAATGGATATCAGATTACAAAACTTAAAGTGTACGTGGGTGACCTGCCCAACGCAGCGATCATAAAAATCTGGCAGGGGCCCAATTCTCAGAACCTAACAGAATATGTCAGCCAAAGCTTCAGCCCGCAAGCCGACAATTGGAATACCATCGAACTGAATTCGCCCTATTATGTGAATATCAACGAGGAATTATGGTTTGGGATGGAATGGACTGATCCGGGATATTATACCTATCCGGTTGGTATCGACAATAATACCAATTACGATGGCAAAGGCAATATGCTAAGGCTTGATACAGGTAATCCTGATGCCTGGGTTGCATTGTCATATTACAATATTTCCGGCGACTGGAATATACAAGCCTACCTGGTGCCTGCAGGGATTATCTGGACAGGCGCTGTTTCTATAGACTGGCATACAGCTAATAACTGGTCGAATTTTTCGGTGCCGCATATCGGATCCAATATTACCATCCCACCAACAGCCAACAACCCCCTGATAAGTAGCGAAGCCACCGCCAACAATATTACCATAGAAGCCGGAGCAGTCCTTACCGTGGCACCCACAGGAAATTTTACCGTGGAAGGTACCATGACCAATCTGGCCGGTGAAACCGGCTTCAACATTCAATCGGATGCCACCGGAACCGGTTCGCTGTTGTGCAATACCGATTTGGTTCCCGGAAGCTTTCAGCGTTATATTAAAGGTGATCCCGAAGCCTGGCACCTGATCTCATCGCCCGTGGCCAACCAGGAAATTGCAGGAGATTTCACCCCGGCAGGAACCTATGCCGACGGCACCGGATACGATTTCTTCACCTGGTACGAACCCGACACTTCATGGGTTTACCTGCTCAATACCACCTGGTCGCCCACCTGGTCGCAAACGCAGGCCGGAAACGATTTTGTGCCTGCCAAAGGATACCTGGTTTCATATCAGGCCGTAAATCCCACCAAAACTTTTGCCGGAAACCTGAATAGCGGTCCGGTATCAATAAGCCTGACCAAAACTGACGGAATCAGCGACCAGTTCGGAGCCAACCTGGTGGGAAACCCCTACCCTTCGTCCATCGACTGGAAAGCTGCTGCCGGTTGGGAAAGATCGGCTTTGATTCCCGATGGCGGCGGGTACAACATCTGGATATGGAACGACACGGCATACAATTATGGCGTGTACAATTCCGGATCGGCCAATGATGATGGAACCCTTGGCGTGTCGCGGTACATTCCGCCGGCACAAGGTTTCTTTGTGCAGGCAGCTCAATCCGGCAACTTAGGCATGACCAACGAGGTGCGCACGAATATCGGGTCGGACAACTGGCTCAAATCCAAAAAGAACATCCTGTTCGTCAGCCTCGATTCCGATGAAGGGTTGGGAAACGACCAGGTCGTAATCGAATTTGGTCATCCCGAAAATTCAGGCGGCACACCTAAAAAATTCAGCTTCATCAACTGGGCTCCCAGCCTGTACATCCCCCGCGACAACATATGCTATTCAATGATCATGCTCAGCGAACCTGCCAAATCTCCGGTTATTCCTTTGGCTGTTAAATCAACCCGCGAAGGAAGCTATCGCCTTACCATTCATACCGATCACGGGATGACCGACTTACTGATGCTGACCGACCAAAAAACAGGAGCCTCACAGGATATGCTTAAAGAACCGGTTTATCATTTTTCTATTCCGGCAAATGATCATGAAAGCCGTTTTGTTCTGCAGCTCCAGCCCGGTGTTTTTCCCGATCCCTACCGGGAATTACCCGTTGAAGTGTATGCAAGTAATCAAACCCTGTACGTGGATCTACGGCTGGTTAAAGATCCCTGCCAAATTCAGATGTTCGACCTGACCGGCCGTCAGGCGGGCAGCGTGGAAAAATCCGGCGGTTCGAAATACGCGATTCCGCTTTTACAGCAGCATGGCGTTTACATTGTCAGAATTACATCCAATAATACCCAGTACAGCAAAAAAATAATATTTTAAAAACCAATGGAGCAGAAGCATCACATCCTGGTCATCGATGATGACGAATTTACCCTTAGCCTGCTGGTTACGGTACTCAGCCGTGCCGGCTACCGCGTCAGCAAAGCCGCCAGTGGCGAATCAGGATTATACACACTCGAAAAAGAGGTTCCTGATCTTGTGGTAACCGATTATAAAATGCCCGGCATTTCCGGTCTGGAAGTGCTCAGGGAGATCACGCGCTCGCGGCCGGGGTTGCCGGTGATCATGCTTACGGGCCATGGCGATGTAAGTCTTACTATAAAAGCGATTCAGGCAGGGGCTTACGATTTCATCGAAAAACCCATTAAGAACTGGGAGTTGCTCGAATCGATCCAGAACGGCATCCGCGCCTCCATGCAGAGCCAGAGCCTGAGCAGCGTCATTGCGCCCCATGCCCGTAAAGCCATCGAGGAAAATCTGCTGGCCGGTAAAACGCCTGCCATGCGTGAAATATTCAAAAACATCGGCAGGATTTCGCTCAGCAATGTCAACGTGATGATTACCGGTGAAGCAGGTACGGGCAAAGAACAAATCGCACGGCTGATCCACTACAGCGGCATCAACCGCGACCATCCCTTTGTTACGGTAAATTGCCATTCGGCTGAAGAAAAGATGCTGGAGCATGAATTGTTCGGCTATGCAAAAAATGCCCTGGAGGGAATCAGCGGCGAAAAAAAGGGTAAATTCGAAATGGTGGGAGAAGGAACCCTCTTCCTCAATGAATTCGCCCATTTAAGCGAGCGCATGCAGCACAAACTTCTGCGCGTCCTGCAAAACAATGAGTTTGAAAAACCCGGCGAAGAAAAGCCGCTGCCGCTAAAGCCACGAATCGTTGCAGCTACACAGGAAAATATCCATGAACTTGTAGCTGAGGGTACCTTCCTGGCTGAACTCTATTTCAGGTTAAATATCTTTACGCTTCATATTCCGCCACTCAGGGAGCGGCAGGAGGATATTCCGGAATTGGTCAGGATTTTGTTGCAAAAACTTAACCGGCGTCTCAACCGGCAGGTGTTGAAAATTGAAAACGGCGTGGAGGAAGTCCTCAAAAAATACCATTGGCCCGGAAACATCCGCGAACTCGAAAACATTCTTGTTCAGGCTATGATCCTCACCCACGGCGATGTACTTGAGCTGAAGAGTCTTTCCATATCTCAGGATTCGCCCGTTAACCGCACCGAAGTTCCGGCAGAACTGGTCCCTCTGTCTGAGATCGAAAAAGAACATATCCGCAAGGTACTCAACGCCGTAGGATGGAACAAGGTAGAAGCATCCAAAATCCTTCAAATTACCCGCCCTACGCTGAATACCAAAATAAAAAAATACGGCCTGTCAGCATAAGCCATCAGGAGAAGTAAATTTATTTTACACCCAGATAGCCACTCCAACTTGCTTTCCATTTGCATTTAAGATATTTAGGTGGTTTTTCTTAAATCGCTGGATATATTTTTTCCCGCATTACTTGCGTTGGTAAATTTATTTTACTATCTTTCCGACCGTATTGAAATAATGTAAAATATTTTACCATCGTGCGGTTTTTTTTCAAAATATTGACCATCATTTTAGCAGGGATGTTTTTCCTTTCGGAAACAACACTAGCGCAATGTCGCGTAACCGCACACGCGACAGCGGAAATTGTAGAGGCCATCCATGCACAGCCGAATACCAACTCTCATTTTCAAATTCAAAACAATTCGTACCCCACAATGAATTTGGGCGAAATCATGCTAAATGGCGGCAAATCCACCACATGCACCGTTATGATGTCTTTTGACGATCTCACCGGAGCCAATGGCAGCAGGGCGGCGTTCACCGCAAACAGCGAAGAATCCAACTTATCACTGAATCTCGACTCCAATGGTACCAAAAAAATTAAACTGGAAGCTGCAGCCGGAGAGGAAATTTTTACCAACGTCGATAAGCAGTATACAGGCGGGTATCAAATCACCTTTGTGTATAATTAGGGTGTTTCTGTAACAATTGTGCCGAGATAGGATTCTTTTCCCAATATTGGAATTTTCCGCTCCGGCCAAAATATCTGAAAGGTTATTAACTGTTTTCGTGCATCTTACATTCTCTTAAAATCAGAAATATCGTTCACGGCTAGTATACACCCCAGCAGGGTGTGTTTAAAGAAACCAGCGGAAAAATTCTAATTTTCCTGACTATCCGATCAGCGCCACAATTACCCGTATGACGCTGTTTGATAGATTTTTAATGAGCAATTCTACAACGTGGATAGCGCTACACATTTCCTCAGGCGAACCTAAAAAGCGTTAAAAATTTCTATTAATGATCAATCGGTTCGGAAATGGCTATTTTTCTAAATGAGAGAGAAAAAAATCTATAGTAGTTTATCATATAAGCTTGGTTTTCTGTGCCTTTCGCGTTTTGGCACGCTTTTGAATAAATGATTTGTTATGTAAAACAATCCAAAATTAATAATCAATTCAATTAAACAAAAAAATTAAAGTTATGAAAAAATTAGTAGTTTTCTTCGCAGCGCTCTTCGTAATGGTTATCGCAGTTCAGAATGTAAATGCACAGGTTAATCCTACTGCATCAGATGAAGCAGTAGCTAGTGCAACGATCATTGCTGAATTGGGAATAGCAAAAGTAGATGACCTTCTCTTTGGAAATATAATTGCGGATGCGGATGGCGGTACAGTAACAGTTTATGCAGATGGTACTGCAACATCATATGACGGAGTAAACGCACCAACTGCTTTCGTTGGAACCGTACAACCGGCAACTTTCACTGTTACAGGTGCAATTGGCGCAACTTATAACATTTCGCTTCCTGCCGATGGCGTAGTATTAACGGATCCTGTTTCAACTGAAACTATGACTTTGTCTGCTTTCACATCTACACCAACTACGCCAAGCACATTAGCTGATCTAACTGAAACACTTACTGTTGGAGCAACATTAAATGTTGGTGGCGGCCAGGAGCCTGGTACTTATACTGGAACTTTTGATGTAACTGTTCAATACAACTAATAAATTTTTTTTTCAAAATGGGGCAATCGCTTAGCTGTTGCCCTTTTTTTAATTTCTCTGTTCATATGCACAGGATAACCCTCATATCGCTATTATTACTGATGTTTACCATCGGGAATGCAAGTGCGCAATCCACAATCACTTCCGAGGCATTTGCAGAGATAGTGGAGGTACTTACCGCCACCGAAACCGACCAGTTGAATTTTGGCCGGTTTTCGACGGATGTAAGCGGTGGAGATATTATTATCAGTCCTGACGGGAACAGGACCATCCAGGGATCGATCATCGGGGTGGCCGGTGCCTATGGTCCCGGCGTTTTCCAGGTTACCGGCGCGCCGGAGGCATCCTTTACCGTACAGCTTCCCCAGGGGCCCGCGGTACTGATTCATCAGCAAACCAGCAAAACCATGCTGGTGGAGGATTGGATAACCGACCCTCCGCTTGAAAACGGACCGGTTACCCTGAGCAACGGCGAGCGTGTGATCAGCCTTGGGGCCACCTTAAATGTAGGGTCGTATGACGATAACCCGATAGGCATTTATTCGGGTACCTTTCAGCTTGTTTTTGCCTATAATTAGTTTCGCCTGTATTCCCGCTCCACCAAATAACGAAGACATCAGCTTTTAACCCGCATTTATCCAAACACATTTCTTTCTGCCAAAAGAAAAATTGTTTGTATTTTTGATCAAACTAAACATCAAAAAAATGAAACAGATCAACACCAACACACGTCAGACAGGTTGTATGCGATTCCTGAAAAGTTTTCCCTACTTAATTTTGCTTCTTCTGATTTCGTTTCCGGAGTATATCAGTGCACAGGGGAATTTATTGGTAACACCCCGCCGGGTGGTTTTCGAAGGAAACCAGAGTTCACAGGAAATAAACCTCGCCAACACTGGTCAGGATTCGGCCACTTATGCAATTTCGTTTGTTCAGTACCGGATGACCGACGACGGCCGTTTCGAGCAGATTGAAGAACCAGACCCGGGACAGAAATTTGCTGACAAAATGATTCGCTATTTCCCCCGTACCGTCAACCTTGGTCCCGGTGAAGCGCAAATGGTACGCATGCAACTGCGGCGGTCTTCCAATATTGAATCCGGGGAATACCGGTCGCACATGTATTTCAGGGCGGTGCCAAAAGAAACTGCACTTGGCGAGGAAGAACTGCTTGACGATACAACTACGATTGGTATCAGGCTCACGCCCATTTTCGGGATTACTATTCCGGTAATTGTCAGACAAGGCGACCCACAGGCAACAGTTACCATAGATCAGCTTAAGGTTGAACCGGTAAACGATTCCATTCACAATCTGGAGATGGTTTTTATACGGAATGGCGAAAAATCAGTTTATGGTGATTTAACGGTGGAATATGTTTCTCCCGGAGGCGATGCCATTCCAGTAGGTATGGTGAGGGGAATTGCAGTGTACACACCCAATACCAGCCGGAAATTCCAAATGGATTTGGAAATACCTTCCTCCGTCAATCTGAAAGAAGGGGTGCTGGTGGTAAAATTTACCAATGCCGAAGAAACCGGCAAATCTATCCTGGCCGAAAAAACGCTCGTCCTCAACTAAGCATTTGTGGTTTCCCAAATAATCAACATACCAATTCTTAAAATCATCCTGTTGGCCTTCTGTCTCGTTGTAAACAGCAAAGGGTTCATAACAGCACAGAATACACCATTTCCCCCTCCTAACCAACTGCAGGTTTTCGGGGTTCAGGAGCTGAATTTCGGAGCTTTTTCCACGGGCCAAACCGGAGGTACCGTGGTTATTTCCCCCGAGGGATTTCGAACATCAACAGGATCGGTTATTTTAATGGGCGGCTATTTTAATCAGGCCATATTTGAAATCAAGCTGGTGCCCGGAAGGTTGATCCAGATTTTGATGGGGCCTCAAATTCAACTTACGCGCATTGGCGGAGGTGGCAGCATGAACATGCAGGCGGGCCCTGCTGATCGCGGCGACAGCTTCGTAACCACTGCCGCCCACCCGTTTTTCAACACCGTGAAAGTTGGCGGTACACTATACGTCGGTTCGGGCGGCTCTAATCCTCCCGGAGAATACGAAGGTTTTTTCAATGTAACATTTATCCAGGAATGACATGGTTAATTTGGCTATTAACCTTAGGTATAATACGGGTTTCGGTATTCACTCCCTGATCGTTTCTGAAGGATTGGAATGTGGAAATTAATATTTCTCATATTGCCGCTCATCTTCCTGCTTACCCCAGCCGGTATCCACGCGCAACCATTGGGTGACGAATATGAGGAAGTGCTTGTATACCTAAAGGTTCAGGGGGTTGGCGGATACGAGATCAGCGCCATCTATGCTTACGACGACAACAGATTGCTACTTCCGGTTACCGATCTTTTTACCCTGTTGCGGATCAATCAGCAAACTTCCGATCGCTATGAAACGGTAAGCGGATATCTCCTGCAGGAAACAAAGCCTTACAAAATCAACTATCCTGAAAGATACATAACTGTAAACCATGATACCATCCGGCTCAAGGAAAAAGACGTGCTGAAAACCAATTTCGGCTTGTTTTTGCACACAGGAATGTATGGCCGGGCATTCGGACTTTACTGCACCTTCAATTTTCGGTCGCTGAGTGTGAATTTAAAAACGGATCTGGAACTTCCTGCCGTTCGCGATATGCGGCTGGCCCAGATGCGTAAGAACGTTGAAATGATCAAAGGGGAGGTAGCGGTGGACACCATCATCGGTCGACAGTATCATTTGCTAAGGTTCGGCATGGTGGATTGGGCAGTTACTTCAACGCAGCTAACCGGCAGCGCCTCCGTAACGCGGCTATCTACAGCAATCGGCGCCGAATTATTTGGCGGCGAAACAAATGCAGTGATCAACTATACCACTAACCGCGATTTAGACCTGCGCAACCAGCAATTCAACTGGCGCTGGGCCAATAACAAATACAAACTCATCCGGCAGGTCTCCGTCGGAAAAATCAACCCCGGATCCATTGCCTCGGTTTACGATCCGTTCTATGGGGTTCTGGTCACCAACACCCCCACCAATTTCAGGCGCTCATTCGGCGAATACAATTTTACGGGTTACACCGAACCAGGCTGGACAGTTGAACTTTACGTAAATAATGTGCTTGTTGATTATAAAAAAGCCGACGCCTCAGGATTTTACACCTTTGAAGTGCCATTGGTGTACGGAGCCTCCAATGTAGTGGTGAAAATTTACGGCCCCTATGGTGAGGAGCGCATCCGCGAAGTGCCCATCAATATTCCATACATCTTTCTTCCAAAAGGCGAATTTGAGTACATCATAAAAAGCGGCTTTGTGGATGATTCGCTAAAATCGACATTCTCGCGCGCCGAAGCAAATTATGGCGTGAACCGGTTTCTGACCATTGGCGGTGGTATAGAATCCTATTCCTTCATACGCAATAACAAGGAAGTGCCGTTTCTCAGCGGTTCGGTTTCGCCTTTGGCTAATCTGATCATCACAGGCGAGTACGCTGATAAAGTGAGAAGCAAGGGCACTCTGTCGTACCGGATGCCTTCAAGTTTTACGCTTGAGATCGACTACGCAAAATATGTGCGCGGCCAGGAAGCCATTCGTTTCAATTATCTGGAGGAACGTAAAGTAACGGTTGCGCTTCCATTAACGGTTGGAATCCTGAAAGGCTATACCCGGCTGGGCTTTAAGCAAAATGTGTATGAGAACTTCAGTTACAACAGCGTTGAATTTCTGATATCCAACAATTTCGGCCCCCTGAGCGCCAATATCACCACTTACGCCAACTGGACCAGCGGGATTGATCCCTTTTTAAATTCAACACTTTCGGCAGCTTTGCGTCTTGGCAGGGGGTATAACGTACGATCGCAGGCTCAGTTGGATTTGAATAAAGTTGAAATGATCTCCTACAGGGTTGAACTTGAAAAACGGATTTCCCGCAAGGGTTATGCTTCGGTGAATTATGAGGAAAATGTTCGCGGAGGCACACAAAGCATCAATGTTTCCTTCAGGTACGATCTGCCTTTTGCACAGGCAAACGTGTCGAGCCGTTTCAGCGGTGATGATGTGCAAACCACCCAGGGCATGCGCGGCAGTTTTGCCTTTGGAAGCGGCAACGGATACGTGCATGTCGACAATCGATCGGTAATGGGCAGGGGCGGACTGACCCTGGTGCCATTTCTCGATATCAATTTTAACAACAAAAAAGACGACAATGAACCGCTGATCTCCGGCCTGGATGTAAAAATCAATGGTGGCCGTTTCCTGAACCGTGAGAAGGATACGATCACCCGCATCATGGACCTGGAACCTTATACCAGTTACCTGCTCGAAATGAACAACAACGGTTTTGAAAACATTGCCTGGCAACTGAAAAACAAAACCATGCGTGTATACATTGACCCTAATCAGTTTAAGAAAATAGAAATCCCTGTTCTGCCGATGGGTGAAGTAAACGGGATGGTATATATTCGGAGCGGCGGGCAATTGACGGGCCAGGGCAGGATCATTGTTCAAATTTTTACCCATGACGGAAAGCCGGTAAAAGAATTGCTGACTGAAGCAGACGGGTATTTCACATTCCTGGGACTGGCTCCGGGAAAATACTATGCCAGCCTGGATACGGATCAAATGCAAAAACTGGGCTGGGACTATAAACCCCGAAAAATCGATTTTACCATCCGGCCGTCAGAATGGGGCGACATCATCGACAACATCGATTTCACCATCATCAGAAACCCGCAGGATCGTGCAGAAATGCCTCCTCCGCGAAAAAATCAACAAAAGGAAATTCCTTCAAACCAAATCATAAAACAAACAGACAAACCGGTTCCTTCGGAACAATTGCAGCCACCTCAGCCTCAAACCATGCCGGTTCAGGAAAAGGTTATCGAGAAAGATTCAGTCCGGAAAACTACGGATGATGAACCTAAGCAACAACTTCCGCCATCAGATACATTGAAAAAACAAAGCCGGTTCGATCCGCAGGCAGGGAGGTATTACGTACAGGCGGCTTCCTGTCCGGCAGTTTCCATCGCACGGAATATTTTTGAAAAAATTTCGCAGCAGTCAAACGCTCCGGCGGGAATTGTAAAAGTTGATGATGCCTACAAAGTCCGCCTTGGTTACTTTCAATCGCGGTCAGCAGCCCTTGAAGCCGCGGAGGCGATGAAAGCTGAAGGTATTGATGCTTTTATCGGCATTGCAGAAGACCGTGATGTGATGGTTATACAAAATGGAAACCCTGAACCTTATCCCGATCCTGATAAGAATTCTTCAGAAAATCAGCAGAAATCACCCAAACCGGACACAGTTCAGCGTACGAAACAAACAACCGGCACTCCGGAACAACAACCTCCGCAGATTGGCGGGCAAAATCAGCCCGATCCTTCGCTGAACAGCGGCAGATACTACCTCCAGGCTGGCGCGTATTCCGGTGAAACAATAGCATCCCAAAAAGCGGAAAACCTCAGAAAAATGACTAAATACCCGGTATTTATTGATGAAGAAAACGGCATGTACAAAGTGCGTATAGGTTATTTTGATGATCGGGCAAAAACAATGGAATTGCTTGAGTTTTTCGAAACCAAAGGCATTGCTTCATTCATTGGTATACGAAAGAAATAGCCGGCTGCGGAATACATCAGAACATTTCTAAATTGTAAAGTCGTTGAAAGGCTGCAATTTATTCTTTTAAATTTGTACGCTATACTGAAAGTGGGAGCACATATGGATTACAAAAAGCAAAGCCTGATGCTGGCTATATGGATATTTTCAACCGTATGGCTTGCGGCACAAACTTTACCCGGAAGCCTGCTGCTGGTCGGAGGCGGTTCGGAAGATTACGGCGATTGGAGCGATGAGCCCTACCAGTGGGCTGTGGATCAGTCGGCAAACAAGAGGGTGGCAGTAATCACCTACGATCACAACCCTACGCAGTGGATTCCAAACTATTTTGAGCACCTTGGTGCAATCCAGGCAAAGAACTTTTCCATTTCCAGCCAGGCTGTGGCAAACCAGCAATCTACCTACGACAGCCTGATTACCTACGACATGATTTTTTTTAAGGGCGGCGACCAGGCGGAGTATTACGATTTGTATAAAAATACCCTTACGGAACAGGCCGTGGAAGATGTATTCAATTCGGGCGGTGTGATTGGCGGGACTTCGGCGGGCGAGATGATCCTGTCGGAGATCCTTTTCACGGCGCAAAACGGGACGGTTTATCCTGAGGAAGCCATCGAAGATCCGAACAATTATTACATGACCCTGGCGGATGATTTCCTCAACCTGATGCCGGGCATGGTGTTCGACTCGCATGTGGTGGAAAGGGCACGGTTTGCACGCCTTATCGGTTTTATGGGTCACTGGAAGCTCAACCACGGTGAAGACATTACCGGGATCGGGGTAGATGATAAAACCGCTTTCTGCATCGGTAAAGACATGAAGGGCACGGCTTACGGAACCGGCGCTGTGAATATTTACAGACCCGCCGAAAACAACACCTATGCGCAGGGAGGAACAAAATTACTGGCTTCGCACCTGCTCACCCATCAATTGCTGCACAACTGCAGCATTGACCTTAACACCTTTGAAGCAGAGGGATTCGAAACATTTATCCAGCCAAAATTCCAGGGCGAAAATTATGGTGGCTACATTATCATGTCTGGAAGTGATAATCTGAACGACAACCTCGACATGATAGCGCGCTTTGCCGAAGCGGGAAATCGCGATTCCGTACTGATCGTAACCGGAAACAACACCGCACTGGCCCAGGGCATTCAGTTTCAACTGGAGGAAAACAACTCGCGGGCAGAGATCATGCAGGCCATTGCAGCCAACGGTAGCAGCGCATATTATGCAGGCAAGGCGGAGCGTCTGACGAAAATTGTTTTCGCAGGAAACGATTATGAAGACCTGATGGAATTTCTGGTCGCCACCGAAGTGGGTGCGCTGCTTCACGAAAAACTACAGGCCGGCGAAAAAACCACCGCATTCGTGGGGGGCGACAGCCGCTTTGCCGGGGGTACCGTTTTGATAAATTACGATCAGGAATATGCCTCCTACGATGGATTGCTCGAATTCGGCCCGGGTATCGCTCTGTTGCAAAGCATGATCATTATGCCCGGCACCTTCGAATCATCGAAAATCCGGGAAAATGCAGCAGCAGGAGTTCCTTACGGGATGCTGCTCGACAGCCTGAACTACGGCATCTGGCTGCACGGAGCAAGCTATGCCGAATATAAAACCAACGACGATATGGAAACCACCCTTACCGCTTTCGGCCAGTATCCCATGATCTTTATGGAAAACGAAGGCACCCCGGGCGGATTTTCCCGACAGTCGGCCGTAAATTCCGGCGAGCCGCGCGATGTGGCGGGATTCGAATTGTTTCACACCGCACTGATGGATGAATCGATGACCAAAGTGCTTGGCTTTGCGAGCCATATCAGTCCATTGGCCTCAAGCCACCAAATAAAGATCTCCCCGAATCCGGCCACGGAATTTGTGGAGGTTTCTATTGAAGACGATGCACCATATCAACTGTCCGTGGTCAATGCTTCGGGCAATGAAATGATAAGAACGAATTTGATGAAAGCAGCCCGCATCGATATTTCATCGTGGCCTTCCGGCTTGTATGCTGTTGTAATCAGGTGTCTGCAAG
>JBKHBQ010000342.1:0-3407 GCA_046542305.1 Bacteroidales bacterium
CACAACCATTCACAACCATTCACAACCATTCATAACTATTCACAACCATCCACAGCCACACGATCATCGATTTTCAAAAAATAGAAACCCCGTACCGGGGAGGCACGGGGTGTTCTCAGTTAATCAATCATTATGGAGGAAAATTCTTTTCGGATTTCATGTCTCGGGAGGACTGCCTTCCGCGTCACTGTTCATTCCGCTGTTCCAACCCGGGAAAGCAGCCCCCGTCGACTTATTTATTAACCAAAATCCTGTTAGTCTTCGTAAGCTTTCAGAATGTCTTTTACGCCGTCGGGTGATACGCGGCCAAAAGTTTTTTCGCCCACCAGCACCACCGGTGCCAGTCCGCAGGCGCCTACACAGCGCAGGCCGGTCAGCGAATACTTGCCGTCAGGAGTGGATTCTCCTAAATTGATGCCTAACTGCTTTTTGAATTCATCCAGCACTTTTTCTGCGCCACGCACGTAGCACGCTGTTCCGGTACAGATCGAAATTGGGTGGCGTCCTTTGGGAATCATGGTGAAGAACGAATAAAACGTAACCACTCCATAAACCTTGGCCAGTGACACGTTCAACTCGCCGGCCACCACTTCCTGCACCTCGGCGGGAAGATACCCGAACGCACCCTGCACCTTATGCAGTACGTTGATCAATTCACCCGGCTGGTTATCGAAAGATTTGCAAATCTCCTTGATCTGCTGCACATCCTTTTCCTTTAGTTTTACTTTTACTGATGACATAATTCTGATCTCCTATTTTTCCGGGTTATTCAATCACGATTTCTTTTTTACGGTCGAAGTAATGCGTATGCAGCAGGTGATGCGCTTTCTCGCTCATTGGTCTGCCAAGGAATTCTTCATACAGTTTGAGAATATCCGGGTTTTCGTGCGATTTACGCAGGTCCTTTCCGCTGTCTTCCTGGTAGATGGCCTTTTGGCGAGCTCTCAGGATAGAGGTATCGCCATGAATGTAGGGTTGTCCGCCGCCACCGATGCAACCACCGGGGCAGGCCATAATCTCGATGGCATGGTACTGACTTCTGCCTGCTTTGATATCCTCAAGCAATTTCCTGGCATTACCCAGACCGTGTGCAATACCGATGTTGATAGGCAGCCCGTCGAAATCCACAGTAGCCGAGCGGATGCCTTCCATACCGCGCAGTTGTTCGAAATCCACCTTCTCAAGATTTTTACCGGTGTGCAATTCATATGCGGTACGAACCGCAGCTTCGATCACCCCGCCGGTAGTTCCGAAGATCACTGATGCGCCGGTGGATCGTCCAAGCGGATTATCAAAGTCTTCATCGGGAAGGGAATTGAAATCGATATTGGCACGCTTGATCAGGTGAGCCAACTCACGGGTGGAGATTGAATAATCCACATCCGGATTGCCGTCAACCTTAAACTCATCGCGGGTACATTCATATTTTTTGGCCACGCAGGGCATGATGGAAACCACCACCAGCTTTTTGCGATCCACCTTGATTTTGTTGGCAAAATAAGTCTTGGCCACTGCTCCGAACATCTGCTGGGGCGAACGTGCCGTAGAAGGAATATCCTTCATTTCGGGGAAGTGATGTTCAAAAAACTTCACCCACGCAGGGCAG
Organism: Bacteroidales bacterium; assembly: GCA_046542305.1. Classification (GTDB taxonomy): domain Bacteria; phylum Bacteroidota; class Bacteroidia; order Bacteroidales; family 4484-276; genus JBKHBQ01. The sequence goes on from JBKHBQ010000342.1 coordinate 1,607, forward strand.
CATGAAGTAAGGATCGGAAGCTGAACATCGCTGTCGCCTTTCAGGTGGCGCGAAAGCCTGTCGAGCAGTTCGGTGCCTTCTTCCATAATGGTAAGGTCGGCAGCAAAATCGGTATCGAACACATAATCGAAGCCAAGCTCGCGCAGCGAAGCAACCATCTTTCCGGTAACCAGCGTGCCGGGCATCATACCGAATTCTTCACCCAGGGCTGCACGTACAGCCGGTGCAGTTTGCACGATCACGGTTTTTTCCGGATCGGCCAGGTCGTTGATAAGTTGATTGGTGTGATCCACCTCTGTGAGTGCTCCGGTGGGGCATACATTCACGCACTGCCCGCAGTAGGTACAAACGCTGTGGTCGAGGTTCATTTCGAATGCGGGTGCAACCACCGATTCGAATCCACGGTTGATGGCCGACAATACGCCCACGGTCTGTACTTCGTTACACATTTTCTCGCACCTGCGGCACATGATACATTTATCCACATCGCGGATGATCGAAGGTGATGTATCCACGCGGTAATGCGATTGCTCTCCTTTGAAGGGAATATCTCTGATGCCAAGCCTGTGGGCCATATCCTGAAGTTCGCAATGCCCTGATTTGGCACAGACCAGGCAGTCGAACGGGTGATCCGACAGGATAAGCTGAACCACGGTTTTGCGGGCATTCAGCACCCTGATGGAGTGCGTATGCACCACCATGCCTTCGGTGCAGTTGGTAGCACAGGCAGGCGCCAGGTTACGGCGACCTTCCACTTCAACCACACACACGCGGCATCCGCCGGGTTTGCTTTCGATATCCAAGCCGCCCAGGTTCATGTAGCAAAGCGTAGGAATATTGATTCCGATTTTATTGGCAGCCTGCAGGATGGTGGTTCCTTCTTCAACCTCAACAGGCTTTCTATCTATTATTAACTTGATCATATCCATGTGTTTGTTGTGATGTTTGGTTAAACAATGGCAATGGCATTAAACTTACATTTCTCCAGACAGGTACCGCATTTGATACAAGCCGCCTGGTCGATTTCGTGTACCTGCTTCCGCTCGCCCGAAATACAATTGACGGGGCATTTGCGGGCACATGCTGTACATCCCACGCAATTTTCGGGAATCACCACGTAACGCATCAGGGATTTACAAACACCCGAGGGGCATTTCTTTTCCTCGACGTGGGCCACGTATTCATCCCAAAAATTATCCATTGTCGACAGTACCGGATTCGGCGAGCTTTGTCCGAGACCGCAAAGCGATGTATCGCGGATGACGTTGCTGAGGTTTTTCAGCTTTGCCAGATCGTCCATGGTGCCTTCGCCCTTGGTGATGGTGTCGAGCATTTCGTAGAGACGTTTGTTTCCGATGCGGCACGGGCTGCATTTTCCGCAGGATTCTTCTACAGTAAAATCGAGATAGTATTTTGCCACGGAAACCATGCAGTCATCTTCATCCATTACAATCATCCCCCCCGATCCCATCATCGAACCGGCTGCTACCAGCGTATCATATTCGATGGGGGTATCCAGGTGCTTTTCGGTAAGACATCCGCCGGACGGGCCTCCTGTTTGAATGGCCTTGAATTTTTTGCCGTCCTTGATGCCGCCGCCAATTTCAAAGATCACTTCCCGAAGGGTAATACCCATCGGCACTTCAATGAGTCCTACATTATTGATTTTACCTGCAAGGGCAAAAACCTTGGTTCCCTTTGAACGTTCGGTACCAATACCGGCAAACCATTCCGCTCCTTTATTGATGATGACCGGAATATTGGCAAAAGTCTCTACATTGTTCACGTTTGTGGGTTTTCC
>JBKHBQ010000343.1:0-3400 GCA_046542305.1 Bacteroidales bacterium
TGGGCGGAATATTTTCTGGATGCCTTTATGGAATATATTCGCAGGGGCGAACATCAACTGGTGATCGATGCTGCCGGCATGGAATTTTTAAGCTCCGCAGGCATCCGTTCGCTAATGCGCATTCACAAAGAGTTGGTAAGGGTAGAGGGAAGGCTTGTCATAATCAATTCCAATGAATTCGTGAGCAGCACACTCAAAACCACAGGAATGGGCGAATGGCTGGCAGACCATATTCCTGAAGCGTTTGCTGCGGAAGCGAAATCCGAAGTGGCCGTTGGCAGCCTTCCCGAAAATGTCTTTCTTTTGGAGAAAGATGCTGGAGTAGGTTTAAAAACGCTGAGTTCCTGGGTACCCTGGCAACGAATTCAAAAGGCACAGGCAAAGAAAATTGCTTTCCATCCGGGTACTTTCGCACTAGGCATTGGCAGACCAATGGATCAGGATGACGATTTGAACCCCCAGTTTGGTGATTTTATGACAGTGTGTGGGCATGTGGTGTGCCAGCCGCCCGACGCCAAAAGCCGGCCCGACTATCTTGTGCCGGCGGGATTGTACATCCCCGAAATTCAGTCCATTCAGATTTTATTTGCAGAAGGGGAAATGTCGCACCTGATGCGGTTTGCACCGGATGACACTCAAAGCCGGTATCCGGTTTCCGGCCTTATCGGTGAGGCCCTCGCCCTGGTAAATACAGAAAAAATTGTTTTTGTCTTATTGGGAGAAACCGACGGACTGGTAGGAGCCTATCTTACCAGATGGCCGGCACAGGAAGATTCGGGCCGCCCTCCCGCATTTCCTGAAGTGCGCGAATATCTGTCGTTCACCGGCGAACGTGCTTTCACCGGCGAACAGGTGCTGATATTTGGTGTGGCTGCCAGAAACAATACCGGTCAGACATTGCTTAAAGCATTGCCGTCCCTGGCCGGAATCGCTGCCCATATGCATGCTGTTGTGTTCCCGTTTCAGCCCTTGCAAAACGGAAAGATCGACCTGCAACAACAAGTCGAAAAACTATTTAACGGGCCGCCACCCAAAGCCCTGTTGCACCTGATCCACGACAACCGTCCGCTACAGGGGCTGGGAGAAAGCTCATTGGTAAGGGGTGCGCTGTGGTGTGCGCCTGTAAAAAATATGGAGGAACAATTATGAACCTGATTATCGGCGCATTTACCATCGGGCTAATCCTGTCGCTGCTTTCGCTGGGCATGCTCATCAGCTTTCGCATGGTGAAGTTTGTGGATATTACCGTGGATGGTTCCATTACCCTGGGGGCATCACTCGCGGCAGTGCTTATCATGAACGGCTGGTCGCCCTGGTTTGCCACGGGCATGGCCTTTCTGGCCGGAATGACCGCTGGCAGCATCACAGGAGTGTTGTACACAAAATTCAAAATTCAGGAAATCCTGGCAGGCATCCTTATGATGACGGCGCTGTATTCGGTAAACCTGCGCATCATGGGGCGCAGCAACATTCCGCTGCTCGATACCAAAACGGTTTTCGAAATCCCCGAAAAATTTCTGCTTGGTTTTACAGGCAACGAATCATCAATGCCGGTGTTTGGCTGGCAGGTATCGGTAATCGACCTGTCGGTATTCATCGGTAGTCTCATCATTGTGGTGCTGATTGGCTGGCTGCTTTACCGGTTTTTGCTCACCCATTTCGGTACAGCACTGCGGGCTACGGGCAACAATGTGCAGATGGTGCGGGCACAGGGCATCAACAATAATGGGATGGTGATATTCAGCCTGGCGCTTTCGAACGGACTGGTAGCGGTATCCGGTGCTTTGCTTGCACAGTACCAGGGGTTTGCCGACGTGCAGATGGGCATTGGCATGATGGTGTGGGGACTGGCCAGCATCATCATTGGCGAGGCGCTCACCGGAAGTTCGGGCATCGGCATCTCCATCACGGGTGCCATTCTCGGCACCATCCTCTTCAGGCTGATGATCGCCATCGCTTTGCGCTGGGGGCTAGATCCGAATTATCTGAAACTGGTTACCGCCGTGTTCGTATTTATCGCGTTAGTGGCGCCGCAGACGTTTAAATCGGTTCAAAAAAGAATTGCGGCTATGTAGGCTGTATGGCGGGAAGGCATTGGTAATTTTTAATCTGTTTATGGATTTTAGCGTTGTCAAAATTATGCCGACAAAATAACATCAGTAGAATTTTCGATGGCAGATTGACGAATTCAATGACGATCTGAAATCATAAATCGTTAATCTTCAATCTGAAATCAAAAAAAGATAATTCTTCATCTAAATAATTTCAAAAATTCTAAAAAGGCTAATCATGCTTAAAGTTCAGGGATTATCCAAAACATTTTTTCCGCATACGGTCAACGAAGTCAAAGCTTTGCGCAATGTAGACCTGGAGATCGCCGAAGGCAGCTTTACCGTAATCATCGGCACCAACGGTTCCGGCAAGAGTACACTGCTCAATGCCATCGCCGGAACATTTATTCCCGATTCCGGCAGCATCAGCATCAACGGCACCGAAGTCAGCCGCTGGCCCGAATACCGCCGCACGAACCTTATCGGAAGGGTGTTTCAGAATCCGTTTGCCGGCACCGCAGCCGGAATGAGCATTGCCGAAAACATCATCATCGCCATGCGCCGGGGCCGACGCCGCCCGCTGACCACCGCGCTGAACGGAAAGATAAAATCGGAAATCGCCGACAGGGTAAAGATGCTGAGGATGGGACTCGAAAACCGGCTCGACAATCCCATCGGCACACTCTCGGGCGGACAACGGCAGGCGCTCACACTGCTCATGGCCACCTGGCAAAAGCCCAGCCTCCTGCTCCTCGACGAACATACAGCAGCCCTCGACCCCAAAAGCGCCACCAAGGTGGCCGAACTAACCCGGCAGATCATCGAAACCGACAACCTCACCGCCATGATGGTGACCCACTCCATGCAACAAGCCGTCGATCTGCCCGACCGCATCGTGATGATGCACCGCGGACAAATCGTGGAAGACTACCGTGACGAACACAAAAAACGCGTCCGCATCCCCGACCTGCTCGACACCTTCGACCGGGTGCAGAAACGCGAACTGTTTGATGAATCCGTGGCGGAACTGCTGGCGGAGCAGTATGTGTGAGGTGAAAACGGGGTTGTGATCATGGGTGAATCTTTCGCGGGAATTTCCCTGTTGAATACCTGCAATCACATTTTATTGCCTCATGTGTAGCGTTCAATAATATAAATACCACAAAAAAAACGGCCGCAAGGGTTTGAATAGCTGATACCGTAGAATTTTTGACCATTCCGGTTTTTGAAAAATTCGATTTCCAAATCCATACGGGCGGGCACAAGACATTATTTTTGTTTACAAGTGTAATTACACCTCAGGCAACCTCCACATTTCACAAAAGTCTATATCTTAGCGAACTTTAAAC
>JBKHBQ010000052.1:0-18221 GCA_046542305.1 Bacteroidales bacterium
GAGCAGAAATTACCTGAAAAATGAAGCTTACAAATACCAGGACAACATCGAGGACGACACACTGAAGATTTTCGACTACCAGTCGACAGAGGCCGAGAACAAGCTCCGATATGAATACAACGCAAAGCAAAGCGGCTGGAATTATACCCTCGGCGCCGGATTGCAACTGGCCGAATTTACCGACAACACCTTTCAAAAGCAGTTTCTGAACAATGGGGTGCTGGTGTTCAACCGCCGCGCCGATCTGAAACTCTGGAGCTGGAGTACCTTCGGACAAATCAGCCACGGCTTTTTCGAAGAACGGCTCAACCTCTCGCTGGGCGTTCGCATGGATGCCAACAACTATTCTTCAGGCATGTCAAATTTGCTGGACCAGGTATCTCCGCGGTTTTCGGCATCCTACGCGCTTACCGAAAAATGGTTCGTCAATGCCAATACCGGCAGGTACTACCAGCGGCCCGCCTATACCACGCTTGGATTTACCGATAACACCGGCGCTTACGTGAACAAGGAAAACGGCCTGAAATACATCAGCGCCGATCATTTTGTGGCAGGTATCGAAAACAGGCCCGCTGAACAGTCGAAAATTACCCTGGAGGGATTTTACAAGATCTATAATAACTATCCTTTTTCTGTACTCGATTCGGTGAGCATCGCCAGCAAAGGCGGAGATTTTGGTGTGTTCGGAAATGAGGAGGTAGTTTCTACAGGAACCGGCCGGGCATACGGCTTCGAAGTGTTCTGGCGCGATACGGATTTCTTCGGATTCAATACCATTTTGTCGTACACCTTTGTGCGAAGCCGGTTTGATGATATTTCCGGAAATGAAATTCCGGCGGCATGGGACAACAAACATTTGCTGAACATCACGCTTTTGCGAAAGCTGAAGAAAAACTGGAATATCGGCGCAAAGTGGCGATATGTGGGCGGAAGGCCGTACACGCCATACGATGTGGTAAAGTCATCGAACGTACAGGCCTGGAATGTGCAGGGCGGTCCGTATCTGGATTATTCCGAATTCAATACCAGGAGGTTGGATCCGTTCCACCAGTTGGATGTGCGGGTGGACAAGCAGTATTTCTTCGACAAATGGTCGCTGATGGTGTATGTGGATATCCAGAACCTTTACAATTTCAAGGCCAGGGAAGCGCCGGTTTACATCCGTGCACTGAACGGCAGTGGCGAGCCCATCATAATCAATCCCGATGCACCGCAGGTGGACCAGCGCTACCAGTTGGACGAGCTGCAGACAGAAGCAGGCACAATCCTGCCCACCATCGGCATCATGGTTGAATTTTAAAAAATCGAATCATTATGAAAAAATTCATCTGGCTTTGTGTAATATTTGCAGCGCTTGTAATTGCGCTCCCTGTTTCGGGGCAAAAAAAACAACACGATCATGTTACGGTTATCGAAACCAATGTTTCGGGCAACGGGCCGCCAATCCTGCTCGAGGTCACCGCAGGCAGGGCGCATAATCATCCCATGATGGCAGCCTGGATCGAAGATACCGCCGGCACTTTTCTGCAAACCCTGTACGTGAATAAATCGGTAGCCACCGGATATTTCAGCTATGCCGATTCGGAGGCGGGAAAATGGAAGCCCGGGCCGCTGGTGCGGCCGGCCTCCCTGCCGGTGTGGGCCCATCGCCGGGGCATTCAATCGGAGGAAGGGCACTTTATGCCAACACGCGAAAACCCGGTGCCGGATGCATATACATCAGCAACACCCGAAGGCAGTTTCCTGCTGAAAACCCGCCCCGATGAAGCTCCCGCAGGAAAGCTCGTTATTTTCTTCGAAATCAATCAGGCTTTCGATTGGAACGATTACTGGACCAATGCCAGATTCCCCGGCGACCAGGATTACAAATCCTCCGCACAACCCTCGGTAGTTTATTCGGCGGTGATCGATCCCGCGGCAAAAGGTAAGGCGTATTCACTGAAGGCAATTGGTCACGGGCACTTTTCCGGTGACAACGGAAACCTTTATCCCGACCTTACCACACTGGATACTGCGCTGGAGATTTTGAAAAACATCACAGCGAAAATTGAATAACCTTATTTCCGGCTAAATATCAGGCCGCCTGATTGAATTTCTTATCTTTGCAGGCTATTTATCATCAAACCATACGAGATGTTTTTTTACAAAAGGATCACTGCCACCCTTGCCGCACTTGCAATGCTCATCGTTTTTGCCGGCTGGGGATACACCGGCCACAAAACCATCAATACCAAGGCCTCCCTTTCGTTTAATGAGGAAATGAGTGATTTTTACCAGTGGACGACCATCCTGGCCAACCATGCTTCGGATGCCGATTACCGCAAGAATGTAGATCCAACCGAAGGACCCAAACATTACATCGACATCGATAATTATCAGATATTCAATACCACAGGAAGAATTCCGCAAACGTACGATTCGGTGGTTTCGATGTATGGATTGAATTTCGTGATCGACAACGGCATCCTGCCATGGGCTACCCTCACGACCTATGATTCGCTGCAGGCCTGTTTTACACGCGGCGACTGGGATAAGGCCGTGCTTTTTGCCGCCGATCTGGGGCACTATGTCGCCGACGGTCACATGCCGCTCCATCTTACCAAAAACTACAACGGACAGTTTACCGGTAATTACGGCATACATTCACGCTACGAAACTACCATGATCAATGCGTTTATTTCGCATTTCGTGTACGAAGGGCGTGAAATTGCTGAGGTGGAAAATGTTTCGGATTATGTGTTCGGATACATTTACGACAAATATATTTATGTGGATTCGGTGCTTGCAGCAGATAACTATGCGCAGGAAGTAGCCGGAAATACCAATTCGTGGACATATAAGTCCACGCTTTGGGAGCAATCCAAGTCCTTCACCGTCCCTTTGTTCAGCGATGCCTCACATGCCCTGGCCGAGCTCATCTATTCGGCATGGAAAGCAGCGGGAAGCCCGCCAATGCCTTCCTCGTCCATCTGTGAAACCAACGGCAGCGATCGTTTTTCACTGCAAAACCGGCCCAATCCCTTTTCGGGAGAAACAGAAATCGGTTTCAAACTGGAGCAACATGCCGGCGTAACCCTCAGCATCTTCGACCTGCAGGGCAACCGCATCCAAACAATTTGCAGCCGGTCGTTTGCTGCCGGAACGCATCACATCCTATGGCAATCTGCAAACTTACCCTCCGGAGTTTACTATCTGTTGCTGGAAACCGGCGAACAATCTTCCGTAAAAAAGATCGTTTCTCTTGGCGATTGATCAGAGATTTGGAATGATTTTGGATAAAATTGAGCAATTTTCAAAAAAAATCAGCGCATGAAAAAAATGACTATTCTGCTGGCATTCTTTCTGTCAGCCACTTTATTCTTCACAGCTTGTGAAGACGACGAAATCGAAACCATTCCTTTGGGGCCGGTGAACATAAGCTTGTACGAAGCCATTTATACCGGGGGCAGAGATCTTTATTTCCAGGTGTACACCGATCGCGAAGACTATCCGGCAACCTACACCATCCGCTATGATACAGAGGAGTCGGAGGATCAGTTGGTAATAAATCTGCTGGATATCCAGAAGAGAGATTATGAAGGCTACGAAACTGTGGAAGGCCCGGCACGAGCAAGTGTATTTGTGGGCACTTTTTCACCGGGGACCTACAGCCTAAAAATCACTGTTGGCGAACAGACTACCTCTGCCTCACTTGAGGTAAATCCCAATTTTTATGCAATTTCTCCACAACAGGGTGAAAGCCTCACTTTCAACCATGATACCCTGCGCCGTATTTCCGAAGGTGCATTGTGGGGTTATGTGGGATATGTCAATCCGTCGCAGGCTGAGGTTGCCGATTCATTCCGCGATTCCCTGGAAAGTATGGGCGCCCTGCCCCTGAACCTGGCTCCCGGCAATTACGGCTATTTCCAGGTAAGCGACACAGGTACATTTACCCAGCCGATCGAAGAAGGCGTGGAATACTACCGCGAGTTTTTCAAGGAATATAATGGTACGGAAACCGAACTGAGTTCCCTGGTAAACTATTATGAAACCTACTACCGTTACCTTGATTTCAATATTTTCTGGGTTCGCAATTCGCCTACAGATATGGGTCCTTACGCCCCGCGGTTTATCGATAGCAACCTGAACATAAATACATCGGCAAGGTAAGCTATGGATTTATTTTACCGGCATTACGGTAACGGACGGCCGCTGATCATCCTGCACGGGGTTTTCGGGATTTCCGACAACTGGGTAAGCTTTGCACGTGAACTTTCAGGAGAGTTTGAAGTTTTTATCCCCGATCAACGTAACCACGGGCAATCGCCGCACGATCCCACTTTCAATTATTTTGCGCTGTGTGCCGATCTTTACGATTTTATTGAAGAACACGAAATCGAAGATCCCATTATCGTTGGTCATTCCATGGGAGGCAAGGTGGCCATGCGTTTTGCGCTCGAAAATCCTGATATGCTGAAAGCGCTTATCGTGGCCGATATCAGCATGCGCACCTACCAGCGGCGGTATCGCCACCTCGATATGATCGACGCCATGCTTTCGGTGGATTTCGACCATGCCGAATCGCGCAGTGATGTGGAAAAGCAACTGGCATCCAAAATCCCGGACAGGCGCATCCGGCAATTTGCCATGAAAAACCTTTACCGCCGCGAAAAAGGCGGCCGGTTTGCCTGGCGGCTCAACCTGGAAGCCATCAACCTAAACATGGATGAAATCTTTGAAGGCATCCGCTCCGATCAGCTTTTCCAAAAACCGACGCTGTTTATCCGTGGCGGCCAGTCCGATTATGTGGCTTACGAAGATTTCGACCAGATATACCGCAATTTTCCGCGTGCCGACATTCAAACTATCGAAGGCGCCGGACACTGGCTTCATGCAGAAAAACCGGAGGAATTCAGGGAAATATTTCTGGATTTCATCAGGAGAAACGAATTGTAGCCCAATCCCGGTTGGCCACCGGTTTTATAATCTTCTATCGAGTTTCCCCACCATCTTGGTTTTCCATGCGGCAAAATTCCCTTCGATGATTTTTTCCCTCGCAGTTTTTACCAGCCAAAGGTAAAAGGCCAGGTTGTGCTGGCTGGCAATCATGGGAGCGAGGTATTCGTTCGAAATAAAGAGATGCCTCAGAAACGCCTTTGAGTAAGCGGTATCCACAAACGAATTTCCCTGCGGGTCGACAGGTGAAAAATCATCCTTCCATTTTTCGTTTTTGATGTTGATGATGCCTTCGCTGGTAAAGAGCATGCCATTGCGCCCGTTGCGCGTCGGCATCACACAATCGAACATATCCACACCCAGTGCAATGCCTTCGAGGATGTTCACCGGCGTGCCCACACCCATCAGGTAGCGGGGCCTATCAGCGGGCAGAATGCGGCACACCAGATCGGTCATTTCGTACATCATTTCGGCGGGTTCACCTACCGAGAGGCCGCCAATGGCATTGCCCTCAGCTTCACGGGAGGCAATGAATTCGGCAGATTTTTTTCTCAGGTCGGAAAAAGTGCTGCCCTGAACGATGGGAAACAACGTCTGATCGTAATCATATTTCGGCTGCGTTTCAGCGAAATGAGCGATGCAGCGGTCGAGCCAGCGATGGGTGAGTTCCAGCGAATTTCGGGCATAATCGTATTCGCAGGGCCAGGGTGTGCATTCATCGAACGCCATCATTATGTCGGCGCCGATGGTACGCTGGATATCCATTACGCTTTCAGGGGTAAACAGATGTTTGGAGCCGTCGATGTGGGAGCGAAAATGTGCGCCCTCCTCAGTGAGTTTGCGCTGCGCCGAAAGGGAAAACACCTGGTATCCGCCACTGTCGGTAAGGAGGGGTTGGTTCCAGCCATTGAATTTGTGCAGGCCGCCGGCCTCTTCCAGTACCCGCAATCCCGGCCTCAGATACAAATGATAGGTGTTGCCCAGCACAATCTGCGCCTGCACATCATCCCGGATGTCTCTGAAGTGAACGGCCTTTACGGTGCCTGCTGTTCCCACCGGCATAAAAATCGGGGTCTGGATTTGCCCGTGCGCTGTGGTGATGGTGCCGGCACGGGCGGATGATAACTTATCCTTTGAGTGTAAATTAAATTGCATAGTGATTTGTAAAAGCTGCAAAGTTACGGTTTATCCGGGGATGACGATTGCTGACATTGAAGGTTATGCAATTTTACATTTGGCGTGCATAATTACATAATTTTGATAAAATCCCTTAAATCGGAGTGCAGCAAATATTCCAGTTCCATGAAATTTTCTTTCCGGGTGCGGGTATAGATAAATCCGAACAGGTGGAATCGCTTTACGTCCGCTTTGCGCAATTCGAGCGGGGTTTCAAGTTGCGAAAGCACCGCATCGTAATCGAACGACTTTATGTTTGCAGCCGGATAGCCGCTGTTGTTGTTCAGGATGATGATGCTGAAAATATCGTCCGCCCGCTCTCTGAGAATTTGCTGCCAGTGGGGCCGCTGATTATTCATCAGCAGCTCATAGGGATTGAATCCAAAGGCATAGTGGGTAAGTTCGGCCGAGGTGCACCAGCCGCCAAATCGCAGCGGGTTTACCTCAATGGGCATGATCCTGCCGCTTTCGTCCACCCGTACTTCCACGTGTACCGGTAAATTTCTCAAACCGGCCATGGCGCCCATTTCACCCAGAAAATCCCTGAAGCGTTCCAGGTTTTTTTCGATCACAGCCGTGGAAGTGATGTACAGCCGGTCGCTGGTATCGGATTCAGAAGCAAAAATATGCCGCATCATTCCAAGCACCACAGGTTCGCCTTCACTGTTGTAATAGGCGTCGATGGTGAATTCGTCGCCGGTAATGTTTTCTTCCACGATAAATTTATTCACATCAAGCACCTGCTCAGGATACGTGTCACGAATCATATCCACCTCTTTTTTGATTCGATCCCGCACCTGCGGCCATTCTGCCGGTGTATTCACCTTGTGCACACCGAGGCTGAAAAAACCCACCGAAGGCTTGATGATGAACGGCACGGGCAACTGTTGCGCGTCGATAGTGTCGAGTTCCGAGAGCTGATACTCCCTGAAAAAAAAACGCGGATGCAAGGCCGAAAGCATCTTTCTGAACCTTGTTTTATCCTTGAAAAGGTTCACCTTATCAGGCAGGTTGGTGTTGTGTAGTTTTTCGGCGATCCACCCCACCGAGTTTTCCGAGGAAGTATAAATCATCGGATCACGCTGATTTCCGAGGCTGCCAAGGACTTCATCAGGATCAGCAAAATTGATGTTGCATCCGTTCAGCAACCTGACGGCATCAGCATTTCGCAATACCGGAAATTGGAAATCCCGGAGTGTTTTCTTCAGAAAATCCGAAACATATGGCGGATCGATAATGATCATGGCACTTTTTTTTGCGGTTGCAAATGTAGATAATTTTAACAGGAGCATTTGCAGTTAAAGTTTCCGCGCCACTGTTTAAAAAATTATCGACAGGAATCATCATCATCCGAAATGGAATTCTACTTTTGCCTTTTCGAAATTTACCATGGAAATCACCGAAATCCTGAACAATCCTGTTTATTTTACTTTGGCGTTGGTTTTTGCGGCCATGGCGCTGATTCAACTTTTCTATTTCTGGTTTATTTTCAGCAGGCTGGCATTTTACAAAAGCAGGAATATACCCACTGACGACATGCCGCCGGTTTCCATCGTGATCACAGCATCCAACCAGTACCGCTCACTGCGCGATAATCTGCCAGCACTGTTCGAACAGGATTATTCCGATTTTGAGGTGGTGGTGGTGAACGACAATTCTGACGATGATACCGATGAATTGCTTAAATCCCTGTCGGGTAAATACCCGAAATTGAAGGTTGTTGAGCTTACGCAAAGCCTCAACTGGTTCAGGGGAAGAAAGTTTCCGCTTTCGCTCGGCATCAAATCATCGGCCAATGAGCTGCTTATGCTCACCGATGCCGATTGTGTCCCCGCCGGCAGGCACTGGCTCCGGCAAATGGTATCTGCCTATAAATCCGGCACCTGCGTGGTGTTGGGTTATGCATCATGGAAAAGCAATTCGCGGATCAACAAATGGCTGCGATTTACGGCTTTTTACGACGCCCTGATGTACCTGTCGATGGCGCTGGCGGGTGTGCCTTTCAAGGGGATCGGGCGGAATCTTTCCTATAAAAAATCCCTGTTTTATGCCCACAAAGGCTTCAGCTCGCATTATATTATCGATGCCGGCGATGACGAGCTTTTCGTGAACCGGACGGCAAGCCGGAAGAATACAGTGATCAGGCCCGACCCGGAGGCACAGGTTTTTTCCACCCGGGCAGACGGTTTTTCTGCCTGGTTTAAAACCGAACGTACGCGGCTGCTGATCCGCAGGTTTTTCCGCTGGAAACACCGTTTTGCGCTCCAACTGTTCAACCTGAGTAATTTTCTCTTTCACTCACTTTTCGTGATCCTGCTGGTATTGGGGGTTTCTCCGCTGATCATTCTGGGCATTTTTCTGCTTCGGTTTATCAGTCAAATGATCATTTTCGGATTGAGCCAGAAACGGCTTTCCGAAAAAAAATTATTATTACTTTCGCCGGTGTTCGAGTTTGCACTGATCCTGATCGATTTTCTGATCTGGCTGATGTTAATCTTCACGAAAAAGAAGAAATGGGCATAACAACCGATCATTTATCCGAAAGAGCCTTGCACGATTACCACCTGGTGAAACATGCCGTGGATGGCGATCAGTCGGCTTATGCAGAGCTGATGCAGCGTTACCGAGATTCGGTTTATTTTATGTTCATGAAAAAGTTCAACAATTCCATCGAAGCCGAGGATCTCACCATTGAAGTGTTCAGCAAAGCTTTTCTGAAGCTCAGGAGCTATTCACCGGAATTCGCCTTCAGTACCTGGCTCAACAGCATTGCTTCAAATCATTACATCGATTTTCTGAGAAAAAAAAAGAAAGCCATGCTCTCCATCGACCATCAGGAGGAACAGCAGATACAGGCTGGCCACTTTCTCTCCAAACATCCCGACCCGGAGGAAAACATGATCCAGAAAGAACAGGTTCTGATGCTGAAACAGGTGGTGGAAAAGCTCAAGCCGCACTATCGTACCCTGATTGAACTGAGATACTACCGAGATTACAGCATCGAAGAAATTGCCTGCGAGCTCCACCTGCCCACGGGAACTGTGAAGGCAAAGCTTTTCAGGGGACGTGAATTTCTGTTCAACATCCTGAAATCCCCGAAACTGAAAATCTGATCCCAAACCATCCGCCTGATGCGGCAAAAAAGAAACCTATGATGAAACAATACAGCTTCGACGAAATTATCCCGCGCGAAAACACCAACTGTGTAAAGTACGATCTGAGAAAAGCCCTTTTTGGCAAAGAAGAGGTGATTCCGATGTGGGTGGCCGACATGGATTTCCGCACGCCAGATTTCATCCTCGATGCCATCCGGCAGCGTCTTTCGCACGAAATACTCGGGTATACCATCCGTTCGAAGGATTTCAGTCAGGCTATTATCACATGGATGGACCGCCGGCACCAATGGAAGATTCAGCCCGGCTGGATCAGTTTCAGCCCCGGCGTGGTTCCGGCAATCAATATGCTTGTACTTGCACTTACGCAGCCCGGCGACGGGATTATCGTACAGCCGCCGGTTTATTTTCCGTTTTTTTCGGCCGTGAATGAAAACGGGCGACGCCTGATCGAAAATCCGCTGAAGCTCGAAAACGGCCGCCTCTGCATGGATTTCGACGACCTGGAAGCGAAAGCTGCCGGAGCCTCCATGATCCTTATCAGCCATCCGCACAATCCCGGCGGCAGTGTATGGACCAGCAATGAACTCCTGCGCCTGGCAGAAATCTGCCTGAAGCACAAGGTGCTGATGGTCTCTGATGAAATTCACTCCGATCTGATCTTTAAGCCGCACCGGCACATTCCGCTGGCCTCATTGTCGGAAGAAATTGCCGCACAGACCATCACATGCAATGCACCTTCCAAAACATTCAACCTTGCCGGACTGGCCACCGCGTACCTGATCATCCCAAACAAATCCATCCTGGACAAATACAACGACATGCTCAACGATAAACTTCACCTGGGCATGGGTAATATTTTCGGAGCGGAAGCTCTCAAAGCAGCTTATCGCAAAGGGGATGACTGGCTGGCACAGCTACTGCACTATGTTTGGGGAAACATTGGGTATGTTGTTGATTTTTGCAACAGCCACCTGCCACAAATTAAACCTGTGGTGCCCGAATCCACGTATATGATCTGGCTCGATTGCAAGGCTATGAATGCGGGCAGCGATGAGTTAAAAAAGTTTTTTCTCCAAAAAGCCGGCATCGGCCTGAACGAGGGAAAAATGTTTGGCACCGGCGGCGAAGGTTTTATGCGTATGAATGTAGCCTGCCCCCGGGCCACCGTCGAAAAAGCCATGCACCGGATCAGGGATGCCTCCGGTAAAATAATCTGACCACAAGCGGTTTAGCACTCCAAATAACCTTCTTTTTGCACCCTATATTGCTCTGGCATGTTTTTGGATTAAAAAAACGGAACCAGCAGATTGATTTGCTTTTAGCTTGTGAAAATGATTATTTTTACCAGCCTATACTTTTAAGGAACGTAAGAAGGGGGTTTTACATCTGATCATCTGAAATTTTTCCGATCGGAAAAAAAATCCTAACTTTAAATTTGATTATCAAAAGGTTGCTAATTTAATTAAGCGTGAAAACCAT
Source organism: Bacteroidales bacterium (assembly GCA_046542305.1). Classification (GTDB taxonomy): domain Bacteria; phylum Bacteroidota; class Bacteroidia; order Bacteroidales; family 4484-276; genus JBKHBQ01. Next base: position 10,710 of record JBKHBQ010000052.1, read on the forward strand.
TATACATTATATCGGTATCATTACCCTTGTGGTGGTAATGTGCCTGTCGGAGTCGAAGGCATCCAATCCGGTGATCTATTCCGTTACACCCAATACCAGCGAGGTGGCCAAGTTTGAAAAATTCGAGCTGACAGTGAATTTATCCGCCACCTACACGGCGCCATGGGATTACAGCGAAGTGAGCCTGAAAGCTCTATTTACTTCACCTTCCGGGAATACCATCCTCATCGACGGCTTTTATTTCCAGGATTACACCATGCCACAGCCAAACGTACTTGTTCCATCGGGCAATCCCACCTGGAAGATCCGCTTTTCGCCAAATGAACCCGGCACCTGGAGCTATCATATTACGCTCAACGACATGCAGGGCTCCACCAGCTATCCTGTTCAGCAATTTACCTGCCTGCAATCTTCGCACAAGGGGTTTGTCAGGCGTGAGGGCAATCGCCTCAGGTATGGATATAACGAGACGTTTGTAGGTGTGGGTACCAACCTGGCCTGGCAGTGGTGGGAAGACGGTTTTACGGAATATGGCGACTGGATAGAGGAAATTGCAGCACAAAACGGGAATTTTACAAAGATCACCATTGCACCCTGGAGTTTCGAATTCGAGTGGAATAATACCGGCGCCGGGCACTACCTTAACTGGCAAAACCGGGCCTGGGGGCTCGACTGGGTGTTCGACAAATTGCTGGAAAACCGCGTGTACTGTCAATTCAACTTTATGGTGCATGTGGTACTCGAACCGGGGGTGCCTTACGGCTGGCAGGATAATCCATACAACCTGGCCAACGGCGGACCCAGCCATGAACCACAGAATTTCTTTGTGAATTCCACTTCGAAAAGCCTCTATAAGCGGAAGATGAGGTACATCAATGCGCGGTGGGGCTATTCTTCTTACCTTCATTCCTGGGAAATACTCTCCGAAGCCGATAAGACCGAACTCTATGATGATTTCTACAGCCAAACCTATGACTGGCTCACCGAAATGACGGATTATATCAAGGACATCGACAGGTACAACAGGCCAGTTTCAACTGGATACGCCATCCCGCAACACGACCCGAATTACTGGAACTATCCGGGCACAGATTTTACACAACTACACATTTACGATTATGATCCCGACCTGGAAATGAAGATTTACAGCTTTTCGAGATGGTATGGGCAGGTATATGGAAAGCCGTTTATTACCGGGGAATTTTCGCTGGGCCACGATCCGGTGATTGTTGAGCAGGAAGATCCAAACGGGATTGCTTTTCACAACACGCTGTGGACGTCGGCTTTTTCAGGCGCTTTTGGAACGGCAATGTCATGGTGGTGGGGAAACTATCTTTATCCGGCAGGAATGTTCAGCTTCTTTAATCCCATCGGCACTTTTTTCGATCAGACCGGAATTAATCCGCATGATTATGAGGTGATCGTTCCGCTGACCACCAGCAGCGGTTATCACGATCTTCAGATCAAACCTGATTATAAGAACGGGAATTCAAAGGTCCCGGATAACAGTTTTCAGATGCATCCCTCAGGATATCTTTCCCCGCCGGTGTTGAGGCTGGGGAAAGTTCTGCATGGCAGCGCGAGCGGCTCCAACAAAAATCCGCCGACTTTTCATGTGCATTACACCAAACCCGGCACATTTAAGGTAAGAACCGACGATCTTGTGTTGTTTGCTAATCTGCGCATCAAACTTAACGGCACCACCGTGCTTGACAAAAGTGTAACGGCCAACCACACATACAGCATCAACGTTCCGGCCGGAGAGCATGAAATCTATGTTCAGAATACCGGTTTCGGTGTGATGGAAATTGATAAGTATATTTTTGGAAATTACGCTCCCAACCTTCGTGCATTTGCCATGAAGGACGGAAATCACACAGCAGGTTGGTTTCAGAACAAAAAATACAACTGGGAATATGTGGGAATGTACGGAAATCCGCCACCCATCAGCGAAGGAAAAATATTTATCGACGATCTTTCCCCGGGCGTATACCGGGTGGATTGGTTCAATGGAGAAGCCACCCCGGATTCCACGCAGTATGTTTCTACAGACAATTCGACCCTGGAATTGAATGCCCCGGATATACTTTGGGATGGGCTTTTCGAAACATCTTACCACAGCACCCTCGAAGTGGACTTTGCAGTAAATCCGCAATCCGGCGATGTCCCGCTCAACGTGCAGTTCACCGATCTTGCCAACAGTTTCGGTGCACCGATAAGTTCCAGGTTGTGGACTTTCGGCGATGGCACCACCTCCACGCAGAAAAATCCGCAGCACGCCTACACCCAGCCCGGAACGTATACGGTGAGCCTGACTGTAACTTCAGGTGAATACCAGGAAACCGTCACCAAAGAAGGCATGATCACAGTTATCCAGCCGTTATTAGCTGATTTTACAGCCGATCCTGTTGTCCTGCTTCCCGGCGAAGCGGTTCAGTTTACTGATCTGTCGCTCGGCGACCCCGAAAGCTGGTTATGGAATCTGGGGGATAACGTGTTCAGTTCGCTACAAAACCCTGTGCACATTTATGATGATCCCGGATTGTATGATGTTTCGCTTACCATTCATAAAGGGAATAATGATGATCAGGAGGTGAAGCCGGGGTTCGTCGAAGTACTGGTGCCGCTCATGGCAGGTTTTAGTGTTGATACGACAATTGCAGTAACAGGTGCCGAAATTCAGTTTACGGATCAGAGCACCGGCGATCCTGTTTTTTGGTTCTGGAATTTCGGAAACGGCAGTACCAGCAACCAGCAAAATCCGGTAGTTGTTTATGAAGAAGCCGCCACATACGATGTAGAACTCATCGTATTGACAGAATACCAACAGGATACACTGTTTATGGAAAACCATATCACGGTGATTGATCCCTTAACGGCAGCCTTTTCTGCAGATACCACGCTGATTATCGCCGGCGACAGCATTCAGTTTACGGATCTTTCCACCGGAAACCCCGCGTCGTGGAGCTGGCAATTCGGGGAAGGTGCGGCAAGTCAGTTGCAGCATCCTGTCCATCCATTCAACCAGCCGGGCATGTATGACATTTCACTGTATGTTTCGAACGAATACATAAGCGACAGCATTTTAAAAAATGAATTTATCCAGGTGTTGCCGGAACTCGTGGCCTTGTTCGAAGCTACCACTGCTGAGGCTTTACCGGGGGATGAAATTTTTTTTACCGATCTTTCGGAAGGAAATCCCGGCGCCTGGCTCTGGAATTTCGGGAACGGACAAACAAGCACATCGCAGAATCCATCTATTATCTATACCGAACCGGGTAGCTATGATGTGAGACTGACCGTTTGGAATGCCTACCTACAGGATTCCCTCACCATCGAGAATTTTATTACCATACTCGAACCGCTTCAGGCTGATTTTTCTGCCGATACCCTGCTGGCATGGACGGGCCAGCAGATTCAGTTTACCGACCTGTCGCAGGGAAATCCGCAAGGGTGGATCTGGGATTTCGGTGATGGAAATGCTTCGGCAAATCAGCACCCGGACCATCAATATTCAGATGCAGGGTGGTATTCCGTATCGCTCCAGGTAAGCGACCCACTGCAAAGCGCCACCGAGTTTAAGCCGGATTACATCAGGGTGAGGGATACACTGGATGCAGATTTTTCGGTTGATACGACAATTATTGTAAAAGGTGATCACGTGTATTTCAACGATCTTTCAAAAGGTTCGCCACAGGGATGGTTCTGGATATTTGGCGATGGTTTTTATTCGCTAGCGCAAAACCCATCGCATATGTTCAAATTCGCTGGACAATTCACCGTAAGCCTGGAAATCTTCAGCAACGACAGCAGCAATATGGAAGTAAAACAAAACTATATTGAAGTATTGCCTGAGCTGATTGCAGGTTTCGAAACCGACACCACATTGGCATTTCCGGGGCAGGCCATTCACTTTTTCGATACCTCATTGGGAAATCCCACCTCCTGGTTCTGGAGTTTCGGCAATTTCAGCAACAGCACCTCACAAAATGCCGTTACCTCGTTCGATGCGCCGGGAACCTATACTGTAAGTCTGGTTGTCAGCACCGAATACCAGCAGGATACCCTCGTACAAGAAAACCTGATCACCATCCTCGAACCCCTGAACGCGGATTTTTATGCAAGCAGCAATGCGGTGAAATACGGCGAGCAGGTCAGCTTTTTCGATCTTTCTGCAGGAAACCCCGGCCAATGGGAGTGGTGGCTTGGGAATAACGATACTTCTTTCGTACAAAATCCATCAACTGCGTATTTTGAAGAGGGATTCAAAGATGTTACGCTGATCGTGGCAAATCAGTATGCAACCGACACCCTTCATCGTGACGATCTGATCTACGTAATTGCGCCCAGTTATAACCAGGTGGTGGAACTGAAAAAAGGCTGGAGCGGGATTGCTTCATTTGTCGAGCCGGTATTTCCGGATATCTCCTCGGTACTGGGTGACGTGATCGATGATGTACATTTTGCCGTGAATGCACAGGGAATTTTTTGGCCCGACATGAACATCAATACCCTGGGCGACTGGAATCCCGCCCTCGGGCTAACCATCGACATGAAAAACGATGCACAGGTTACCCTGCAGGGATACTACAGCCTTGATCATACCGTAGATCTGGTCCCGGGCTGGAATATCTTTCCCATGCTGCGGGCCTGCGAACTACCGGCGGAAATGCTGGGAGTGGTGCTGGGAGATCAGTTTCAGGTGGTGAAAGAGATCGGCGGATGGAAAATTTACTGGCCGTCGACAGGCATCAACACCCTTGGCACGATGCATCCCGGTAAATCCTATCTGATATTTATGAACCAGGAATCCAGTTTTTCGTTCCCGGCCTGCGAAAACTGACAAAGGAAACCACCTTTGCACCTCAGCACAAGATGACGGGCTTTTCACTACTTTTGCCTGCGAAAATTATCCGGTGATGAATTACAAAGAAACCCTGGAATACATGTTCAACAAGCTGCCGATGTTTCAGCGCATTGGTGGTGCCGCCTACAAGGCCGATCTTGGCAATACCATCCGCCTATGCGAAATCCTGCATCATCCCGAACATAGATTCCCGGCCGTACACATCGCCGGCACCAACGGAAAAGGCTCCACATCGCACATGCTTGCCTCCGTGTTTCAGGAAGCCGGGTTTAAAACCGGTCTCTACACTTCGCCTCACTATTCCGACTTCAGGGAAAGGATTAAGATCGACGGCAAAATGGTTCCAGAACAGTTTGTGGTGGATTTTATGGAGCGGTACAACGGCCGGTTTGAGGATATCGGATTATCTTTTTTCGAAATGACGGTGGGCATGGCTTTCAGCTATTTTGCAGATGGAAATGTGGATATCGCCGTGATTGAAACCGGCATGGGCGGCCGCCTCGATTCCACCAATGTGATCATGCCAATGATTTCGGTCATCACCAATATCGGGATGGATCATATGCAATTCCTTGGCAACAGCCTTGCAGAGATTGCAGCAGAAAAAGCCGGGATTATCAAACCCTCCGTGCCGGTGGTGATTGGAGAAACACAGGAAAGCATCACCCACGTTTTCCATGACCGGGCTGAACAATTATCTTCCCCCATCACTTTTGCCGACAGATACTGGAAACTGGAGGAATCCGTGCAGGGCTCCATCAGGATTTTCAGGGAAGGCAAGCATTTCACCGATATCGATCCATTCCCGCTTAATGGCAGTTTCCAACGCAAAAATCTTGTTACCGTGATGGAAACCCTTTACAGGCTTCAGGAAAAACTTCCGGAAATAAACCCCCGGATCATTTCGGCCGGGATTGCCAAAACAGTGCTACATACAGGACTCAAGGGCAGATGGCAGATACTTCAAACCAGCCCGCTGGTGGTTTGCGACAGCGGGCACAACCCTGAAGGCATTGCCGAGGTGATCAGTAACATCCATAGCACACCCCATCATAAGCTTCATATTGTTTTTGGGATTGTTAACGATAAGGACGCATCAGCCATTCTTTCGATGCTGCCGGCGAATGCAACCTATTATTTCTGCAAACCCTATATACCCCGCGGACTGGAAGCAGAAAAACTGGCTGCAATGGCTGCGCCTCATGGATTAAAAGGTTCGGTATATAATCATGTAAAGGAAGCTTTGAAAGCTGCCATAGGCAACAGTGAAAAGAATGACCTGATTTTTGTAGGAGGTAGCACTTTTGTGGTTGCAGGGGTGGTTTAGTCAAACCTATTAATTTATGCACATACCTATATACTTTAACGTTTAAAAAATAAAAATGGCAAATCTCTTTTTCAAATATTTATCGAAACCCCTTGCCACGGATGATTTTTTTTGTATTTTAGCGAAATATTTTTCGTTCCTATAAGTTATTATTCTTTTCCCCTTCTTTTTGCAAAGCCGTCCCTAGCGTAGTCCCTAGCGTAAAAGGATGGCTTTCTTCTTTTTACCTTGTTTCATTCACTCAAATCAGCCGCCACTCACCAGGTGAAGCACAGTCACAACGTCGCCATCGTGAACATGGGTTTTAGCCCTGTCTTCCTTTTTTACCAGTTTTCCATTGATTTTTGTGACCAGCATTTTAAAGCTGAAATTTTTCTTTTCGATCAGCTCCTCCACAGTCATTTTGTCTTCGTCGAATGATTCGGTCCGGTTATTTAATGTTATTGTCATAATTGCATGGTGTTTTCTGTTTTTAACAAAATATTGAGCACAGTGTTGGCCTGCATCATCGAAACTATGCCTACCCTTGGTGCCAGCACGGGCAGTCCGTCGTCGATGTCGCTCATGTTATCTCCGCAAACATAAAGATTATCACCCATACGGGCGGTCATCAGGATGTTGTTACGGCCCCAGCCCGCCATACCGTTTCCAACCACCAACGGAATTTCCGGCAACTTTTCCGCAACGGTTTCAATGATCATCTCTTTCATTTCTGCTTTATCGAAGGCTTCAACAATTACATCACAATGCCTGAAAACTACAGGAATGTTTCCGGCGTCAAGCCTGATGTGATGCGCTTTGATGATGGTTTCAGGATTTATCATTTGAAGATTTCCGGAGAGCGCCTCCACCTTCTTCATACCCAACTGATGCCTGAAATAGTACTGCCGGTTCAGATTGCTTTCGTCGATGGTATCGAAATCCACGATGATCAGTTGTCCGATGCCTGTTCTCGCCAGCGCAGCCGCACAATTCGATCCCAATCCGCCGCAGCCTGCTATGCCAACTGTTTTTGAAGAAAGTTTCCCTTTAATCAACTGAATGTTCATTTTCCCTTTTCTTTTGGATTTTCAAAAATATAATTAAATTCTCTAAGGCCGCATTTACAGTAGCTGGAGGATAATCTTTAGCCATTTTAAATAATCTCTAAAACCCGCTATAGTAGTGGATACACGCGTTATGCACAGCGCTGCATATTGGAGGATTTGATTATCAAAGTTTTTGGCCGGTAATTAAAAAATGTAATTTTGTGAATCGTTTAACAGTTATTGAACAGAACTAAAAAATATAGATGTAATGGAAGTTTCTGAACTGAAAA
>JBKHBQ010000053.1:0-18083 GCA_046542305.1 Bacteroidales bacterium
TTCGGAGCTGCCCTTTCCCGATCTGATCACAAACAAACCCTGATGCTCCGCCATTCGCTCTGCGCCTGCATCGGCACGGATAAAGGCAACGCCGCCGTAAACCTTCATCTGCTTGTACTCCGGCATAAACACACGGGCCTCGTTCAGTTTTTCTATGAAATCCTTAATGTCGTCGGGGCGCAATGTGGTCTTTACCTCAACAATCACAATTTCATTCGTGTTGACGGCAATCAGGTCGAATTCGAAATTCCTGCCGTCCCTGGAACCTTTCCTCCGCTGGATTACACTTTCTACCCGGATACCACGACGGTTGAGCAAGCTGATCAGATCCCCCTCAACAAGTGATTCTACCAATTTGCCCCATTGGGAGGTGAACAGAGCCGTGAGATCGTTTATCTTTTTATCAGTTTCACGAAATTTCTCAGTTAACAGCCTGTCAGTTTCCTGAAACATCTGCCAGACTTTTTCGAAATTCAGTGGCCTTTCATAGGCTTCGTATGGTTCTTCTACGTGGCGGTTTTCCATCCTGCAATCGTTTTAAGATCACAAAGATAGTCTATTTCCCGACACGTTTTACTCCTTTAAAAGACCATTTTCCATCGCATAGCGAATGAGGCCGACCACAGACTTGGTTTTGGTTTTGGTGAAGATATTTTTGCGGTGGGTTTCCACGGTTCGTTCGCTGATGAAAAGTTTGTCTGCAATTTTTTTATTTGACAGTTCACGGGCGATGAGGCTGAGAATTTCGGCTTCGCGCTGTGTGAGGCGGGCTACATTGGGCTGGAACTCCTTGCCCGGATCATCAGGACGGTAGATGCTGCCCATAATGATGGATTGCACTTCGCGGCTGAGATATTTTTTGCCGCTAGCCACAGTTCGGATGGCTTCTACCAACTCGCTGATGTTGTTACTTTTGATTACATAACCCCAGGCACCGGCAGCAATCATGCGGTTTATAAGCGAACTTTCGTTGTGCATGGTAAGTGCCAGGACTTTTATTTGCGGAAAGTCTGCGGTGACTTTTGCAGCCAGTTCGATGCCACTCATCCCCGGAAGGTGAATGTCGGCAAGCAGCACATCCACATCTTTATTTCTGAGCTGCTTCAATGCATCCTCGGCCGAAGCTGCTCCGCCGAGAATATCGAAATCTTCATGTTCACCCAAAAGCGATTTCAACCCGTCGAGCATGAGCTGGTGGTCATCGACAAGCATTAAGCGGATTTTTCTTTCTTTGTTCATATCTCAAAAATTTTCTTGGTCGGAATTTCTATCGTCACAATGGTGCCGCGCCCGGGCATGGAATCAATTTCAATATTTCCGCCGATATTCTGCACTTTGGTACGTATCTGGCTTAACCCCAATCCATTCTGAACTTCTTCCTGGACGAAACCCTTGCCGTTATCTTCCACCATCACGGTTAACTCACCTTCTGCATACACCACCTGAATATCGATGCGGGAACATTTGGAATGTTTAATGGCGTTGTTCAATGATTCCTGTACCACCGAAAAGGCAATGTTTTCGATCAGTTCATCATCCAAGGCGTCAATATCGAGCAGTTCCAGTTTTATATCGATGCTGCTCACGTTGCGAAGACGCTGAACCATATCTTCCAGCGCCGTGGTGAGTCCTTTTTCACGCAGCATGATCGGCGACATATTCTGGGAAATATTTCTCAATTCCACAATGGCATGATCGACCAGCCCCATGATGTTATCGATCTTTTTGGTCATCCGCTCATCCCTGTAATTGGTTTGATGCTGCGAAGATGCCAGGTTCATTTTAATAAGTGAAAGCAACTGCCCCAGGCTGTCATGAATTTCCTGGCTTATGCGTTTGCGCTCATTCAGTTCGGCCTGAATAATCTTTTGAGCCTGCCTCGATTTCTGTTGCATGGTGGTCATCACGATCTCGCGTTTATGGCGATGCCGCGCCCTGATGTACTGCACATAAAAAACCAACAGAAAAATTACCGAAGCACCTATCACGATGATCATTTGCAGATTGCGTTTACTCAACAACAATTCCTGGCGTTCAATTCTCAGCGATTGTATTTCCTGTCGTTCCTGCAGCATGGCGATTTCATTTTGTTGCCTGTCGAGTTGGTGTTGAAACTCGAGCTGATAAATATTGCTCAACTGCTTTTCGTTGATCAGACTGTCCTTAAGCATGGCATATTTTACAAAATACTCGTGAGCCAGATGATAATTGCCCATAGCTTCATAAATCTTCGAAAGGTTCCGGTAGTGATTTACCACGAGCTTTTGATCATTTATCTGATTTGCAATATCGAAAGCAATCTGATTGTAGCGAATGGCTTTATCGTATTTCGCTTCCTTCAGAAACACTTTTTGCAGGATTTGGTAAGTGATGGCCTGTGCATTCAGGTCGTTGATTTTTTTGCTGTATTGCAGTGATTTTTCCAAGAATCTGTAAGCTTCGTCGTGTCTGCCATTTTCAATGGAAACGCTGGCTTTTTCGTTGTAAGCAATGGCCAGTCCGTAATAATCATTTTTTATTTTCTTGATGGCAATGGAGGAATCGAGGGTTTGCAGCGCCTTGTCGATCAGGCCCTGTTTGTAAAGCACAATGGCTTTGTTTGTGGTTACAGCCCCCCACCCCAACGTATCATTATTTTTCAGGTACAACTGCTTGGATCGCTTGAAGTATCCCAGGGCTTTATTATAGTCGGCAAGTTCGGAGTAGATCAACCCGATATTATTATACACGCTTGCCATTTGCGGCACATTCCCCGAAAGGGTCTGAAAATAATTCAGGGAAGAAAACAGGTTTTCGAGTGCCTTGTAATACGATCCTATATGCCAGAAGGTTAAACCGATATTGCTGAGGCAGCTTGCAATAAGTGTGGTATCCTTTTGTATCTGTGCAGTTCGCAGGGCCTGATGGTAATAAAGCATCGCACTGTCGTATTGTGCCTTTACGTCGTACACAATTCCAACAAGAATATCAGAGCGAATGGCTTCATGTGTATTTTTCTCGCGTATTGCAGCAATCTTTGCCTTTTTACCGAAGTAGATGGCCGAATCTGGCTGCGAATAAGCCATATCCCAGCAGCGTTTGTTTAACCATTCAATGCTGTCGTGCTGCTGAGCTTCCGAAGACAGCATCAATTTCAAAAACAAAAACAGCAGCAGTAAACGTTTTCCTGAAACCATTGGCAATTGCATTACAGACAAAAATAACATTAATCTTTATCATAAGGTATTGGGCGGGTGCAATATCCGTGCTAGCACGGATATAACCAGGAAAAAATCCGTGCTTTACGGTATTGGCTGTGCTACAATCACATAATACTTTTGTCCCGTTCAATTTTTTTTTAATTCAAAACTACACATAAGCATGAAAAAGTTTACAACCCTCGTAGTCATCCTGGCAGCAGGATTTATTTTTGCAATGACTACTATTGCTCAATCCAACTGGCAAAGCCAGACCTCGGGCGTAATGTTCGACCTGCAGGCAGTTGATTTCATTACCGAAGAGGAAGGAATAGCTGTTGGTATGATGGGTACCGTCCTGAGAACCACCGACGGCGGTGAAACCTGGAACATTGTTGATCTTGGCATCGACAACTGGTTTAACGATGTTCAGTTTATCGACCAGGATCGGGTGATCATTGGCGGTGACCAGGGTATTGTTCTTTATTCGAATGACGGCGGCGACAACTGGGATATAGTACAGGAAAGCGGCCAGGGATACAACATCTATGGCCTTTCCGTTGATCCGGTAAGCGGCCATGGAATAGCCGGCGGTTCAGGCAATACCATTATCTGGACTGAAGATTTCGGCCTGACATGGGAATACATTGAAGGCGGATTTATGAACAACTATTATTGTGCGCATATGCCAAACGGCGATTTCGGTACCGTAATCGGAAGAAATGCTGTATTCCAGCCACTGGCAGGATACACCATGGATGGCGGCCAAACATGGGATGGTCAGCCTTACTATCCGACGGTAAATAATGTCGGCTACGAATCGACTACCCAGGCCTGCTATTTCTTTGATGAAAATAATGGTTACACCGTGGGCACTGTATGGAACGGTGATGGATTTTTAACCACCGCACCCAACTGGAACAGTCAGCAATGGAATGCCATCATGTTTGAAGGCGCCATGCTTTTCGGCATTGATTTCCTCGACGCATCTTATGGTGTGGTTGTTGGCGGCGATTACAATATTACCACCAGTATTTTTGAAACCTATGACGGAGGAACCAACTGGGAAGCTGCAACTGTTCAGAGCGACGGAAATACGATGCTCGATGTGGCACTGGTAGGCAATACCGGCTACGCTGTTGGCACATTCGGTGAAATCATTAAAAAGGTTCCGGAAACCATTGACGAAAGCTGGCAAACCATTGCCACTCCGGTAATGTTCGATCTTAAAGCCATCGATTTTGCCAACCAGGAAGTGGGTGTGGCAGTAGGCATGATGGGGACCATCCTGAGGACTACCGATGGCGGTACCACCTGGAATACCATTGACCTTGGCATCGACAACTGGTTTAACGATGTTCAGTTTATCGATCAGCAGCGCGCAATCATCTGCGGCGATCAGGGCATCATCCTTTATTCTACCGACAGCGGTGAAAACTGGGACATTGTTCAGGAAAGCGGCCAGGGATACAATATCTATGGCATTTCTGTTGATCCGGCCAGCGGGAATGGTATTGCAGGCGGATCGGGCAACACCATCATCTGGACCGAAGACTTCGGTCAAACCTGGGAGTACATCGAAGGCGGATTTATGAACGACTATCACTGTGCCTTTATGGCGAACGAAGATTTCGGTACTGTTATCGGAAGGAATGCCGTATTCCAGCCATTGGCAGGATACACCATGGATGGCGGCGAAACCTGGGACGGACAGCCATACTATCCCACCATGAACAACATTGGCTACGAATCAACAACCTATGATTGTTATTTCTTTGATGAAAACACCGGCTATACGGTAGGAACCGTTTGGAACGGCGATGGATTTATCACCACAGCCCCCAACTGGAACAGTCAGCAATGGAATGCTATTATGCTGGAAGGCGCCATGCTGTTCGGCATCGATTTCCTCGATGATACTTATGGCGTAGTGGTTGGCGGCGACTACAATGCTACTACAAATATTTTCGAAACAACCGACGGCGGCCTTACCTGGGAGCCTGTTGAAGTATCAAGCGACGGAAACACCATGCTTGATGTTTGCTTGATTGGCAACGTAGGTTACGCCGTAGGTACATTTGGCGAAATCCTGAAGATAAACCGCAGTGGCAGCAACACAGGATCCGGCATTCTGCATGGTTTCTTTCGTGATGCCGAAACCAATCTTTCGGTTGATCATGCAATGGTTAACGTCCTGAATACTTCGTATGTAGGATCGCCCTGCGAATCCATATTCGGAGCACGCTACAATATCAGCCTTCCTGTTGGAACCTACACCATCCAATGTGAAGCCGAAGGATATGAAACCGTGGTTGCCGATATTGAGGTGATCGATGGTCAGAATACAAATTATACATTCTATCTGCAGCCTGTCGATAATATCACAGGTATCCGCGAAAGCGAAGTAAAAACCCAAATCAGCCCCAATCCTGCAAGCGACGTGGTAATGATCGAATCCAGCGAAAACATCCGCCAGATCTTCGTCATGAACCAGGCAGGTCAGGTTGTGATGAAAACCGAAGCCAATTCAACACATGTTCAAATGAATATCTCCAGCCTGCACGACGGTATCTTTGTATTAAAGATCCTCACCGACAGGGGCGTATCACAGCAAAAACTTATAATCAGGTAAGCATAGGTATCAGGATCGATTTTCAGAAGCTGCTTCAATGTTGAGGCAGCTTCATTTTTTTGCCCACCGATGTTTATATAAATCCGTACTGGTACGGATATGACCTGCCACAAAATCCGGGTTATACGGTATTGACTCAGCAGCAATCCCGATATACTTTTGTAAAATGAAAATACCAAAAAAATGAACTTAATGAAATTGCTTGCAAAAAATACATCGCTGCTTCTTATTCCGCCGGATGGAATAGCCCGATCCGTAATGCACAATGCGCTTGGTGTAACACTTTTCCAAACAAGATCGTCCTTGTAATCAATCCGTCTGATCGTTTTTCCCGAATCCACATTCGAAATTTTGCTTCAAAAAAAATATTATTACAAACATTTAGAAAAACACATTTTTAAAAACTAAAAATTACTGGAAATGAAAAAGATCACTTTCTTTTTGATGATTGTATGTTGTTGCTATCTGCAACCGTCTTTTGCACAATTCGAAATCGTAAGTTCCGATGAATACGGAAGAATTTTCAACATGATTTACGATGATGATGTTGAAAACCGGGTATATGCCCTCACCATGACCAACCACATCCTTCAATCGGATGATAACGGAGAAACCTGGCATATTCTCTATTCACATCCCGGAAGTATTACCGGACTGAAATTAATGCCCGAAAACAATGCTTTGACATTCTGGTCAACCAGATCAATTTGGGCTAATTACGGTGTTTTTATCCTCGACCTGGAAAGCCTTGCAATAACCAAGGAATATTATTTACCCGGCCAGAACGCTGACAATGAATGGATATCATCCTACTGCATCTGGGAACAGGACACAGATGTAGCTCTGGTACTCCAGGAGTATAAAATCGGCCTGGCCTCTTTTTCTAAAGTTCAGTACACCACCAACGGAGGAGCCGACTGGACAGAAGTTTATTATTCTGAGGATAATTATACAGTAACCCCTAATCAGGTGGCAATTCACCCCAATGACAGTCAAACATTATACATCACGCTCGGACATGGAAAGGGAGAAATAGATGGAGGGCTTTTTTATTCGATTGATGGAGGGCAGACCTGGAAAGTAAAACTCGAAGGTATCATACTGGATCCCATCGCGTTTAATCCTGAAAATCCGGACGAAATATACGTAGGTACAGGGATCAGATTCGAATTGCATCCTCAAAATCTGTATCGTTCCACCAATGCAGGTGATAGCTGGGATATTGTTCCGATTTCCTGGACAAATTATACGCTAGACAACATTACACACATTGCCTTTAATCCTGTCAATTCATCGAATATCATTATTCTGGAAGAAAATGAAGTTGTTATTTCGGAAGATCATGGAGAAACATGGACAAATTATGTGTATGAAAATGCTGCGGATAGCATCTATAATTACTACTATGGTTCAAAGGTTTCATTTAATCCGTTTAATGAAAATGAAGTATTTGTAAGTTGCCCGTACTATCCGCTTTTTTCTGCAGATAAAGGGGTATCGTTCAACCGGATTCGAACACCCTATACTTCAGCAACAGGCCAGGTAGAAATATTTGAAAATGACGAGGAAAAGCATTTATTCTATGGAATTTACAACGGTTACATACACAAAAATATGATAACAGGAGAAGAAAATGCGCACGGATTCGTACCACTTAATATTTCCGTTACCATTAATGCGGATCCGGTTTTCCAGATAGACAAAAACATTCCCGGTAGGATATTTACCTTCGAGGCAAGTTTTATGGATTATGCTTTATATGTCAGTGATGATTTCGGTGAAAACAAGCACCAACTGGTATCTTTCTTCAGCACCACATTTAATTGCCTTGCCACGACGCCATCTATTGCCAATACTGTCTGGTTGTCAGTTACGAATACTTCGGGCGATCTGGAATTGCACAAAATTAATTTCAACGACCTGAACAATGTAATTTCCGCTCCTTTGAATGTTCCGGGAGGTGAAAGAATGATCGAGATATGCATTGACCCGGAAAACCCTGAACATATAGTAACCGCATCAGAAACCGGAGTTTATTACACAACCGACGGCGCAGAAAACTGGAAAGTTACCACGCAAGGATTAACCGGAGTCGGCCAGGTTTTCGGTCTCACACAAAACCCACTCAACACACAGCAATATACCATTGCGACTGATGCCGGTATTTTCACCTCGACCGACGGTGGTTTTACCTGGAGCATCCTCACCGATTCATTTGCCCATTACGTTCAGCATTCAAACGAGGTGGACGGACATATCCTTGCTGCCGTTTACCCATGCCAGGAATCCAAATACATGCTTCATTACTCCAGTGATGGCGGAAATTCATGGAAAACCATCAATAACGATGAATTAAAAGGTGTGATCGCCTACACTACCTTCACCGATTTTAGACAGGAAAGTGCTGATATCTACATAAATTCAGTCGATTTGGGCTTGATCAGGTACACTATTGAATTCGCCGGAGCAGAGCCGTGGTCGTACAATGTCACCGATCAGTCACATACGATTGATATCACGGATTCTGTTGATCCCAGTATTTTTGGTGATCAACTGGAGGAAGGCGACTGGGTTGGTGTATTCTATACCGACGCCAACGGAATTGAACAGTGCGGTGGCGCGGCTGAAATCAATGCAAACGGAGCAGCAGTTGTTATGTCTTATGGTGATGACCCTGATACTCCTGCTGTCAAGGAAGGTTTTGCTACAGGCGAGGAATTCATCTGGAGAATGTATGATGCAAGTGAAGACAAGGAATATGATGCAGAAGCCACCTATGATATGCTAATGCCCAACCTGGGCAACTTTGCAAATGGTGGATTTTCGCGACTCAGCACCCTTGAGGCGACTGCAACCGGAATAGAACCACGGTATTCCGAAACCGCAGTTGATATCTGTCCCAATCCAGCCCACGATATAGTGAAGATTCACTCGAGCGAAACCATCAGACACATCATTGTATTGAACCAGGCCGGACAAACCATGATGAAAACCGAAGCCAACTCAACACATGTTCAACTAAATATTTCGAACCTCCCCGATGGCATATTCTTCGTTAGAATACTAACCAATCGTGGCGTGTCTCAGCAAAAGCTTGTGATTAAATAAGTTAGTTAAATGATCGGTTTTATGAAGCTGCCTCAATCCCGGGGCAGCTTCTTTTTTTTCAACTGGATGAGGAACCCAAATCATTCCGTACTGGTACGGATACATTTACCGTAATATCCGTGATTTACGGTATTGCCTGATTAGCAGTTACATGATATCTTTGCCATATCAATTGAATATCGTAACAGAAACATACACACCTATGAAAAAACTTTTTACACTTACATTGTTCAGTATTATTGTGCTGCTTTTCTCCGGTGTTTCCCTGGGGCAGACCAACTGGAAAACCAAGCCATCAGGCGTAACATTCGACCTGAAGGACGTCGACTTTATCAATGAGGATGAAGGAATTGCTGTTGGCATCATGGGTACCGTGATCAAAACCACGAACGGTGGAGAAACCTGGACGACCATCGATCTGATTTGGGATAATTTTTACAATACCGTTCAATACATCGACGAGGAAAACGTCATTATTGGCGGCGACCAGGGCATAATTCTCTATTCGTTTGATGGCGGCGAAAACTGGGATGTTGTACAGGAGAGCGGGCAGGATTACCATATATATGCCATCCACATCGATCCTGAAAGCGGCCACGGGATTGCAGGAGGCTCGGGCAATACCACGCTCTGGACCGAAGACTGGGGCTATGGCTGGCAATATGTGGAAGGTGGTTTTATGAATAACTATAACTGTGCCTGCATGGCCGGTGAAGATTTTGGAACTGTAATCGGCAGAAACGCGATTTTTCAGCCACTGGCCGGTTATACCATGGATGGTGGCCAAACCTGGGATGGCCAGCCTTATTATCCCTACAACAATAATACTGCCTACGAATCAACCACTCAGGACTGCCATTTCTTTACCGCAAATGATGGCTTTACTGTTGGAACAATCTGGAACGGCGACGGATTTATCACCACGGAACCCAACTGGAGCAGCCAGTACTGGAATGCTATCATTTTCCCGGGTGTTCTGTTTTTCGGGATCGATTTTGTAGACAATTCCTACGGCGTAGTAGTAGGTGGTGATTACAATGCCACCACCAATATTTTTGAAACTTACGATGGCGGCCTCAACTGGGAACCCACAGAAGTGCAGAGCAATGGAAATACCATGCTGGCCGTAAAACTGATTGGCAATACCGGATATGCTGTGGGTACCTTTGGCGAAATCCTGAAAATGGAAACCTCCACCGGAATTTATGAAAACACATCAGCTCCCATAAAAATGTATAATTACCCAAACCCTACCAATGAACGGACTCATATTTTTTTGGAAATGAATGAAGTCCGGCAGGTAAATATTTCACTTTTCGATATGACCGGTAAACTGGTCAAAAAAATATACAGCGGCATCATCGACGTCGGTAACCATACTTTCCCGTTGACGACTTCAGACCTCTCATCCGGAATCTATCAGTATACGGTTACCGGCGAAGATATGCTTGCCACCCGCAAACTTATCGTTGAATAATCGTAACTCGCGTCATAAGGTTTAAGCAGAATTAGTTGAATTTGACTGACCTGCCTGCAGTAAATGTTGGCAGTTTTTTTTTTACGGAAAAACAATCTCGCGTTCTTCATCCGATAAAACCCAATAAACCTTACGGGGCTGCAACGTATCCGGTTTGTAAATTCCTGCCTCAGGCCACAGCACTCCGAGTGCAAATATTTCGCGCAGATACACCGGCAGGTTGGCTGCGCCGAATAATTGGTCAGCCGCAATTTCATTGTTGCTCAAAACCGGCATCATGTTCCATCCCGGCTCAAGCACAAACGAACGGTTCTCACCCGGAAAACCGGCATAGGAGATAGTACCTGCCGATGCAATTTTGATCAGACAGGCCTGGCCGGAATCTACTAAAAAATTGTCAGGCAGTTCTTCAGTAAAAATTGTTTCTCCGCTTTGAAAGAAGCTGAAGGAAAAAAAGGCTTCACCGAAAATTGTTATAAAATCCGGATTGATCGGCGGCGGATCAAAAGCCAGGGCATTCCAGCCTGTATCCAAAACCATTAGCCGCTCTTCAGGAATGACTTCCCATCCATTGGTCACCTCCATCCCGGGCGAATTTTGCAGTGCGCTGCTCAATACATCCCATGCCTGATAACTGCCCAACAACCGGAAATTTAGAAACGGCAAAAGCAATGAAAGCACAGCCTGTTGCTGCTCCTCCCTGCTGATGGCCGGCGAGGGTGAACAGGAGTTTTCGCCAATGGCACAGAAAAAATTATAATCGGCAAAATAGCAATGCCCGCCACCCGAAATTTCCACCAGGATCTTTTGCCCCTGCGGCAGGTTATCGTACATCGGGATCTGATGCTGTTCCGGAGGTGTAACGCAATCGTTTCCACCCGAAAAAATCAACACCGAAACATCCACATTCTCTGCAGCCGCAACAGCCGAAGGATTTGTTTCGGCAGAAGCAAAACCAACTACAGCAGATATATCCTCATTTCCTGAAGCCGCCAGCATTGCAGCGCCGCCTCCCATGCTGTGCCCCATTAACGCCGAGTTGGGCAGTATTCTTCCATATAATAAAGCGCTGCTGTCGTAGGTTTCGGCTTTCAGTGTTTTATTAAGAAAGGCCATATCCAGTGCAAGGTCTTCATGGCTCGGGAAAGGAATAATCGAGCTTTCGGTTTTTGGGAAGGCAAGGATATATCCGTAAGGAACGAGCGCTTCCCATAAGAAACTGTACGAATTGTAATTCATGGCAAAACCATGCCCGAATACGATGAGTGGAAACCTGCCCGCCGCCGGCTCTGTATTTGTGCCTGCAACCTCCGACGGATAGAAAATCTCTGCAGGAATCTGTCGGTTATTTCTTTCCGGATCTGTAAAAACCCTGCTCAAATTGCCGGTTTCGTATTCCTGCGCAAATCCCGGCACGACAATCAGGAAGAAAATAACAAAATTTTTTAACTGCTTCATTTTATTACAAATCAATACCTTAAATTAACATTTGACTTAAGAAAATGTTACATCTGCAAAATCAAATGTCATATAGGGTTTATTTTATCTATTTTTGCAGTTCAGCAATATTTACGCAAGATGCGATTTACCATTCTACATATCGCCGTCAGCTAAAGGAAAACCGGAGCCTTCCTTTCATATTCCGCTTTTCCTGCTACAATAAACAGGGAAATTTTCCCTGCTTTTTCAATTCAAATTTAATAATTCATTCATTTAAAGTCTTAGGAGGACAGATTATGCAAACCACAATTTCAATTCGTTTCAACGTGCTCGCCGTGCTCATTGGCGCCATCACCGATCCCTTTAGGGGAACCAAAAACAAATTATTACACCGCTTACAAAAACGAAAACGAAAATGGAGCATAAGAAATTAATATCGCAAAGAACTCACCACCAAAAAATCAAGTCTTTACTAAAAGACGCCTGGGAGGCGGTTTCCGGAACCGATCAGGATTTTACCACGGGCAGCCTTGGCCGTGCCATATTCCTGCTTTCCATCCCCATGGTTCTGGAGATGATCATGGAATCGGTGTTCGCCGTTGTCGACATCTGGTTCGTATCCAGGCTCGGTGCCGATGCCATTGCCACGGTCGGCATCACCGAATCACTCATCACCATCGTTTATGCCATTGCCGTAGGATTAAGCATGGCCACGGCTGCACTTGTTGCGCGCCGCATCGGCGAAAAGAAACGAGATGCAGCCATAAATGCAGCTTTTCAGGGAATTCTGGCGGGTTTCCTTGCATCACTTGTCATCGCTGTTCCCGGCGCTTTATATGCAAGCGAGCTGTTGGTTTTGATGGGTATTTCCGAAACCATTGCAGCCGAAATGTCGGTATACACAGCCATTATGCTGGGCAGCAATACGGTGATCATGCTGTTGTTTGTGATCAATTCCGTGTTCAGAAGCGCCGGCGATGCAGCCATTTCCATGCGGGTATTGTGGCTGGCCAACATTGCCAACATGATCCTCGACCCGATCCTGATCTTCGGCTGGGGACCGGTACCGGCCATGGGCATTGCGGGAGCTGCTGTAGCTACCGCCACAGGAAGGGGACTGGCTGTTGCCTATCAGCTTTATGTATTGTTTTTCGGACACGGACGCATCCGTTTTATGATCCGTCAGCTCAAATTCGATTTGAAGGTGATGGTAAAACTTATCAGGATTTCGTTGGGCGGGATGCTGCAATCCATCATTGCCACCACAAGCTGGATTTTTATGGTAAGAATCATTGCCGAATTCGGCAGCGAGGTAGTGGCTGGCTATACCATTGCCATCCGCATCGTGATCTTTTCGCTGCTGCCGTCGTGGGGTCTCAGCAATGCTGCGGCTACATTGGTGGGGCAAAACCTGGGGGCCGAACAGCCTGCACGGGCCGAACGGTCGGTATGGACAACAGGCAAAGCAAACATGCTGTTGCTGGGCCTGATCGGCATTTTGTTTATTTCGGCACCCGAATTTTTTATCCGTCTGTTTATCGACCAGCCGTCTGTGGTGCATGTAGGGGCGCAAAGCCTGCAGATCATCAGCTTTGGATTCCTGGCGTACGGACTCGGCATGGTACTCGTGCAGTCGTTCAACGGCGCCGGCGATACCCGCACACCCACCATGATCAACCTGGTATGTTTCTGGCTTATCGAAATTCCGCTGGCCTGGTTTTTAGCACTGAAAACGGGCCTCGATGAAAGCGGGGTGTTTTTAGCCATTGTAATTTCCGAAACGCTGCTTACAATCCTGGCATTTGTTCTTTTCCGCAAAGGAAAATGGAAGGAAAACAGGGTATAATTCAAGCAGCAACTACTGCACCGGAAATCACCAGGTTTCCGGTGCAGCCTTTTCATCGCAATGCCATTTCGGTCAGGTGCATTTAAACTGAAAGTCTTTAAATGTGTTGTTAATATAACCTTTGGGATTAAATTGTACCAAGTATGAAAGATGCAATAGAATTATTATCCGAAAAACTCACAACCTGGGCCGAGGGTTTTGTGTTGTTCCTCCCGAATTTTATTGTGGCGGCACTTGTTTTGGCAGCAATTATCGGCGTTTCGAAACTCATCGAACAGCTCACAAAAAAAATGCTCCTGCGGTTCACACATAACATTCCCATTATAAATTTCATTTCCAGCGTGGTGCATTACACCATCATTCTTTTGGGATTTATCCTTGCTTTGAGCATTCTGCAGCTCAATCAGGCTGTAACCTCGCTGCTGGCCGGCGCCGGTGTGGTGGGTCTTGCACTTGGTCTGGCATTTCAGAATCCGATCAAGAACACAGTGTCGGGTTTCATTATGTCGTACCGGAGATTTTACCGCGTTGGCGACTGGGTGGAAACCAACGATTTTTTCGGATTGATCGAAGATATTGGCATCCGTGTTTCGAGCCTGCGGCTGCCTACCGGCGAATTGGTAGTTCTTCCCAACGATGCCATCGTCAACAATTCATTTAAAAATTATACCATTCACGGACGGCGGGCCATCGAAATCGACATCGGCATTTCCTATGGCGACGACCTCGAAAAGGTGGAACGTGTGGTGCACGATACCGTGGTTGACAAAGTGGAACGCATCGAAAGTGAAGACCCGGAAATTTATTTTAAGGAATATGGCAACAGTTCAATCAATTTTATGCTGAGGTTCTGGATCAATAAGGTCGACCAGAAAAGCTACCTGCGAATTCAGAGTCAGGCCATTAAAGCTATCAAGCAGGCATTCAACGAAAATGATATTACCATTCCGTTTCCCATTCGTACACTGGATTTCGGAATTAAAGGAGGCGAAAAGCTTACGCAAATGTTGCATCCCCCGGCAGAAGATTAAATCCTTCGGGATGACACGAAGCAATTGACAGCAAAGCAATTCGCACACAATAAAATAAAAAACTACCCAAAAGGGTTAACTAATTCATGAATAAAGAACTAAAAGTAGAAGTAAGGCATTTGAGGCTGGAAGATTACCTGGATCTTCGCAGCGCCATGGAAAAAGCATATCCCGATTCTACCGACGACTACTGGGAAAAAAAAGACATCAGAAGGCTGCTCAAGGTTTTTCCCGAAGGGCAGCTTTGTGTAGCTGTAAACGACAAAGTGGTAGCGCTGGCTTTATCCATTATCGTGGATTATTCCAAATTTTCCGATAATCACACCTACAATCAGATTACAGCCCACGAAACTTTTACCACACACGATCCCGATGGAGATGTTTTATACGGTATCGAAATGTTTGTACATCCTGAGTACAGAGGAATGAGGCTGGGACGGCGGCTTTACGATGTGAGAAAGGAATTGTGCGAAAACCTCAACCTGCGGGCCGTCATAGCCGGTGGGCGTATTCCGAACTACGGCAAGTATGCCGATGAAATGACGCCAAGGCAGTACATCAACAAAGTGAGCGACAAAGAGATTTACGATCCCACCCTCACCTTTCAGCTTTCAAATAATTTCCATGTAAAGAAAATCCTGAAAAATTACCTTCCCGACGATGAGGAATCGAAGGAATACGCCACCCTGCTGGAGTGGAACAACATTTATTATCAGGAAAAGGAAACCCTGATCAATGCACCGCAGCCTGTGGTTCGTCTTGGCCTGGTGCAATGGCAGATGCGGCACTTCCCTGCGTTCGACAACCTGATCGAGCAGTCCGAATTTTTTATTGATGCTGTGAGTGGCTATCAGGCCGATTTTATTCTTTTCCCGGAATTTTTCAATGCCCCGCTCATGGCCAAATACAACCATCTGGGCGAAGCCGAGGCCATCCGTAAACTTGCTGCCTATACCGAAGAGCTCAGGCGAAGGTTTGTTGAGTTCTCCATCAGCTATAATGTAAACATCATCACCGGCAGCATGCCCTACCTTGAGGAGGGAAAGCTTTACAATATTTCATACCTCTGCCGCCGCGACGGTTCGTGGGATTCCTTCAAAAAAATCCACATCACTCCCAACGAGATCGAAACCTGGGGCATGTCGGGCGGCGACGAAATCCGTGTATTCGATACCGACAGCGGAAAGGTAGGCATTGCCATTTGCTATGATGTGGAGTTTCCTGAACTGATCAGGATTTATGCCGAGCAGGGCCTGCAGATCCTCTTTGTGCCCTTCCTTACCGACACCCAAAATGGCTATAGCCGGGTGCGCCGCTGTTCGCAGGCCCGCGCCATCGAAAACGAATGCTATGTTGCCCTGGCCGGATGCGTGGGCAACCTGCCGCGCGTTAACAATATGGACATTCAATATGCACAGTCGGCAGTGTTTACACCTTCGGATTTTGCATTTCCTACCAACGCGATCAAATCTGAAGCTACGCCGAATACCGAAATGACACTGATCGTAGATGTGGACCTGAACCTGCTGAAAGATCTTCACCACAATGGAACCGTAAGAACAATGCAGGATCGCAGAAGCGATTTGTACGAAATAAAATGGAAACGACCAGGTAAACTGAAAAAAACATGAAACTGAACAGCTTAACACCCAACGTAATGGTGCACGATGTAAATCAAACCATCGAATGGTACAGGACCAACCTGGGCTTTGAACTGGTGATGTCGGTACCTGAGGAAGGAAAATCCGAATGGGCCATGATCAGCCGCGATGCAGTGAACCTGATGCTACAAACCCGTGAGAGCATTGCCGCCGAGCAGCCGGAGTTCACTGATATGCCCATCGGCGCCAGCCAGTCATTCTTCATTAAAGTAACCGGTCTGGAGGAAATCTTCGAAAAAATCACAGATACCCGGGCGGTTATCAAGCCGCTTTATAAAACCTTTTACGGCATGAACGAATTTATTATCAGGGATTGCAACGGTTATTATCTAACCTTTGCAGAGGAAGATTCCGCTAAATCATAACTTGCGCAAGCAGAAACATATTCTTTATCGGCACATAAATTAAAAATATTTTGAAAGATGAAGGGTTTTTATTTATTTTTGCCCCGCAGAGAAAAATAAAGCCGGAGCATATCATAGTTATAACCAAATACCTATGCGATTGTCTTCCCTCTATTTTGCTCTCGAAGTAAATATTTTTATCATTTAATTATTTTGTTTTATTATGAACATTTTTGTAGCAAACCTGAATTTTAAAGTTCAGGAAGAACACCTCCGCGAAATTTTTGAAGCTTATGGTGAAGTTGAATCAGCCAGAATTATTACCGACCGCAACACAGGCAGGTCAAAAGGTTTCGGTTTTGTTGAAATGCCCAACGAAGATGAAGCCAACCGCGCCATCGAAGATCTGAACAATTCTGAGGTAGAGGGAAGAAACCTGGTGGTAAAGGTATCGGAAGAGCGCTCTAACGATCGTAGGTTTAGCAACCGCAGACCACCAAAGAGATACTAAGCTAAAAAATCAAAAAAAAACGGATAAGCAGGCACCCCACATGCCTGCTTTTTTTTTGCCCATAAGCTTGCTTTACGCGTTGATTTTTCATAACTTGGCTATCGTTTTCTATTAGCCAAATACCCATTCTTATGAAAATCAAAATCACAACTATGATGATACTGGCTGCATGGTGGATCATGCCGGCGGTATCCAGTCAGGAAATGACTGCCCGGGATTGCATAAACCGAGCCAGCAGCAACCTGAAGTCCAAAAATTATAAAGAGGCCGTCAGTTTATTGGATATGGCCATCACTGAAATCAACAAATTGTTGGTCGAACAGATCCGCCTCGCACTCCCTGAACAGGTAAAGGATTTCACGGCGCATGCCACTGAAGATGAAACCAGCGGCACAGAAGCCCTGAGCATTTTCGGAAGAGGAATTTCGGTGGAACGGACCTATTACAAAGATTCGGATGCAGGCAGAAATTATTTCACCATTTCAGTAGTTGGCAATTCGCCGCTTTTGTCTTCGGTAAACATGATGCTGTCGAATTCGATGTATATGGCAGGCTCCGGAAACAGCATGATCACTATCAACAGCCGCAAGGCCATGTTTTTGGATGAAGGCAGGGGCAGGTATAAACTGCAAATGCCGCTTTCAGGTTCGCTGATTTCGGTAGAAGGTTACGGTTTCGAATCCGGGGAGCTTTTTTTGGATATCGTTAACGACATCGGCTTTGCTCAGATCACAAATGTTTTGGAAGAATAACCTGTTTTGTTTTCTGAATCCTGCCCTGAACCAATGAAATCCGGCTTAACAAAAAAAGCCCCCGCAAGCGGAGGCTCCACATCTGTAGGATAGCTTGTTCAGCGT
>JBKHBQ010000344.1:0-3316 GCA_046542305.1 Bacteroidales bacterium
CAAAATGGAGAATTTAATAAGCATTTTCGTCCGGTCCATTTTTATCGATAACATGATCTTTGCATACTTTCTGGGTATGTGTTCGTACCTGGCGGTATCGAAAACGGTAAACACCTCGGTGGGTCTGGGCATCGCGGTAATTTTTGTACTGGGCATCACGGTGCCTGTTGATTACCTGATCAACAAATTCCTGTTGCAGCCAGGTGCGCTGGCTTGGATCGATCCGGCTTTGGCAGATGTAGACCTGAGCTTTTTGAGTTTCATCATGTTTATCGCCGTCATTGCATCCATGGTGCAGCTTGTGGAAATGGTGATCGAGAAATTCTCGCCGGCGCTGTATTCATCACTGGGAATTTTCCTCCCGCTGATTGCGGTAAACTGTGCTATCCTCGGAGGTTCGCTCTTCATGCAGGAGCGCGAATATGCCAACATCGCCGAAGCCACATCATTCGGGCTCGGTTCGGGTGTGGGCTGGTTTCTGGCCATTGTTGGCATCGCTGCAATTCGCGAGAAAATCCGCTACTCTAATGTACCGGCACCGCTTAGAGGACTCGGCATAACCTTCATCATCACCGGACTGATGGGATTAGCATTTATGAGTTTCATGGGTATCAAACTGTAATCGAAAAACGAAATTATTAAAAATAGTAGTGAAATGGTTTTAGCAACTGGTATAGGAGGAGTAATCGGCATCAGCATTGCCATTTTCCTGTTCATCATCATCCTGCTGGTGGCGATACTGCTTTTTGCGCGCAAGAAGCTGATGCCACAGGGCAAGGTGAATATTAACATCAACGATGAAAAAGAAATTGAAGTAGACCCGGGCAGCACCCTGCTCACCACCTTGTCCAACGAAGGCATCTACTTGCCATCGGCATGCGGTGGCGGGGGAACCTGCGCCATGTGCAAGTGCCAGGTACTCGAAGGCGGCGGCACCATCCTGCCCACCGAGGTGGGATATTTTACCCGCAAGGAACAAATGAACAACTGGCGGCTGGGCTGCCAGGTGAAGGTGCGTGAGGATATGAAGATACACGTTCCGCCCGAAATATTCGGCATCAAAAAGTGGGAATGTGAGGTGGTATCCAACCACAATGTGGCCACTTTCATCAAGGAATTTGTGGTGAAACTGCCCGAGGGCGAAAACCTCGACTTCAAATCCGGTGGATACATCCAGATTGATGTGCCGCCCATCGAAGTAGATTTTAAGGATATCGAAGTGGAGGAAGAATACCGCGAAGAGTGGGACAGCTTCAACATGTGGGATCTGAAAATGAAGAATTCCGAACCCATCTTCAGGGCATACTCCATGGCCAACCATCCGGCCGAAGGCAACATCGTGATGCTCAACATCCGTATCGCCACACCGCCGTGGGACAGAAAAGCCAATGCATTCATGAAGGTGAATCCGGGTATTTGTTCGTCCTACATCTTCTCGCGCAAACCGGGCGATAAGGTGACCATCTCGGGTCCTTACGGCGAGTTCTTCATTAAACCCACCGACAAGGAAATGATGTTTATCGGCGGTGGTGCAGGCATGGCACCCATGCGCTCGCATATTTTCCATTTGTTCTACACCGAAAAAACCAAACGTAAAGCCACATTCTGGTACGGTGGTCGTTCGCTCAGGGAACTATTCTACATGGATGAGTTCGAAAAGATCGAGGAAGAAAACGACAATTTCAAATTCAACGTGGCGCTTTCGGAACCCAAGGAAGAAGACAACAGGAAAGGGTACACCGGATTTATCCACCAGGTGATTATGGATAATTATCTTAAAAACCATCCGGAGCCCGAAGAGATTGAATACTACATCTGCGGCCCGCCCATGATGAACCAGGCAGTGCTGAAAATGCTTGACGATTACGGCGTACCGCCCGAGAATATCGCATTCGACGATTTCGGCGGTTAAGCCACTAACATAAAACTATCCGGAGCCGGAAACCAAAACATATTGGTTTCCGGCTCTTTTTTTTTCGCTAAAGGAACAGATGCAGAACGTTCCGCATTTGCAAATTTTGCCAGCATGTTAAACAAATGGATGCATTCTTCATCAGGAGGACAGGAATGTTTCCGGGGGAAGTGCAAGGAATATTTAGAAATTCCATCATTAAAACCTATCTTGTACGAATTAATGATTGACCAGCTTCGATAACCAGGGTGGTATCCTGAGTTTTGATGCAAAATTAAGGATAACAGTGAGACAATAAATCTGAGCTTTTTATTCTTTCATCGCCACACGAACAATTGTTTAACATCTTTTAAGCAATCCCCCTACAACTTTTAACACTTGTTTTTGTCTAATGGATACTGATTTTATTTAAACATTAAACTGAAGCGGAACATGAAAAAAATAAAACTATTTCTGATTACATTTTTTACCATTATTGTAACATCTGCAGCCATTTCGCAAACCGGCACGCTGGGCGACACGCTCGGCAGTTTTAATGCTGGCATTCTGACACCTGCACCCGATCGTGCGCTGATGGGCATCGAATTCGCCGAAGGGCACTTTTGGGTTACAGGCGCCGATCCTGACGACCTGTGGAAGCACAAGCTATACAAAATCAGCGCCGACGGCCAGAGCCTGGTCGAATACTGGGAGTATGGTGTTGAATTCGCCAGTTGGAAAGACATGGCCTACGATGGCGAATACCTCTATGTAGCGGACGTGGATACGGTGAGGCAGATCGACATGGAAACCGGACAGCCGACAGGATTTAAAATCCCGGCACCCGAATATTATACCTCTGGTCTGGCTTACGACCCGGCAACCGATCATTTCTGGATCAGCGGCGATGGCAATGTGATATTTGAAATTGATCGCGAGGGGAATATAGTAAACTCAGTCAGTTTCACACCCGACCTCCCCTCCACAGGCCTTGCATGGGATGTTTGGTCGGAAGGCGGACCTTATCTCTGGATATGGTCGATGAAATACACGCCATCGGATGTGCGGCCCAAAGCCTACCAACTGTTTCCGCAGAGTGGCCAACTCACCGAAGTTTCCTTTGAAGGTGTTCTGATGAATCCCCAGGCTCCCTATGCAGCCGATTATTCACTGGGGGCCACCATCACCGACGAATTGATCCCGGGCAAGGTTGCCTTTGTGGGCCTGCATGGTTCATCCTATCAACAATACAACGACCAACTCGACTGGGCCGTCTTTTACGACCTCGATCCTGCGGGCACCGGTGTTCCCGGACCTGAGATCAGCGTGACACCCGAATCGATCCAGAACAACCTGCTGCCCGGCGATTCCGTGGATGTACCGGTTTTTATTTCCAATCAGTCTGATCAGTTCAACCTCAACTGG
>JBKHBQ010000054.1:0-17883 GCA_046542305.1 Bacteroidales bacterium
TTGGGTGATCAATGCCGATGCCGATGAATTCTGGTTACCAACCAAAGGAAACCTGAAGGATGTGTTCGATAAAACTCCGGCAGATGTTTCGGTGGTGGCAGTTGATCGCAAAAACTTTGTGACTGTAAATCGCAGGCACAGGCATTTTTACGAGGACATGATTTTTCGGGAGAAAACAAGTATGAACTCAATGGGCGAGCCTTTACTTCCAAAGATCTGCCACCGCGCTTTCCCGGAGGTGGTCGTCAGGCAGGGAAACCACCACATTGCCGAACCCAAAAATCTGACAAAGATGAATACTGATGAGATCAGCATTCTTCACTTTCCGATGCGGTCGTTTCAGCAATTTGAAAATAAAATAAAACTCGGCGGCGCGGCCTATGAGCGCAATAAAGAATTGGATACGATGGTCGGCAAAACCTGGAGAAAACTATATGATGAATACAGGGAATCGGGCCTGGAGAATCACTACCGGACACAGGTGATGGCTGAAGCTGATATCGAAGAAGGATTAAAAAACGGCAGTTTGCTCATCGATTTGCGACTGAAGGATTTCTTCAGCTCCTGAATTCTGATCAGCGAAACAATTGAACCAACGGGCACAGATGATAAAAACAGAGACCGCAATTAATGCACTTCAGGAATTTCTGTCACCATACTTTGTTTTGGCAAGAACCAACAATTCATCGAACTTCCCGGTATAAAACACCTCGATCAGGGATTTTCTTTCTTCATAAATGTCTTTAATGATTTGTTCAGGAAGAATAAGCGTCTGCTTAAAATCAAGGTACTTTTCGGCATACCATTTTTCGGTGCCCATATTTTGATTGATCTGTCTGATGGTTTTCCCGGTTATTGTCGACAGAATTTGTTCAAAATCATCAAACAGCAGGTCGAAGCGCAGCAGAAAAAGCCTGAATTTTTTTGTTTCGTATAATCCGGATTTCTTCTTGATTTCAAATACAAGTTTCCCGGTATCGATCTTTAATTCGTCACAAATGATTTCTATTGATTCCTCGCGGCCGGGAAAACTTCTGTTCTTCAATTCCGCGATAAACTGATGTTGAAGCTCACCGGTATTTCGCCGGAAGATGAGGGTTTCAGTTTTATCCCCAACCTCTTTCCTCTCAAGCGGCCTGGTGCCATTCCACTGGAAAAAGGAAGAAATGTGCCGTTCCAGGGGATCGCGAAACACCGATATGATGGTCAACTTCTTCCTGTTATGCCTGTAATATGCTTTTACATAAGTTTCGAAATTTCCGTTTTTCAGGCCTGCATTTTCAGGAACATGGCAATGCCTGCTATTAATTCCTGAAGCTGCAAGAGAATGAACGAGGGTTTGCGTCCCCGATTTGTGGGAGCTAAAAACCAGGCAATCCAGTTGCATAAGCTGTTGAGGAAAATCCAAACGTGGACTGAAATTAAAGAATGATCTTAACATCAGGTAAGTGTGCCTTTTTAAATATGAAGGCGAATTTACATCAAACTCATTAACCGCATGAACATCTTCGAACATAAGCCACCGGTTATCCTTGTGCTCGGCATGCACCGTTCAGGCACCAGCCTGGTCGCACAGTTAGTGTCTATATGGGGTGCATTCACGGGGAATGAACTGGTGCCCCCTACTTCGTTTAACCGTGAAGGATACTGGGAATACCAGCCATTGGTTGATTTCCATGAAAAGATACTTAAAGAAAGCGAAAGTTCGTGGTATGCTCCGGTTAATATCCCGCCAACAGAAAAACTGCTTAAAAGATATGGCGCTACGGCCAGATCGCTGGTGGAACAAATGGACCAAAACGGAAACGCCTGGTGCTGGAAAGATCCGCGCATGCCTTTGTTTCTCAGCTTTTGGCAAAAAATCCTTACTGACAGAAAAATCGTGTACGTGGTAGTTTACAGACACCCATACAGTATTGCTTCATCCTTACACAAACGGGATCATTTTCCGGTTTACACTTCAACTTCCCTGTGGGAACTTACATCGCTGCATTTATTCGAATCATTGAAAAACAGCACATATTGTGTGGTTGACTATGATGAGACCATCTTCAATCCCGAAAAGGCTTGTAAGCAATTATTCAGTTTTTTGGATCAGGCTGCTGAACGGAATGAAAAAACTGAAGTAGTGCCAGAAGCCCTGAAGGCCGTCAAACCAGCTCTGAACCACGAAAGAACAGGCATACAGTTTAACATCAGCGAATTTCAGCAGCAAATCGTCGATGGCTACCTGTCAGGAAAATTCGACCAATTCACCGGAATATCCGCTTCGCATATGGAGAAACTAAGGCAAATCCTCCAATTGTTTACCAAGCAAAAAACCGGTGAACATCTGGCGCAACTGTTTTTCGAAGATGATTCGGGCAGGTTCAGCGAAAACAATTCAATCATCAGGAAAATTGAAACAGATGAAACAAAAATAAAGTTTGTCCTTTCCCGTCCACTCGAAACCAGGCAGCTGCGGTTCGACCCGCTGAATGATTATGCGCTGGTGCGCATCAACGCTGTAAGGTTTTACCTGCAGGGAACAGCGGCAGACATGAAATTTGACTTGTCGTCCAATGCAGTGGCAGTGAAAAACGGAGAATACCTCTTCAGTACCGGCGACCCGCAAATACTGATACAAATTGAAAAACCTGAAATCCAACCGGTGGATGAGATCATTTTTGAGCTTGAATATTTAAGGACAGGCAAACAGGTTTTGCCGCTGCTGATGAAATTGAAGGAAAAAGAGATCGAAGACCACTTGAACGCGCATACGGCCGAAATCAAAAAACTAAAGATAAATTTCAGGCAGAAGGTCGACCACCAGGCTGCGTTGCTTGAACAACTGAGAAATCAACAGAAATCTGAGCAGGATCAAATCGCAGAACTCAGGAAGCATGTGGATCAGTTGGGCACCGAACTGGCGATGATTCACAGCAGCCGGACTTTCCGTTACCGCAGGTATCTTATGCTTTTTCTGAAACCATCGGGCTGGAAGGAAGTAATCGCAAAATACAGCAGCCGTTCGGAACATGCACAGGAAATCCGGCTGATCCAGTCGGGCGGATATTTCGATGAAGCTTATTATCTGAAAAACAATCCGGACGTTAAAAACCACAGGATTTCTCCGGCAAAGCATTATCTGATGTTCGGCGGATTCGAGAACAGAGATCCCTCAGCAGCTTTCAGCAATGCTTTTTATTTCGAAAAAAATCCCGATGTGTTGGCCAGCCGGATCAATCCGCTGGTCCATTTTTTAAAACACGGAAAAAACGAAGGAAGGCTACCGCTGCCCCCCCGGGCCGGCACAACAGCAACATCAAAAACTGCAAACGCAAACAACAATATTGCTGCGAATTCAGATAATGCAGGCAAAATACCTCATTTCAATCCGCCGGCAAACGACTATAGCCTGATGGTTCCGTTTAAATGTAAGCTAAAAGAATATGGACCGGCACCTCAAATCGCAGTGATCTGCCATCTTTTTTATACCGATCTTCTTGAGGAAATAAAACATTACCTGCAACATATACCTTTCCCTTTCCGCCTGTTCATCACTACCGATACAGAGCAAAAGCAAGCCAGGATAGAGCAGTTTTTTACCGGCTGGAGAGATACCTGTGCAGTAGTAAAGGTTGTGCCGAACCGCGGCAGGGACATCGCACCCAAATTGCTTGCATGGCCTGAGGTATACCGCGAATACGAATTCTTCCTCCACATTCATTCCAAGAAAACCGTACAGGAAAAAGTGTTGAGCGGATGGCGCGAGTACCTCTACGAAACGCTGTTAGGTTCTGAAAAGGTCATTAAAAGTATTTTTGAATCCTTCTCGTGTGATCAGAAACTGGGGATCATCGCCCCGCAGCACTTTCAAAATGTTCGTCATGCCATCGGCTGGGGGTACAATTACGATGAGGCTGAAAACTTCGCCCGCAAGCAGGGCATTTCCATCAGCAAAGACGGGCCGGTTGATTTTCCTTCGGGATCAATGTTCTGGGGACGATCGGCTGCCCTGAAGCCGCTACTCGATAGCAGACTGACCTTTTCGGACTTTCCTGAAGAATCCGGACAGATCGACAATACCCTGTCGCATGTCATCGAACGGCTGTTCTTCTTTGCCTGTGAAAAAGCCGGATTCGGCTGGATCAAGATCAACAGCCGGTTCAACAAAACAGAAGATGAACGCACACTCGCGGTGGAAAACCTTGAACATCTCAGGGAACTGATAACTAATGTAAAGGGTTCGCTATTGAATCGCGGAACAGAAAATGTCCCGCAGGATGGAGTCGCACAAGCAGAAACACCGGTATCTGCTCCTTTACATGAAAGGATGTGATATACCAGGATTCATGCACGTTCGCCATATGCTCATCTGCCGCCGGACCAGTTTATCAGCCAGTTGAAACTGCACGTGTCGGGCAAACCCAGTATGATTGATTTTGATGAAGAATTTTACCTGCAGACCAATCCGGATGTGGAAAGACTCGTTTCCATCGGCCTGTTCGATTGCGGGTTTACGCATTACTGCCTTAACGGCAAATATGAAAACCGCCTGTGGAGCAACAGTCTTATCAGCAAAAATTTCAACCTCAAAGCCCATTATCCCGACGGAATGGTAAAACCGGTAAACATCAGGCCGAAATTACGATATGAGCCGATTGACAAGCCCTTGAAAAAAAGCACAGAACCATACCTGCTCATCCTCTTCGGACATCTTCAGCGGTCGCTGTTTTATGCAGGCTACCGGGCGTTTTTCAGGGATTTCGATGCCGTTTTTCCGATGTTCGACAAGATAGTATTGTCCGTGGAATTTGATCCCATCGAAACTGAACTTGCCACACAATACTGTAACAGAATTGAAGTGATAGGGCAAAAGGATTTATACGATACCGAAATTATGCCCGACCTGATCATTTGTTTCAGCAATCACCTGTTTGCGAAAGCGCTGAAGCTTTTCAACCGGCCACAGCGAATGATCTACTATTGTCAGGAATATGAAGCGGGATTTTTTCCCTTTGGCATTGAATTTATCGAAGCGGAAAAGGCTGTGGCTTATTCTCAAAACCTCATCGTTTCAACCGTGGTCCTGCGCGATTTCCTTGCAGGCAAGGGCCTGCTGAATGCCACCCGCATATTCGTGAGCAGCCCTGAAATAGAAACTTTCGATGTAAAGCCGGGCAGTAGCCGAAAACTGTTCTTCTATTTCCGGCCCGAGTACTTCCACACACGCAACCTACCGGAGATAATCTGGGAGGCAGTGCATGAATTCTGCAACAAAAACCACAACTACGATCTTTACCTGGTTGGCACGATCGACACCAGTTTTTCGTTCCACCTGAACGGCAACCGGATCTATGTCCTCAGCAAATTGCCAAACGATGCATATATTGAGCTGATCTCCTCATGCGAAGCAGTGGTGTCGATGATATACTCTGCACATCCGGGGGTTGTCGCTTATCAGGCTGCTGCTTCAGGTATCCCCACCGTGACCAACGTATTTGAAAACAGGAATGCAGCATACCTCAGGCAAATGTCCGAAAACATCGTTCCGTACGACCCCGTAACGGACAGCCTTGCGGAAAAAATTGAAGAGGCCATGCTAATGCCAAAAGGCAGGAAAAGCTTCAGAAATGAACTTTATGCAGGCAATGATCAGGCTCCACTTACGGGTTTCATTTTTGAAATCCTTAACCAGGACGAAAACAACACATTGGAATGATAAGGACATTATTTCTCCATATCGGTTTTCATAAAACCGCCTCTACGGCCATACAGGATACCTTTCACAAAAACCGGAAGCTATTGGAATCAGTGGGGTATTTGTATCCGGATTTCAGGGTTGGAACCAGGATCATAACAAACCATTCCGAAGTATTTTACAGCATGTTTTGCGCAGAACCCGAAAAATACCACATGAACCTGGTAAAGAACTATAACACACCTGAAAAAATCGAAGCCTTACATGCAGATTACCACAGGCAGTTTCAACAGCAAATCCGGTCGTTTTCGGGCAACAACCTGGTGATTTCCGGAGAAGGGATTTCGCTGTTGGAAGAAGATCAGTTGAACGCCTTTAAAAACTATTTGATCCAAAACACGCATCCTGCCATCCGCATAAGAGTGATTGCATTTGTGCGCCACCCTGTCGATTGGACGGTAAGCAAAATACAGGAGGTGGTGAAAGGCGGAAACAGCATTCATAAGGCTGTTGAGCGAAACCTTAAAAACCAGAAACCTTTCTTTAAGCTTTTGTCGCTGAAATACAAGAAGTGTTTTTCTGAACATGACGTTGAACTTTACCGGTTTGAAGATGCCGTTAAACATCAAAACGGGATAACCGGGCAATTCCTGACGATACTCGGTGTGCGTACCAATGCGGCCCGACAGATTTTAAATGAATTTGCCAACGTTTCGCTCAGCCATGAGGCCACTGTTTTGCTGAGTGGGATTTTCGAAAAGATGCCCCTGTACATCGGAAATCGCAAAAACCCTGACCTTAACGATTTTAACCGGGAGTATATTTTCGAGGTACCCGGCCAAAAATTTTCGGTGTCTCCAGAAGTAAAATCAAAAATCTGGGCCGGAGCTCAGGCGGATGTAGCATGGTTGCACGAAACAATGAATTTCCCCAAATACCGGTATGTAAACCAAAAGCAAGATGACAACCAAAAATGGAATGAGGAGGTTATCCGGTTTCTTGACACAGCATTTCTCAGCCGCTTTTCCGATCCGGTCACCGTCTTGATCCTTAACGAAATTCTTCTCGAAATAAGGCGTTACCGGAAGGTTTTCGACATGGATAAAAAAATCGCCCTATTTGCCTTTTGGGAGAAGAATTCGGGATGTTACCGGTTTAAGAGTAAAAACGAAAAAAATACCTGCATAAAAAAGCACATGGGAAGAGTCAACACCGCAAAAATACGGCTGGCAATTTTTATGCGTACAAAATTCCCGGCTTTTTATCCCTGATCGTAAAAACATGAAAAGCTCCGTGGCAGAACAATACGAATGGAAATCAAACCTGGTGAAAAACCTGCCGGTACTATGATCTTGTTTCGCTGGGCGCGCTTGCAATTTCGCTGGCTGTTAACTTAATTCCGCAATCCGATTTCAAAAACGACAGCATCATGCTTTCGATGCCAACCTGGCCTCACACAGGTTCTGTGCAGCTCATAGCTGAAACCGCTGTTGTAAAACTTTCTGATCCAATACATAAGATCAGGTAGGTATGGTATTTAGCTCCATCACATTTCTATTTTTCTTTTTGCCCGGATTTCTGCTGGGATTTTATTTGTTGCGGTTTGCACCCCGGCTGCAACTTCCATTCCTGTTGTTGAGCAGCCTGCTGTTTTACATCTGGGGCGAAAATATCCTGGTTTGGATTCTGCTTGCATCCACTACCATCGATTATTTCTGCGGACTAATCATTTCGTGGCGAGGTAAAAACCAACGGGAACCGCAGTACGTGAATCCGGCAAAGCACAATCTACGGCAAAAACTGGGGCTTACCCTCTCGATAGTTTCCAACCTTGCCTTCCTCGGGTACTTCAAATATGCAAACTTTTTCGTTGATAATTTTATAGCATTTAGCC
The DNA here is from genome assembly GCA_046542305.1 of Bacteroidales bacterium. GTDB lineage: Bacteria > Bacteroidota > Bacteroidia > Bacteroidales > 4484-276 > JBKHBQ01. Next base: position 7,578 of record JBKHBQ010000054.1, read on the forward strand.
GGAAAGCAGGTCTTGAGACTTTGTTCCCCGATCATTTCGCCGCAATCATCCTTCCACTGGGCATCAGTTTTTACACTTTTCAATCGATGAGCTATACCATCGATGTTTACCGTGGCAGGGTACAGGCCACCCGCAATTACATTAATTTTGCCGCATATGTTACCATGTTTCCGCAACTGGTTGCCGGCCCGATTGTAAGGTACAGCCATATCGAAAAGCAGATTGGGCGCCTTCGTATTACTTCCGATGATGTGGTGATTGGCATCAAACGGTTCGTTACAGGTCTAGCCAAAAAGGTAATCATTGCCAATACGCTGGCGCCGGTACAGGAACAGATTTTCGCCATGCCCCAGCATGAACTTTCAACCGGTATGGCGTGGCTGGGCATCATCACCTATTCGCTGCAGCTCTATTTCGATTTTTCCGGGTATTCGGATATGGCCATAGGCCTGGGCCGGATGATCGGCTTCAGGTTTCCTGAAAACTTCAATTACCCATACATTGCCAAATCCATCCGTGAATTCTGGCAGCGCTGGCATATTACCCTTTCCACCTGGTTTCGCGACTATCTGTACATTTCCCTGGGCGGTAGCCGCAAGGGCGGCATCAGTACTTACCGCAACCTGCTGATCGTATTCGTTACCTGTGGATTGTGGCACGGGGCAAGCTGGAATTATGCACTCTGGGGACTGTCACACGGTTTTTTTATGGTGCTCGAAAAGCTGCCCATCCTTCAGCGCCTGGGCAAAACACCAAAGGTGCTTCAACATCTTTACATGTTGTTCGTGTTCAATATTACCCTTGCGATTTTCAGGGTGGATGGCATACCCGAGGCCATCCGGTTTGTACAGATTTTACTGGGCCTGGTGGGCGAAGGCACCACCTGGCTGCCGCTGCGGGCACTCCTGCCAAACCATGTGCTTTTGGCATTTGCGTTTGGCGTTATTTTTTCAATGCCCGTTCTTAAAATCATCAAACGAAAAACCGGCTTTTTAAGTGAAGGTTGGCTGAACCTTGCCAGGTTTGCATATTTTTTTGTGCTAATGGCCTTGTTTATTTTTTCCTCGGTTTCGCTGGCTTCGGGCACCTATAATCCTTTTATCTATTTCAGGTTTTAGGATGAAAAAAGTATTGACCTACAGTTATATTTTTTTCTTTGGTTTGCTGATCTGCGTAGTAGGAACAGCTACATTGCTGAAATATGCCCGTACGGACATCGAAACCTTTACCAAAATCGAAAAAAGAAAACCTGCTGTCTTGCCGAAATGGAGCTGGCAAACCGATTCGGCGGATCAATACTTCACCGGCATGGATGCCTACCTGAACGATGCGTTTGCATTCAGAACAAACATGATCGAAACCTATTCATCCCTTCTATTTTCAGTGGGTTCCTCGGCCAGACCTGACCGTATCGTGCCCGGAAAAAACGGATATCTTTTCCTTGGCAATTCATTTCACCGCATCATCGATCATACCGAAGGAAAGACCTTGTTTTCCCAAAACGAACTGGACCGGTGGCTGCTTAAGTTTTCGCAGCGAAAGGAATACCTCGGCCTTTTTGATATCCCTTTTTACGTTGTGGTGGTGCCCAAAAAACACGTGGTGTATCCGGAGTATTTACCCGGCTATATCATACCTTCGGACATCAATAACATGCAGCAAATACTCGACAGCAAACCCGGTTTTAATTTGCTGCACCTTAAGGACAGCCTGCGGGCAGCAAAGGAGGAATGGGGCGATTATTTATACAACAAAACCGATTCGCACTGGTCGGAAATCGGGGCATATGCCGGTTACCTGAAAATTATGAACCGGCTGAAAGCAGAATTTGAGAAACTGGAGCCCATTAAACTTTCCAAATCAGACTTCAACATCAACACCCATCCGGGTTGGCAAAACAAGCACCTGCTTCACCTTACGCAGGATTTGAAGGATTACAATGTTGAAATTCAATGGAGCCACAAGTGGGACTCTACGATGATAAAAACCAATTATGATGGAGACACCCTTCCCTTCAGCTATAAAGATGAGGTGACCTATCGTGAAAAAGTAATCATTCAAAACGATGATAAACCCTATACCCTGCTTCTTCTGGAGGATTCGTTTTCGGTGAGGATGTCAGTATATTTAAACCAATCTTTCGGCAGGATTATCTATTGCCATTACAATGATGAGGAGGCACGCGAACTCACACAACTCATCCATGAATTTCAACCCGACCTTGTGCTATATGAACTCGGCGAACAAAGTCTCTTCCTTCACCAGGATGCCCATCCCAATGTTATTGATGCCATTGTCGAAAATAAATATGCCGTGGTTAAAACCTGGGATGGCAGGGGTTTTCAACAGGAAATCAGTAACCTGCATCAGATTTCAGAAGCTGAGGTTGTAAATTCTGAACTTCGGATCAGGGCTGCCGGCAACGATCCGAACTTCCGGTTTCCGGCATATGATTTCACAAATGGAAAACACGCCTTGATCAACATTGAAATCACAAGCCCGGGCAAAACCATGGCACAGATCTTTTTTATTCCCGACGGAGAAATTGCCTACACGGGTGAAAACTCCGTGACGGTTCCGGTTAAGGAAGGCAAGAACAACCTGTCGTTTCATGTGCCCGCAAAGGAGCTGGCAACCTTTCCCATACGATTTGATCCGGGCCTTCTAACGGGCACCTATGTTATCCATTCGGTTGAATTTCGTGAAGAAAAATAAACATATGAGCAATAAAGACAATTCCGGCAAGATGCGTAACAAGGTTCTTGCTGTTTTGCTGTGGGCCCTGGTGTGCGTAATCGGGTTATGGCTCTTCTGGCCTTTGATGTTTAATCCGGTGAAAGTTACCATTCATATTTCAGCCGAAAAGGAGGAAACCTTCCAGATCTTTTATGATGTGGGCAACGGATTGAACGGCAAAGATATGATAAGTGAACCATACAAGCCAAAGGAGGGTTTTTCGAGATTAGACTTCACCCTCCCGCGCGCTGAAGTTGGTATGCTAAGGCTCGATCCCGGCTCCCGGTCCGGATATTTCAACATCCGCCTTATCAGGATTGAAGCCGGGGGAATAACCAGGATATACTCTGCCAAGGACATTCCGGAGCATTTTATATTTGAGAACCTTCAACCCGGGGATATGGTTTCAGAAGAAAACCTTCATCTAACCACAACCGGAAACCGGGATGCGCAAATAATACTTCAACATCCGGTGAATGCTGTATTCCCGCTTGTTAATCATCGATTGAAAACAGCCATCCCTGTATCGTTCGGCGTTTTATTTCTTGCCGGACTATTGTTGATAATCATTGCAGGATCCCGCCTTTTTACCGGAATAAAACACGAATTTAGGGAAGCAAAAGCCTTTTATGTGCAATACCTTTCGCCGGAAAAAATCCATGCTTATTTCCATGGCAACCGCCATGTTTTTATCTGGACGTTTATGCTGGCCGTGATTGCCTATGGTTACGAACTCTTTAATTTCTCGCTTTCACCGGATGAAGAGCTGAATTCGTTTATAAAGGCTGCAGACGCCACAGTTTATCTGAAAGTGGGAAGATGGGGGATTTATTTCCTCAGACAATTGCTGTCGGCTGATTCGGTTTTGCCTTATTTCCCGTTCCTGATTGCCATCCTTTGCCTTGCGGCCTCCGCTGCGGTTTTCATCACGCAATTCAGGATGAATCTCTATGCAAAACTGATCTTTGCCATTGTATTTGTCACTCATCCTATTCATACCTATTACCTCGGGTTCAACACCTCAAACATGTATTATACCATCGGAATGCTACTGACTGTCCTGGCTTTTCTGGCTTATAGCGAGTTGGTTTCGGGAAAACGCCCCGTGATTTTACTTGGTTTGATTTCCGTTGTTTTATTAATGTTCGGATTATCGATGTACCAGTCGCACCTGGCATTTTTCATCGTGCTTGGATTATTTTTTCTTTTCTACCATGAATACCAAAGCAAGGCCTTTACACCAAAAACCATTGCGGTCAAAATCCTTTATCTCATTTCAATCGGAATTGTGGCGGTAGTTATTTATCAGGTGATCAACCTGGCCACTAAATATATCGTACTTGGGAGCATTCACTCCAATTCGGGCGGCTACCTCGACAAGATGTACGCCTGGGACAAAAAATCCATCTCTGAAATTCTCAAATCACTCTACTCCGGCATCCTGAATTACTTCACCGCCAAGCATTACTACGGAGGCATTTCCGGGTATACAGTGGTTGGTATCGTTCCGGTGATTATTTATTACATCCTGAAAAGAAACGCACCTGCCGGACAGAAGCTGATGGTCTTGTTGCTGCTGGTTCTGTTGTTTTTTGCTCCCTTTACCATTGTGGTTCTAAACGGGATGCCGCTTCCCGTACGAACGCTCATGGCCTTTCCGTTGATGCTCGGACTGATCTGGGCATTCGGCTACGATTATTCACCACGCTGGCTCCGGACAATGATGCTGGTTTTTGCCATATATCTCCTGCTCAACAATACCTACACCAATACGCGGCTGTTTTATGCCAGCAGGGTGTCGTGGGAAGCCGACCGCAACATGGCTGTACGCATCACCGAAAGGGTATATGACCTCGATCTTCCCACAGGTGAGGAAGCAACTTCAGTGGTATTTGCAGGAAGCTACGACCACCAGGCGAATGTGTTGTTCCTGAAGTCCGATATTCATGGCGCATCATTTTTTGCCTGGGATAACGGCGCCTCATACCGGATCAGGGCATTTTTCAGGATGCTTGGCATAAACGATTTCGATATCATCGATTATTCGCGGGCACAACATCTTTCGGGGGAAATAAGCCGAATGCCGAACTGGCCTGAGCGGGAATCCGTGAAACTGATCGGAGATATCGTGGTGGTTAAGCTGTCGGAAACTCAAGCAGAAGAGAAATAAACCTTTATGCAGAGCCTGACCATTCGTTCGATTATTCAGGTATACCACCTGGCTTTTACGATAAAATAGCCATGAAAAGAAAAGGAATGCGAAGTTACTGGCATTTCCTTAAATTCGAAAGAATCATCGACGGGATTGACGACAACTGCAAAGCTATTCTCGATATCGGTTGTTTTGCCGGGACTTTTCTGGGGATGATTCCTGAAGCCAAAATCAGCGAACAAACGGGAATCGATATACTGGAAGACCAGATCGTTTACTCAATAAAAATTACGGAACGGGCTTCAGGAAATTTTATTTGGTAAATGATTTTTCCGGAAATGGTTTTCTCCCGGACGACCATTACGACCTGGTTACACTGATCGAGGTGATCGAGCACCTGACTGCCGAAGATATCCGGGAACTAATCGGTTTTGCACGGCGGAAGCTGAAGGCGGGCGGAAAACTCGTTATCACCACGCCGAACTTTGCCAGTTTCTGGCCTGCACTGGAAATGATGCTCAACCGCTTTTCGGATGTCAAATATCAGGAACAGCATATCACGCGTTTCAGCTATTTTAATGTAAAAACAAAGCTGGGAGGGATTGTTGATGGATTTCACGACCATTTCAGGATCGGCTATAAAACCACCACGCATTTGCTAACGCCTTTTGTGGCTGCTTTTTCGTTTACTCTGGCAAGCCAAATATCATCGGCTGTTTCGCCGGATAAATGGAAAATTCCGCTTGGTTCTATTTTGATCATACAACTGATAAAGAATCAATGACTTTATGATTGTACCTGTTATAAAGTTGGGTGGCAATTTTCAAAACAAATAATTTATCCACAATAATCAGGCAAAGTAAATGCTTTTCAATTCACTGACCTTCGCAGTATTCCTGCCTGTAGTTTTCGTGCTGTACTGGTTTGTTTTCAACCGCAATCTCAGGTTGCAAAACTTTTTACTGCTGGTGGCGAGCTATGTATTTTACGGCTGGTGGGACTGGCGCTTTCTTTCGTTGATTGTCATCAGTTCAGCCGGCGATTTCATCCTGGGCAGGTGGATTTACAAATCTGAAGATAACGCAAAAAGAAAAAGCTACCTCATCCTGAGCCTGGCCCTAAACCTGGGAATGCTTGGCTTTTTCAAATATTACAATTTCTTTGTCGATAGCTTTGTGGAGGCTGTTGCAAAGGTGGGATATCATCCTGACATTCATGCATTGCAAATCATCCTGCCGATCGGGATCAGCTTTTATACCTTTCAAACCCTGAGCTACACCATCGATATTTACAGGAAAAAGGCAGTGCCCACGGATGATCCGGTGGTTTTTTTTGCTTTCGTAAGTTTTTTTCCGCAACTGGTTGCCGGCCCCATCGAGCGGGCTTCCAGGCTGCTGCCACAGTTTGAGGTGAAACGCACATTCAGCAATGAATCGGCCAGAGACGGACTTCGCCTGATTTTGTGGGGATTGATAAAAAAAGTAGTAATAGCCGATGCGCTGGCTGTTCAGGTGAATTTCATTTTCAATCAGCCGCAGTATGAAAACATGCCGGGACTGACCCTTGCGCTGGGAACCGTGCTTTTCGCTTTTCAGATCTACTGTGATTTTTCCGGATATTCAGATATTGCCATTGGAACGGCCAGATTGTTCGGCTTCGAACTGATGCAGAACTTCGCCTTTCCGTTTTTCTCGAGAAACATCGGAGAATTCTGGCAACGCTGGCATATTTCATTATCCACATGGTTTCGCGATTATGTGTACATCCCAATGGGCGGCAGCCGTGTTTCAGGATGGAAACAGATAAGAAATGTATTTGCCACTTACATCCTCAGCGGTTTCTGGCATGGAGCCAACTGGACCTTCATCATCTGGGGAGCCCTTCATGCATTATACTACATTCCGCTCATTTTCATAAAGGGCAAAGGGAAACATACAGCTATTGTGGCTCAGCACAGAAACCTGCCTGCGATTGGAGAATTATCCGGCATGGTGACTACGTTTACATTGTTTTGTTTTTCGCTGATCTTCTTCAGATCGGAGAACCTGGAGAAGGCGCTTAGTTACACCAAATACATGATCCTCAATTTTACGGTTAATGTGGATGCTTTCCTCGAAGTGTTGTTTACGCAGAATACATTGATGATGATTTTGCTGAGCGCGGCCGAATGGATACAGCGGCGAAAGGAACATCCGTTGCAGATCGAAAAACTTCCGGTATTCCCTCGGTGGGCCATCTATATCATTTTGCTGGCTATCTTCATCTATTACGGGCAGTTCGGTAACCAGAAGCAGTTTATTTATTTTCAGTTTTAATGGTCATGGAGTTTAAAAAATTCTTCCGGGCGGTATTTTTTATCTTCTTACTGGCTTTTCTGGTGTGGCTGCCCCTGATGTATTTCAATGTGGTAATCGATCCTTATGGTGTGTTTTTTAAAGGGGATATCCATTTTGCGGAAACAGCAAATAAAAGGCACATCAAAATTCTACATATTTTAAGACACAAGGATCGGTACGATTCGTTTCTTTTCGGCTCGTCGCGGGTAAATTATTTCGACCCGGCCAAAATAGCGGGTGGCAATTTTTATAACATGACCTACAGCGGCGGGCTACCCCAGGAACATCTGCAGGACATCCGTTATTTGCTTGACAACGGGATCAGGATTAAAAAACTTCTTATCGGCATCGACTTTTACTCCCTGCTTGAAAACCCGGTGGATCCCGGCCCTAACCTGGTTAGGAAAAAATACCCGGAAACGCCGGTTGAGAATTTGAGTTTTTACACCGCATATCTCTTTAATAAACCCGGATGGGATTTCATCGACAGGGTAATAAAAATGAACAGGATCAAAAGGAAGTCCTACATCGAAAAAGGGATTATAAAAGGGGATGAAGACGAAACAATTAGCAGAAGCATCGTGAAGCACCACTCAAAAAAGATTTTTACAATACCTTATTCCCATTACAGATACGCTGCAGATATCAGCGAAAACCTGAAACCCGTCACTAAACTTGTTGAATTAGCCAAACAAAACAATATCGATCTGGTCTTATTCATCAACCCTGTTTACCGGCTCACTTTTCTTAATATCAATTTCACAAGCTATTTCCAGGCAATGCATCAACTCGCCTCCATTACCGGCTTTTACGATTTTGGCGGGTTAAATGCGATAACCAATAACCCATTTTACTTTTATGAATATTCGCATTACACCACCGCCACATCCGATATGATTTTGGAAAGGCTCGGCCATTCGATGAGCGAGCCTGAAATTGCAGATTTTGGCACTTATGTTACCTCTGAAAATATTGACGCCCATATTGCATCGCACCAAAAGCGGATAGAAAAGTATATCGATGCAACAAAGCTGAACCAGCAAAATGCGGAGCCTGTAACCTTTCGGGAAAAAGCAGAAATCATCGGCAACTTTCAACATACAATAGAATATATCGACGGCCTGAGCTGGCAAAGCGATTCGCTGATCGTTTCATCACCCATCATTTTCGTGCAGGGAATATCGTACTGGAATAACAGCCACGAACAGCTTTTTCTGCAAATCGGCGATCAAACTTTTCCCATACATCTGGATATTCCGGAAAACGCCAATCCAACTGAAATCCGGTGGAACACTATCGTACCGGTGAGCAGGTTGAACCGCGGGATCCATCCGGTGCGTTTACGCTCAACTGACGGCGTTGTTTCCAGTGCATCAGAAACGAAAGAGATAACGCTCCTGCATATTCAAGGCATAACCCCAAATCCTGATGAACTCACATTAATTGACAGCGCAGCGGTACTCCATGTAAATTACCACGGGCAATATCAGGCAATGCTACAGGTTGCCGGTTCGGGTTATCTTTATTTTGAAGGATTTGCTGCAGGACATAAGTTCGGGGAAGCTGCTGGAGGAGTTGTGGCAAGGGCTGGTGACGATGCTTTCCTGTCGCAACTGTCATTTCCGACACCTGATTTTATTTCCCGGTTTAAGAATCCAGATCTCGGATATGCCGGCTGGGGAGTGATATTTCCGGCCAATGCACTGCAGCCGGGTGTAAACCAGGTAGTATTTCAGGTACTTAACAACAAACACACCGGCCTATATATGCCTGAAGTTTCCTTGAAACTGAAAGTGATTGATGATCCGAAAATAAACCTGGTGGCAGACTTTACACCTCGCCAGGAAGAAACTAGATATGCGGTTGATTTCATCAATGGGAAACCTGCACATGGAATTCGGGAACCGGTTCTCATTGCCGGACCTGCCATTTATCTCAACGGTTGGGCTGTGGACTTTCCTGCAGGAAAACCGGCATCCGCAGTCGTGCTGAAAATCGAAGACAAATATTTTGATTGTGAATACGGCATCCACCGGCCCGATGTGGCAGCGCACTTTAAGAACGATAATTATGAATACGCAGGTTGGCAGATTGCCATTTCAGGTTCTTTTTTCACCACAGGCACTCATGCTGTTGATGTTTATATCGTTTCGAATAATGGCAAAGCATACTTTTACATCCCTGAAAATTTCAGCATCAATATCTATGATTCACAAAAAAGTGATTTCTGACTCGCACCACCATCGAAATAATTGATTTCTTTGCATGAACATTTGTATGGCAGACAATTTGAAATGACAACGCCCGCAGCAATCGAAGTAAACCATATTTCAAAAATCTACAGGTTGTATCCTTCGCGCCAAAGCAGGATGATCGAGATGGTGCATCCATTGCGTCAGAAAATGCACCGGAGGTTTCAGGCGCTGAACGATATAAATTTCAGTGTACAAAAGGGTGAAGTTGTTGGTTTGATCGGCCAGAACGGAAGCGGCAAATCAACCATCCTCAAGATTCTCTCGTCAGTGATAACGCCTACTTCCGGAAGTTTTACCTGCAACGGGAGGGTAACCTCACTGCTCGAGCTTGGAGGCGGTTTTGATATGAACCTGACGGGGATCGAGAATGTATATTTTATCGGGGCCATTCAGGGTTATCGAAAAAAGCAAATGGAAGAACGGATGGACCAGATCCTTGAGTTTGCCGAAATCGGCGACTATGCCAATCAGCCCGTGAAAAACTATTCCAGCGGGATGTACGTGAGGCTGGCATTTTCGATCAACATCAATATCGATCCTGAAATCCTCATCATCGATGAGGCGCTAGCCGTAGGAGATATGCGGTTTCAGCAAAAATGCTTCAGAAAGATCAGGGAGTTTAAAGACCTGGGCAAAACCATCATCATTTGTTCGCACAGCATGGGTGCCATCCGCGACTTTTGCACACGGACTATCTGGCTCAACCATGGCAGGTTGATGGCCGACGGGGAACCAAAACTGGTTACGGATCAGTTCCGGGATTTCATGGCGCAGCAGGACATGGCCAAAGCAGCAGAACGGATGGCGCAACACGCGAACCTGTCGTC
>JBKHBQ010000345.1:0-3301 GCA_046542305.1 Bacteroidales bacterium
ATGATGCAAAGAACAGCAAAGTTGAAAAAAAATGGCCTTCAAATTACAATTGAAGGCCATAAATTAAACGGTAAAACAATTATTTGTTGATTTTCCTGTAGGCGATCAGCTCGTTTTGGCTGTACACGCTGAAGGTGTAGTCGCCTGCGGGGAACTGGTTGATGTCGCAGTTGATCTTATAGTTTCCGTCTTTTTTGATGGCCCTGGTGTAAAGCAACCGTCCGTTGGCGTCAGTCACCCTGATCCTTGATTTCATATCCAGGTCGTTCACCAACCTAACCAGCACAAGGTCTGTTCCGGGTTGCGAGATAGAGGCAAGCGCCGTATTTCCGGCCGGGCGGCATTCCATCGATCCGTTGTCCGATTTCAGAATTCTGGCGCTGTAAACTACATCCTCGCCGTTTACCACCTCGTAGGTATAGATGCCTTCAGGAAAGCCGGAAGCATCGTGTGAAATCTTCACTCCTTTATTAGAGGTAACGGTTTGTTCGTAAACCTTTGTTCCTTTGTCATTGTAAACATTGAGCGTAAGCATCTGAGCCGTTGTGTTGTTTACGTACACCTCCACGGTTTCATCGGTATTCAGGGCGATGCCTGCATGCACTCCTTTGTTTGAGGCCATGGCGCCGATCGTAAGGGCGAACATCATGGCGAAAGCTGCGAATTTGATAGCTGAAGTTTTCATATTTCTGTGTTTTTAATTGTTGATGAATTCTTTTGTTTTGTCGTTGAAGCAAAAGTATGGCGCAACCCACCGCATTCCAACCAAATAGTTGTGAAGTGAAAAATCCGGCGGGCGAAATGAAAAATTTAACGGGTGAAGTGAGGAAGAGAATTGCCGATGAAGGAAAAATATGCACAATAGCAAAAACTTACCGGGTTGGGTGTCGCAGCCTTCGCTCGTTTTTTTGAAACCAATGTTGATGATGATGTTGGTCGTCACGCCCTCCGCTCCGCAAAAATTCATATGTCCGCGAGGTTAACGGTACGTGCTAAAACAGTAATTTTACCCCTTAAAATCGATGTGCCGTAGTTTTTTACCATGCCGGAAATCATCCATAATCAAAAAGTCTTTTCCCTGCTGGAGATCACCCAAAGTCTACAGCGCGCTGTGAAGCAGTGGTATCGCAATGCTTACTGGATCAAAGCTGAAATGAACAAGCTGAACCATTACAGCCAGTCAGGACATTGCTACCCCGACCTGGTGGAAAGGCGGGAAGGCAGGGTGGTGGCGCAGATCAGAGCCAACCTGTGGGCCGACGATTTCAACCGCATCAACGAACAGTTCATCCGGATCCTGAAAGAACCGCTCAAAGACGGCATCAGCATTCTAATCCTGGCAAAGCTGAGTTTCCACCCGGTTTACGGCATGAGCCTGATCATTCAGGATATCGATCCTTCATACACGCTTGGCGACCTGGAACGCGAAAAGCAGGAAACCATCGACAGGTTGAAAGCGGAAGGAATTTACGCGGGGAATAAGGCGCTCAGGCTTCCGCTCTTGCCGCAGCGGATCGCCATCATTTCGGTGGAAACCAGCCGGGGGTTTGCGGATTTCAAAAGTGTGATCGAAAACAACCCGTGGGGGTACAGGTTTTTTTATATGCTCTTCCCGGCATTGCTACAAGGCGATAATGCCGTGGCTTCGGTCATCGCGCAGTTGAAACGCATCACCCGTGTCCTCCGGCATTTCGATCTGGTGGCCATCATCCGCGGCGGCGGGGGAGAGGTGGGGCTTTCGTGCTACAACCATTACGACCTGGCACGCGAGATCGCTTCCTTTCCTTTACCGGTGCTTACCGGCATCGGCCATTCAACCAACGAAACCGTTTCGGAAATGGTGGCCTGGAAAAATGCCATCACTCCAACCGAGCTTGCCGACCTCCTGATCGGGCGCTTCCGGGCGTTCGACGAACCACTGGAGCGTTCGGCGCAATCGATACGGGCTAATACGCGCGCCTTGCTTAAGGATCAGCAGAATCAGCTTCTACAGCTTTCCAAAGGGTTCAGGTCAGGCTCGTTAAGCCTGCTTGCCGCCGAAAAGACCGTTTTCAGCCATAGCATTCGCGATTTCCATCAGGGGGTGATGACCAGAATGATCCGCGAACAGTCGGCGGTGAAGCAACTGGAAGAACTGGTCAGAAAATTACCCGAAAGTTTTTTAAGGGCAGAAAAGAAAGCCGTACTGCAAAACCAGGTGCTTCTGAAAAAAGCCGCGGCATCAACACTGAAAACAAACCTGCTTGCGCTGGGGGCGCTGGAAAAACAAGTGAGCCTGCTGCACCCGCAGCATGTGCTCCGGCGCGGCTACAGCATTACACTAAAAAACGACAGATCGCTCACCGGCACCGAATCCGTACAACCCGGCGATATCATGGAAACCATACTTTACCACGGAAAGATCATCAGTACAGTCAAATCAAAAACAAACGAAAATGAGCAATAAACCCGGCTATACCGAAGCATTTGAAGAACTACAACAGATCGTGAACGAGATCGAACTGGGCGAAATCAGCGTAGATGAACTTTCACAAAAAGTAAAGCGCGCCGCCGAACTCATAAAAATCTGCAAAACCAAACTCACCACCACCGAAGAGGATGTGAGCAGCATTCTCAGGGAACTGGAAACGGACCATGGGGAAGGATGAGGCATAGCGCTACAACAGAAAAGAGGCTTCTGATAGTTCCCTGCCGATTTGTCGAACGCCGTTGATGATTCTTTGCATCTGGGCCGGAGAGGGCTTTTTGATGCCCCGAATGTATTGCGACAGCAGACTTTGATTCATTCCGATGCGCTCGCTCAGCGCTTTTACGTTCAGCACCCTGTAGAAGGCAAAGAAACTTTCCAGGTCAAATTCAAAAGTAATATCATCAGCATGATATTCGATTTTCCGACCTTCAAAATTCAAATTCGTTGCTTCAATAGCCATCATTTTCAACTCCTCGACGGTTTCAGCCTGTGTGCCGATAAAATCTCCGTCGATCTCAGCCATCGCGCTGTAGCCGGTATCTTCTTTAACCACTTTAAAAATTATTTTTGATTTATTCATCGCTTGTCAATGTTTATTCCTGCTTTTTTTAAGATAGAAAATAGAAGTCCTTTTTTTATTTCAGAAGTTGGATGGAAAGGAAATACGATGGCGCCTTGTTTTTTATCGTGTTTTAATATGATGTGGCTACCGGATTGCCGTAGCGGATACCATCCATCACGAGTGAGTATTTTAAGTAACTCCCTGCTTTTCATTTAAGTTATTTCAAACAAAGGTAATAAAATTATTACTTTATTCAGCAAGTTAAGAAT
>JBKHBQ010000346.1:0-3297 GCA_046542305.1 Bacteroidales bacterium
CCTTCAACCACCGTTACTGGCTTGACCTCCGGAAAAACGACCGCGAAAAATACAAAACCGAAAAACAACGGATTGCCGCTGCCCTGGCTGATATGCTTGAGAAAAGGTTCGGTAATGTTAAGGAACATCTTGAGGTGACGGATGTTTCCACGCCGGCCACCGTGGTTAGATATACCAACAACTGGAAAGGCAGCTTCGAAGGCTGGGTGATGACCCCGCAGATGGGCTTCAGGCAGATGAAGAAGCAATTGCCGGGCCTGAAAAATTTTTATATGGCCGGACAATGGGTTTCGCCGGGCGGCGGATTGCCATCGGGACTGATCACCGGCAGGGGCGTGGCACAGATACTTTGTAAGCAGCACGGGAAGAAGTTTCGAACGGAGGGGTTTTAGTATTTCGACGCCGTGAAGAATCTTTTAATCGGTTAAAATTATTATCTTTGTTTAAATTCCTGTTTATGAATATTCACGAAAAGAAAATAGAGTTGGTGAAAAGAATTGTCGAAACCCAAAATCCTGATATACTTCATAAGATCGATGAATTTTTTATTGAACATGAGCAGGTGGATTGGGATCAATTGGATGACGAAGAAAAAGATGCCATTGAGAAAGGCTTGTATGAGGCTGATAAAGGTCATTTAATCCCGCATGAGGAAATCATGAAGGAATTCAGTAAGAAATAAAAAATCAATTATGTGCTGGAAATGAGAGTATTTTGGACGCCAACAGCCAGAATAACCTACTTGAGAATTATTGAATACTTCGAAGAAAAGTGGACCAACAAGGAAGTACAAAAAAGCGGCCATATTAATTGAATCCCACCAATAAAATTTACTGATTTTGAAGCAATCGTGCTGCGAAATGCTATACCTCAAGCACATGATGATACTCATCCTCCTGATTTGATTATCTTACGCTTAAGATCCCAATTCAAAAAAAAATTCTCCTCCACACAATAAACCTACGAACCATTTCGTAATTAACCTACGAATAATTTCGTAATACATTCAATCATGGCAAAACAACACATCAAACCTACGGAATCGGAGCTGGAAATTCTCCAGGTGCTATGGGAAAAAGGCCCGTCGCTGGTGCGCTCCGTAAATGACGAACTCAACAAAAAGCGGGAGGTGGGCTACACCACCACCCTTAAACTGATGCAGATCATGATGGAAAAGAATCTTTTGTCGCGCGTAAAAGAGGGCAGAGGGCATGTATATCATCCGCGGATCAGGCAGGATGAAGCGCAGCAACAAATGGTCGATCGTATGCTGTATGGCGTATTCGGAGGATCGGCGTCCAGTCTGGTGATGAAAGCACTCGGAAACCACCAGGCTTCCGGGGAAGAATTGAAGGAAATCAAAGCCTATATCGAAAAGCTGGAAGGAGGTGAACAATGAGTTTTGTTGAACATTTTTTCGATGAACGGCTGACCTACGCCCTCGGCTGGACCATCATCCATTCCTTCTGGCAAATCCTTTTGATCGCCCTGCTGTTGAAAGCTATGCTCTCCGTTATCGACAGCGGCAGATCAGGCGTAAGGTACACGTTGACCGGCGGTGCGATCCTGCTTATTACGCTGGCAGCCGCCGTAACTTTCAGGATGATGTCAGGTGCGTATCTGCCTGAATCGACCAGTGATGCAGTTGCGGAAATTACTGTGATGGAAAAGCTTTCAGGGCATGAAGCGATTTCGGAACAGGTTCCCTTGCTTACGGCGATAACTGCCGCGCTGGACCGGGTTGATGATGTGGGATTGTGGATTGAAATGCACCTGTCTGCCATCGTATTGCTGTGGATGGGCGGATTTATATTTTTTGTTTTGCGGTTTTCGGTGGGTGTATTGTATGTGCAAAGGTTGAAACATGCAGGAGTGAAACAACCCGATCCGGCGTGGCAGCAAATGGCGGTACGGCTGTCGGAGCGTCTGGGCCTGAAGAAGATGGTTACGGTTCTTGAATCTTACGTGGCAAAGACACCCATGGTTATCGGTCATTTCAAGCCTGTGATCCTGATTCCTGCCGGACTTCTCATGGGATTGACACCGGAGCAGGCCGAGGCTGTTCTGGCGCATGAACTGGCGCATATCCGCCGCAAGGATTACCTGGTAAATATTTTAAAATCCATCCTTGAGGTCCTGTTTTTTTATCACCCCGCCATCTGGTGGATATCATCCGTATTCGACCGCGAACGTGAGCATTGCTGCGATGATATGACAGTGAAGGCGGGCATCGGCGCCGGCGCGCTGTCGCTTGCGCTCTACAGGATCGCTGCTTTTAATGCCACCTCTCCACAATTGGCAATGACGTTTTTCAAACACAAATATCAACTTCTAAACAGAATTAAGCGTATGAATAACAGAACAAACAAAGTCGATCAAACCGGCGTAAGATCAGTGGCCATTACTGTTCTTTTGCTGGCAGTAGCCATCGTGGCAGCCAGTTCCTCCATGCCGGGACCTGCAAAGTCAAATTCATTTAACAGTGTCAACATTGGACCTTTACCAAAAACGACCGATCCTGTTCGGTTTGTCGCAACACCCGACAGTATTGCCGAAGAGGAATTCCATCAGATGGAAATGCAACTTAAAACACTCTACCGGCAAAATCAAATGTTGCAGAAACAACTTGCTGAGGCCTCTGCAATGCATACGCAGCAGTCGATGGAATTAAATATGCAGATGAAGGAAAATTACCGTCATGTTCGTGATGCGGAAAAACAGCTTGAAATACTTCGAAAGCAAATACAGCTTGCGCAGGAATCCGGCGAACTGAGTAAAGAGGAGCAAAAGCAACTGGAAAAGGAGATAAAACTTGAGTACCTCCGCCTGGAAGAAGTACTTGAGCAGCTTCAGAAAACGGAAGCGGCTTATGAGGCAGAAATAGATGTTCAGCAAGATCAGTTACAGGAGGAATTCGAGCGCGTTGAAAAGGAAATGGCTGTCCGCGAAATGGAACTGGAGCAAAAGCATGACGAATTATTGCAGAAAGAAAAGGAACTTAAAAAGCAGATGGTAATCACTGAAAAGATATCAAATCAACTGCTTTCGGACGGGCTTGTGCAAAAAGGCATGGAAACCCGCGTAAGGTTGACGGACGATGCGTTGTTTATCAACGGCGAAAAGCAAAAAGAGAAATATCATAAAAAATACATGAAGATGTATCAGGACCTGAGCGGGCAGAAATTTGCCGGTGATTTGGGGTTTAATTTCAACATCAAATAGCTCTGCAGCATTTCTGATCATCTTTTAACGAAACCGACCAGCCTGATCGATTATCATGTTGGTCGGTTTTTTTAT
>JBKHBQ010000055.1:0-17744 GCA_046542305.1 Bacteroidales bacterium
AGTCGCGCACATTTTCAATGATGCCGTACGGTCCCCACTCGAAGGTGCCGTCGTCATCGGTGTCGCGGTTTTCGTGCAGCCAGTCCACGTATTTACTGCCCGAGATATAGGCATCTTCAAGAAAATCCCGGTCGCCGCTAACGCCGTACACCTCCCAGTTGATCCAGCTATAAAAGGGCGCAGAGGTGGTAGGCTGCCCCTTGTGCGGGTAGGTTTGCGGGCCACGCGGGCCGTGCCGGTAGGCAATCAGCCCGTCATCACCCTGCTGCTCCATATACACGCGCTGCGATTCCTGGGCGGATTCGGCATCCAGAAGTGCATAGGCCAGCATGGCCAGTGATTCGTGCAGCACCTGATGTCCGTGTCCCCATCCCCAGAGCGGTTCGCGCGAGAAAACATAAAAATTGTGCGAAGTTTGACCCGAGGGTGGCAACATGCAACCTCTGGCCAGATTGAGCGCGCCAAGGTATACCAGCCGTTCGTCCTCACTCTTAAAATCCAGCCGCGGCACCGATTTGAAAAGCGCAATATTTGCGTCGGCAAATGGCTGCAAATCCATGGTTTTAACGTCGTTAATTTCTTCGATCAGCTCCTGCACATCTTCTTTCTGATCCTGAATACCCCGGATGTACCGGATATCCGCAGATTCGCCGGGCTGCAGGTTGAACCTTCCGTGCAGTGCGATAAACCGTGCGAATCCTTCAGAAGCCATATTGAGCGAATCGCTCCGGTCTTCCGTATAAAAATCTGTTTTTACAATGTTGTAAAAATCGTCCATATTGCCGAAATATCCGCCATAGGAATAAGGTGTAAAATTTCCTGTAAAGATGTCCATCACTTCCGTTGGATAACCGGCCTTGCTGTAGAGATTGCTGATCAGCCTTTTGAGCGACTCGTGCCTGTGTGTATGGTAGGCATGATTTTGATGATCCCAGGATTGGATATGAATGGAATCTTTATCGAGGTTGATGGTGGGATACACATCCACTTCGTGCGGCTTGTCGGTATTATTGGTTATCCACATGCGCACCACCGAAGTTTTCGAACTATAGACCAGGAAGGTTTCCTGTACTTCAATGCCCGGCCAGGGTTCGTAGGTCATCACAGCCATATCGGGGAACGATGCTGTGACCACAGGTGGTTGATGAAATTCACTGATTTTATCAACCACCACATCATTGATTTTCCAAATATTGTATATTTTACCTGATTGATCACTTGAATAGCTCACCGGAAGGCACTGCGAGTAGTAATCCATTTTGTAAGCTTTGTCGCCATACAGTCGCGATCGTACCATGGCCGCTGCATAGGTAGTGTAAAGCGGATCGCCGGCGCCGGCGCGTATGCTGAGAAAGTTGTCATCGATGGTCACCGGCTGGGATTTTAATCCGGAAATCGCACCAGCGATCAACAACAAGGCAATAGTGAGGGAAAGGTATAGTTTCATTGTGTTTTGATTTTTGGTTCACACTGACGAAAGTAAAAAAAATGGTACTTTTGGCTATGATTCAAATAAAAATATTTACAAGCATGCAACAACGGATATGTTTTTCATTGTATTTTGTGGCACTCCTGCTGCTTACCTCATGCAGCGCTGATCCCATCACGGAGAAACATGACGGCTCCACCGTTACATTTTCCATCGGATCAGAATTCGAGGTAATGCTGAAGGGATATCCCGATAAGGGTTTTATGTGGAAAGTGGTAGGTGTAAATGATGATGTGATTGAGCAGATAGGCGAACCTGACGTACGGTCAGCAAAGGAAACCGGGAAAAACTATGGGACATACACCTTTACTTTTAAAACGGTAAGCGCAGGAAATACCGTGCTGCGAATGATTTATTACAACAAAAATTTTGAAGATCCTGTACCGGAAAATGCATTTGAACTGAAGATTATATCGGGAACCATCGGACGGATTACCTCATAATTCAGTGCAAAAGAATGACACCGGTATTTCTGTTGCTGACCATCATATCAGGCAATCGTAATCGAAGTTTTTCAGGTAATTTTCGATTTTCTCATCATAGGCGGCCATGATTTCGCGGGTGAGTGGATACGCGGGTTGAAAATGTACCCCGTCGATCTCTGATACCGGCAGCACCTTGGGGGAAGTTCCGGTAATAAAGACAGACTGAAATTGATGGCGGCGCGAATAATCGATTTTCTCCTCCTTCAGCTCAAATCCTTTTTCCCTGCAGATTTCCATCACCATATTTCTGGTAATGCCGGGCAGGATATCCGATTCGGGTGGAGTGCAAATACGCCGATCTTCAACAAAAAAAATATTCGAGCGGCTGCCCTCTGTTATGTGCCCGTGGTTGTTGATGAGCAGGATTTCATACACCTTCCGGCTTTCGATCAGGTCATCGGCTTTCGACCGCAGGGGCCTGTTATTTATTTTGGCCTGCGGATTCGGCCGTTCGGCATGCAGCCCTGAAGCCGCAACCCCGTCGCGATATTCTTCCTCATGCGGATAGCGGTGGGGGATGAAGGTAATCAGCATATCATAGTTCAGCATATCTGCCGGAGGAAAAAAAACATTTACCCGCACGTTCCCATTGCTGATTCCATTGATCCGGGCCAGATCCCTGATGTTGCAGGCCAGGTCGCCAATCTTCGGTGTGATGCCCAACCGGATAACGGCAGCCGAATTGATCATCCTGAAAAAGTGCATCTCCAGAAATAATGGAACGCCATTCATCAACCGGATCACTTCATAGATCGAAACCCCGTCGTCCGGGTCAGGCGCCGGCAATTGTGCGGGAGTGATAAACCTGCCGTTAAAGTAAAGGTATTCGCCGATTATTTTCATGTTCAGTTAACAAAACTAACGGAAATTTGATCAGATGCCGGTTATGCCGTGATCCGCAGGATGGGCTTGAATTCCGAACGGATGACAGGCCATTTTTCGGGATACACCTTTAAGAGGTGCTGGATGTTTTTCATGTGTTTGTTGATACTCCAGGTGATGGCCGGTGGTTTCACCGGTTTTTGGAGGGCATCGGCCACGTGCTGACTGGTGACCGGAATTTTGTTGTCCCGCACCCGTTGCGCCGCCTCTTCAAGCATGTTCAGGTACTTGTAAGGCTTTTCATAGATGCTGTTGGCAATCTGCTCTTCCAGGTTGTCGGCGGCTTCGGGGGCTGAGAAATTGATCAGATCTTCGGTGATCTCCACAGTTTCGCCTTCTGTGGCAGGAATCAGCATGTTGGCCAGCTTTACCGCCTGTGTTACTGCGTTTTCAATTCTGAAATAATCACCCTTGTACTCGCGGATTAATTTTTCGGCACCCCGGCCGAACGCATAATTTTTTCCATATTTTGCAGCAAGTCCCGCAAGATAGTAATTGCAGGTATCCACAAGCCGCTCTTCATACCGGAGGCTCACCTCATCGAATTGCTTCTTCAGATGTTGCAGTTTGCGCCGGTTATCGGTAGTCATTTGCGAAAATAGTTCCCAGCTTTCCCGGTCGGAAGCCGAAATATTCATGATGGTTTGCACGGCGTTCACCAGGCTTTTTGCAATGATCTCTTTTTGTGCCGTGGTGATTTCGCTGTTGGTACTGGCAGGGCCGAAATTGCGCAGGTCGGGTGCAAAATAAAAAAACATCAGATCACCGGCCTGATCTTCATGGTTGGGAATTCGCAGCATCAGCACCACCTTCTCCAGTTCATCAAACATGCCGCCCATTTTGCGGGTTCCGTCATTTATGTGGTAGGGAATTTCCTTAGGTGAGAACCAGTTATAAGCGCTTTTTCCTTTTCGAAGCTTTTCGATAGAGGGAATATGCGCCTGCAAATCGAGCATTTCTGTCAGTCCGCGGCCCGATATCAGCAGCACACGCCTGGCCCGAAGTACCCCCTGGTGAAGGTATACCGCATCCACACGATTAATTCCGCTCACCAGCGTGTGTACATGCCTGAGCAGGTTTTCAACCGGATGACACAAAAACGAAAGTTCCGTGGCCATTGCTGCTGTTTTAGCTGTTCGTAATCAAAATGAAACGCGTGAAAATATCCTCCTTTTTTCGCGAAATATAAAGTGTAAAATTAATGATTAATTAAATGTGTATGCAAGTTTTTAAGTAAAAAACTTAATAAAACTTTAGTGACGCTTAAGCGCCTTAAGCAGGATTAAGTAAGGAGATTAAGGAAATTTTTAAATGAAAAATCTTGTCAAAATACTTGATTTCAATGGTTTAGTAAGTGTAATTTTGCTGAAGATGGTTTTTGCTAAAGGAGGAATTTAATTGATGCAGATGAAAAATTAAAGCAATAGCTTAAATGAAAAAAGCCGGTCATTAGGGGGCGACCGGCTTCAAAACCAATAAAAGTGTAAACAAAAACCATGGTAAAGATATAAAAAATTCAAAAGGTGCTTCAGTTATAAAAAAATAATTCTATGAATTCAAATGTTTACCTAACGTCGAAAATCCATGCCAACGCACTAAAAAGGCCTGAAAGAAAGCAAACTGCAACAAAATTGCATGCAGGGATGGTCAGGGATTATTTTAACAATTTTTTTCGGGAATTCATCGCCGGCCTTCCGGCGTTTTCCCAAAAATTCCGCTTGAAATCTGAAAAACCCGGACAAAAAAATGCAAAATATCCAAATCTTCATCATCCGGCAACATTATTAAGCAGGAAAATCAGGGGTGGGTTCAATAGCTTAAAAAACAGATCGATCCGCTTATCTGCGACATTTTATGAATGGATGGACGATTTTATACTTATGGACGACGGGGTGGTGTACGAGCGCAACCAGGTAAAAATGCCGGATGAAGCGCGTCCGGTCTACCGGCAAAACAGCGAAAGCAACTCCCGCTTCGATACAGGAGAACTTCTACGGCATGTTGTCGTTCGATTTGAAAGGCTGCTGCTAACCGTCGATCGCATTACCCGCGGAAATCAACCACTGAACGATCCTGCCATGGAACTTGAGATTGTTAATGCTGGCGCAGCGGCAATCTGTCCGGTTATGCAGATTGGAATAATTCCCGAAAGAACCTGTATTGTTATGCTGGCAATGGCTTATGCAAGAAATTTGGTTGCGGCAGCCGGAAATGCCATGAAATGGAACAACATAAGCGTGGGGTGCAGACCCATGACCGGTTTTTCAAAAACAGTCGTCATATCAACTGTAAACCTTTTGTGGCGCAAAGACGGCTGGGGCTACAGCTAATGGTGTAAAATATCGTTAAATATTGCTTAACGCCATGATACAATAATTTTTGTTGTTCGTCATTTTCTTTATTTTTGCTCGTGGCAATTAAACGTCAGTAAGCGAACTTAATCTGTTCCGGCAACCGGAGAGGTAATGACAACATCAGGCAATCAGGCAGAAGTAAAATCCGTTGCACCTTTTTTGGGTGATTTTAATCCGATTTCTCTTGAAGAAATGGAGGATGTAGAACTATTGGACCGTTTCGACAAGAAATTCGTCTTCCGTTTCGAGTATTTCGAAAAGGCGCTACGCCGTGCTTCCGTTCATTACCGGGTGTTGCAGATCGGTGACCACCGGGAATTCGACTATGAAACATTGTATTACGATACAGATGTTCACCGGATGTACCTAGATCATCACAACCGTAAACTCAACAGGTTTAAGGTTCGCCGGCGCGAATATCTTACTACGGGCATTCGTTTTCTGGAGGTAAAAATAAAATCCAACAAGGGGCGTACACGAAAAAAACGAATGGAAACCGCCAATGCCCACAAAGCATTTACCCATCAGGAAGCAAAATTTATCCATAAACATACCGGATTAAACCCGGACGAACTGGAACCGAAACTTGCCAATAAGTTTCGCAGAATTACCCTGGTTCACCGTACGGAACCCGAAAGAATTACCATCGATTACAACCTCAACTTCAGGGCGAATGGCAGGGGATTTTCCCTCCCGGATGTAGTAATTGCCGAAATTAAGCAGGACCGTAGCTCAGGACTTGCGGATATGGAACGCATCTTTCGCCAACTACACATCCTGCCGATGAAATTCAGCAAGTATTGCGTTGGTTCGGCCATGCTATACAAAGCGTTAAAATACAACAGGTTTAAAACAAAATTACTCACGTTAAATAAAATGTGCAATGACAGCAGCCTTGCTTCAGTTTTTGTCAGATCCTAAGTTGTTCGGGGTCGAATTTTTTAACCAGCGGGATTTTCTGCTGATGTTGTTCAGGTTTGGCCTGAACTTCGTCTTTACGCTGATCATTACCAGGTATATCTACTACACCAACAACCGCCGCAAGGATTACCTGTTCACCTATATTCTCATCAGCATTGCTGTTTTCTTTCTTTCGTACCTGCTGCAAAACGTCGACCTGCAGTTGGGTTTTGCCCTGGGTTTGTTTGCCTTGTTCGGAATCATCAGGTACCGCACCAATCCGATTCCCATCAAGGAAATGACTTATTTGTTTCTGGTGATCTGCATTTCGGTGATGAATGCCCTTTCGGATAAGGAGATCAGTTACGTGGAACTGCTGTTCGCCAACGTGGCCCTGACAATAATTACCCTGGTGATCGAATATTTCTGGAGCTTTAAGCATGAAAACAGCAAAACCATCATTTACGAAAAGATCGACCTGATCAAACCGCAAAACCAGAAGAAATTTATTAAGGATCTCGAAACCCGGACCGGTTTAAAAATCAACCGGGTGGAAATCGGAAAAATTAATTTCATGCGCGATACGGCCGAGGTAACAATCTATTATTTCTGGGATAAATATGCCTCCAATCTTTTTGAAGGCGAAACACTGGATAATTTTACCTTTAAGGATGCCGATCCTTCGCACCATAATCCTAAACGGTCATGAACAATCTGCTGAAGAAGATATTTTTTGTATTCCTGGTCTTGCTGATATGGAATCCGGTTCATTCCCAGGATTATGCTGTGGGCAATGCAAAGCCGCTGTTCACTTCGCATGAGGTGATCCGTTTTACCATCCGCGGCGATTTCAGTACCCTGCTCAGGGACATCGGGAAGGAGCGCGACGAACACCTGGCAATCCTGGAATATGCTGATGGTTCGGATACGGTACAGTTGAACATTAAACTCGAAACCCGCGGCAATTTCAGGCGTGCACGTGAAAACTGCAATTTTCCGCCGCTGAAGGTAAATTTTAAAAAGAAACAGGTGAGAGGAACATGGTTTGACGGCCTTGACAAGGTGAAGCTGGTAACGCAATGCATTTCGAACAGAAAAAAATACCAGGAATATGTGCTTGAGGAATACCTTATTTACAGGCATTTCAACATCATTACCGATACCAGTTTCAGGGTGCGGCTGGCGCTGATCGATTATGTAGACACCAATTCGGGAAAGCGGACCGAACAGAGCTACGCATTTTTTATTGAATCGGATGATGCTTTTGAAGACCGGTTTGATGCCACAGAAATAAAAACCAAGTACCTGCTTCAGGACAGCACCAGGGTGGACCATGTGACCAAACTGGCCATTTTTCAGTACATGATCGGCAATACCGACTGGGCGGTGACTACACTTCACAACATCAAATTATTTGTGACCGACCCGGAAAAACCACCCTACGCCATTCCATATGATTTCGACTGGAGCGGGCTGATTGAAACCGAATATGCCAGGCCGCTGCCCAAGTTCGGCATCCAATCGGTGGAGGAACGGCTATATCGCGGGTACTGCCGCAGCATAGAAACCTACAAGGAATATTTTGCTTTGTTCGCGCAAAAAAAGGATGACATTTATGCCTTGTATCAGGAATTTGATTTATTAAGGAAAAAGGACCAAAAAAGGATCATTAAATATCTCGATGACTTTTACAAAATAACCGGTAACGACAAAAGCATCAAATCTGAGTTTCTGGATGCCTGCCTGCGATAATGGTTCAGGAAAATCACCGGACGAAACATACTGGTACAAAATTGGTTAATGTTGGTTCCACCTGAGCAAGGGTTATTTATCAAAAATGACATGAAGAAAGGACTGATTTTCATATGGATGATTTTCGCGGTTTTTTTTACCGCAGCTCAGGGGCATGAAAAGGTGTCGGAGCAGGAGCTGTACAAAGCGGTTAAAAACGGTGATTATCAGACTGTGGAAAAATTTGTGGAGCAGGGAAACCCGATAAACGGAATCTACGGCCGGAAAGATATGACCCTGATAAATTACAGCATCCGCTACGGACAAGCGGACATCCTGGAAAGGTTGTTGAAGGACGGCGCTGATCCCGATAAACCATCCGGTGGAAAAACTCCGCTAATGTATGCCGTTCAGCACCGCGAACCGGAAATGGCCGGGCTGCTCCTGAGGATGGGCGCCAACCCCGATGGCAGGGCCAGAAAAGGATATACCCCGCTGATGTTTGCAGCCAAAACCAATAAACTGGAATTTGTTAAACTCTTTATCGAACATGGCGCACAGGCCCAGCTTGAGAACGATAATGAGTTTACCGCGCTCGATCTGGCCAATCTGGCCAATTACCCCGAGGTGGCCACCTACCTGGTGAAGGTTATCGAAATGCGCAACTACTACAAAGGTTCGCCGGGATATGAGGATGGCCCGCACGTTGAGTGGCTGAGCAACAAAAAAGTAAGGATGTTTTACATGCGCTACGACACAGTGAAAGATTTCCCGGTTCTGACCGAGGATTTTTTTGCTGTAAATGATGATACCGCCACCATTACAAGTTTTGCCACCGGCAGGGAATATACCCTTGTGCGCAACATCAAAGCCGATCCTTCTAATTATGAGGATGTAAGTAAAATTCTTGCCATCGGCGATATTCACGGGCACTATCAGTCGCTGGTAAATTACCTGCGGGTGAACAATGTGATTGATGATTCGCTGAATTGGATCTGGGGCAACGGCCATGTGGTAATGCTCGGCGATGTGTTCGACCGCGGCAATGAGGTGACGGAAAGCCTGTGGTTTATTTATCAGCTCGACCTGAAAGCCCGCAGGCAGGGCGGCAGAGTACATATGCTGCTCGGCAACCACGAGGTGATGGTGATGGTAAACGACACACGCTACATCAACCGGAAGTACGAGCTGTTTTCCAATTACTTCATGAAAGACTATTCGCAGTTTTTCGATAGAAATTCTGCACTGGGTCAATGGCTTCGCACCCGCAATACAATCATCCGCATCAACGACAACCTGTTTTCGCATGCGGGCATTTCCCCTGCATTGTACAACAGGCGGCTGAGTATTCCGAAAATAAACTTTTTACTCCAGGAATACCTGGCCCACGATCCGCTGGCACCAAACCGCTATCCCGAACTGACTGACCTGATCCTTAATGCCTATGGTCCCCTCTGGTACCGCGGGTATTTGTTCGACGATCAGGAAGGTTACAAAATCAGGAAACATGAAGTAGAAAAAATACTCAGTTTTTATGATGCCTCCAAAATCATCATTGCGCATAGTGAGGTAAAAACGGTTTCCACAATGTTCGATGGTTATGTGATTGCCATCGACGTACCCATCAGAATGCGCAAATCGGTGCCTGAAGGTTTGTACATCGACCAAAGCGGTTTTTACCGGCTTCAGCACGACGGCAGTATGGTAAGCCTGTTTTAGGGAAATCAGTTGAGGTAAAAACGGTAACCCACCTCTTCCAGCTTTTTATTGATCATCAGCAGGAATTCGAGTTTTTCGAGCAAAAACTGTTCGCGTTGTTGGGTGCTTGCCGATTTAATCATTTCATATTTTTCTTCGATATCCAGCGGCAGTTGGCCTGCAATGTCGAGCACCTGGTTTGGATGTTCTGCGGTGAGTTCGGTGGATTTTTGGGAATTGATACTTGCAAGCTGTTCCTTGTAGGTGCGGTATTTTTCCGAGAGCTTATCCGAAACCTTCTCGTTCAATTGGTCCAGCACTTCAACGGAGCCGCCGCCATAGAGTTTTTGGGGAAGTTGTTCTTTAATATCCTTAATCCTGAACAAATAAACGCCCCTCACCAGGATGTCCATCTCGCCGCTTGGGCTGGTGGCCAGTATCTTGTGCAGTACCACGGCCGATCCGTACTCACACATCTTCCCATCCTTTATGAAAGGTATTCCGAAAACTTTTCCGCTCCCCTTCATCTCACCGATCAATTGCTTGTAGCGCGGCTCGAAAACGTGCAACGGTTGTATTTCGCCAGGCAGTACAATGACGCCTATCGGGAACAACGGAAAATTATTCAGGATTTTTGACATAGGATTTTTTCGCGCTTAAAATGTAAAACCGTAATCTTAACACACAAGCTAAAAAATTGTTTGTAATCCTGAGTTTTTGGACAAATATTATTTTAGCGGAAAAAAATATCTTTCATGACCGTGAAATCTTTGAATATGATCCTGTTTGCCGCCATTCTAATCCTGGGATCGTGTGCAGGCAGGCAACCCGAACATGTAGTAAATGTGCAACTTAACGAAATTTCGCTGGAAAATGCACCGGCCATCAATTCATACGCTTTTGCAACCCATGGTGGGGACTGGCTGATCCTTGGCGGCCGCATCGACGGGCTGCACGATCACCGGCCCGAAAAAGCCTATCCCCCCGATAGCTCAAACCGCCGGATCTGGGTGATGGATGTGAAGGGAAACCGGTTGTGGGCCAAAGACATTTATGACCTGCCGCTCAACCTTTCAGACCAGTTGCAATCTACCAACATGGCGTTTTATCAGGATGGCCACCGCCTTGTCCTGATCGGGGGCTATGGCTGGAGCCGCGAAAAGAACGGGCACATCACCTTTCCGTTTCTTACGGTAGTGAATGTACCGGATTTAATCGCAGCCGTAAAATCGGGTGATGATCCGGTAGAATATTTTACACAGATCCATCACGAAAAAATGGCCGTTTCGGGAGGCTATCTGGGGAAAATGGGCACGGAATACCTGCTGGTTTTTGGCAACCGCTTCGATGGCCGGTATTCCACACGCCCGAATGCAGAACATCAGCAGGAGTACACGCACGAGATCAGAAAATTTGAACTGGCACAGGATGGAGATAAATACCGCATTAACGCATATGAGGCCGAACACGACAGCATTCATTTTCACCGCCGGGATTTCAATATGCTTCCGCAGATTTTTCCCAACGGGGACTACGGCTACACGGTGTTTAGCGGCGTATTTCAATACGACCGAAATTTTCCATGGCTGTATCCGGTAGATATTACCCCCTCAGGTTACCGGCCAATAACTGGATTCGATCAGAAATTCAGCCATTATCACGGCGCCTGCGTTTCGATGTACAGCGAAGAATCGAAGCAGATGGCAAACCTGTTTTTTGGCGGAATGGCCCGTTTTGTACCTGACCCTGAAACCGGAGAAATCATCAATGATCCGCTGGTGCCTTCCGTTAATACTATCAGCCAGGTCACCCGGTTTGCCGACGGATCGCTGACCGAAAATGTGCTGGATGTGAAAATGCCGGGCCTGCTTGGTGCCAGTGCCGGTTTTATTCCCGCTCAAAACCTTTCATTTAGTAAAGGAACACTGATCGATTATGATAAACTTCCTGCAGGAAAAAACCTCATCGGATATATTTATGGCGGGCTGGAAAGCAGCCATCCGAACGTTTTTCTTCAACCAAAAGGCGTAAGTACATCCACCGCCAGGCTGTTTGAGGTTTATGCCGTAAAACCTGAATAGCCGGAAACCTGCGACGCCTGCTTCACCTCTTTTCAGGTTATTGATGTCCCTGTTTAACATCCGAACCGAACCGTTCGGACAAACAACTCCCGTGTTCGTCATGTTTTATTTCAGGAAGGTATTTCCACGCATTATGTTTGCACAAAACATTTCATTATGAAAACAGACGCATACATTTCATCAGTAAAAACCACCCTGATTTTTTCAGGATTTTTCTTTTTTCTTTTTCTGGTTTCGAATGCTGCCTACCCGCAGGATTACTTCGAAAACACCTGGCACGGCTATAAAAGCGGCGAGTACGACCAGGGAAGATTTCCCTTCAGTGCGGCTTTGGGTGATCTGAACCAGGATGGCCACAACGATGTGGTGATCGGACAATTTCCGCTCGATGCAGGATTTAAGGTCGTGTTTGGCAATGGCGACGGCAGTTTTCAGCTTCCGGTGCATTACAACACCGTTCATGGAATCGAATCGCTGAGCGTGACCGATTTGAACGGGGATGATTTTCCTGATGTAGTGCTTTGCAATTCGGGTACATTCAACGGCTTTGGAAAAAATCCCAAGACCTATGACTGGGGCAATTCCGTTTCTGTTTTTTTGAATAACGGCGACGGAACCCTCACCGATCATCAGGAAATCTTTACGGCCCTGCACCCTGAAGGCCTCACTGCCATCGATTTTGATTTGGATGGCGATCAGGATGTGGCGGTGGCACACTTCGGCAGGCCTTCCATTCCCGGAAATACGGTGATGATCCTGGAAAACGACGGCAACGGGAACCTTTCTGTTCATGAAACCATCACCCTGAGCAATTTTCCCTTCATGGTGGTTCGCGGATTTATCAATGATGATGCGTTGCCCGATCTTGTTGTGGGCCACGAAAGCAGCGAAAAGACCATCCTGATCAATACCGGCGACGGATGGCAGGCACATGCCTTCGATGGCGTTCGCCCGACGGACTACAGCCTCGGTTCGAAAATGAACGTACACGATGTGGATAAGGACGGCGACGACGACATCATATTCTTCGATTCCTGGGGAAGCTCTGCAGATTACGTGAACATCTACAAAAACGATGGTCAGGGGAATTTCGGTGCATACCAGGAACTGATATATCCTGTGTATGTGGGCTCCGGCGATCATTGCATCATTGCAGATGTGAACGGCGACACCTGGCCCGACATCCTTTCGGCCTCATTCAACGGCGAATCCGGAAAGGGATTTTTCCTCTTCGAAAGCGACGGAAACGGCGGTTTTCTCGATGTACAGACTTTTACTTCCGGTGCCGCATCTTCTGCCGTGCTCTGTGATGATTCCGATCATGACGGCGACAAGGATGTGCTGATCGTTGATCGCTCCATGTCGGTGAATGTACACAAAAATCCCGGAAATGCAGATTTTCCTGCAACAGTTTCCTACGGAATTACCGGACCTTCATCCGAAGATGTGGATGCTGCCGACATTGATCTCGATGGCGATATCGACATCATCACTTCCTCTGATGATGGATTTGAAACGGACATTTCGGTGCTGATGAACAATGGCGACGGCACTTTTGCAGATTATTACACCATCAGCCGTTATACTTCCGATCAGGGAGGGGCGCATGCAAAATTGCGCGACATGAACGGCGACGGCTATCCCGATGTGCTGTTCGTTTCGCCGGCCACTAACCTTCAGGGTTATCATGCTTTTATTGCCTTCAACAATGGCACTGGCGGATTCGATGATCCTGTAACGCTGGAAGTGTCGGGTTGCGGCTGGGGCGATGTGGAAGCAACCGACCTGGACAATGACGGCGATCTTGATATCGTAATTTCAGAATTTCTGGCATGTATGGGTATCGCCGAATCGGGCAAGAGGCTCTTCTTTATGCTGAACAATGGCGATGGCAGTTTTGAGGCACCGTACGTAAGGGTGATCGGCGAAAATCCGGAATCGCTGATTGCAGACGATTTTGATGGCGACGGAAATGCCGATCTCGCCACCGCTCACTACGGACCTTACGGTTTCAGGGATTACATTCAGGTGCATCTTGGCGATGGCAATGGCGACTTCGACAGTCCGGTAACCTATACGGTTGGGAGGGGGCCGCATGATATCATTTCCTCGGATTTCAACAACGACGGCATTCCCGATCTGGCAACCGGAAATACCGGTTTTGATGCCACGGGCGTGGAAACCATGTCGGTGTTGCTTGGCACCGGTGACGGAAGTTTCCAGGGATCGGTCACGTATGATGCTCCATATTCCTCTACCTTGCTGGGAAATTCAGGCGTGATGGATTTTGATGTAGATCAGGACGGAGATAAGGATATCCTGCTTGCCAACCAATCGGCCGGCGATCTTTCGGTATACCTCAACGACGGGACAGGAAATTTTGAGCACCGCTACAGGATAGGTGTGAATGGCTACAATGCCCGCGGAATTGCCAAAGCCGATTACAATGGAGATAATGTGAGTGATGTGGCGGTGATCACTGCTCCGCCCATCGGATTTCTGGTAAACAATTCCCTGAGTATTCTTTTTGGCAAAAGCCAGACGGTGGGTTTTGCCGAATATGCCGGTGAGGAAATGCAGCCGGCTGCTTTAAGGATCGAGCAGAACTTCCCCAATCCTTTCAGCCAGACAACCGCTGTTCGTTTTAAAACATCCCACCCGGGTTATGTAGGTATGGAAGTTTATGATATGTTCGGACGAAGGGTTATGAAGGTGAAAAGCGAATTTATGAAAGCCGGTGAGCATACTTTTACGATAGATGGCCATGAATTGAAAAGCGGCTTTTATTTCTGCAGGGTGCATACCTTGTCGGGCGAATCGGCCACGGTTTCTGTTCTTAAAAAATAAGCAGTCATCTGAATTTGCATTGCATATCAATTAATTACATAAAATGATCCGGTATCAGAGCAGGGAATTTGATAACTTTTTAGGCGGAAAAGCTTTTATCTGCGGAACATTTTTTATTATCTTGCCCTTCTTTTCAAGAGAGGATTATGGAGGATAATTTTAACGAACCGCCAAGGCTTAAAAATCTAAGGATCATCATCCGCGGCATCTGGATTATTACGATAACAGTGCTCGTTCTGGTGTGGATATTAACCCATGTAGCCAACTGACGTAAAAAACCTTCCAGCAGAGCGGTACAGCCTGCGGTTTTGCCAAACTCATCAGCCGCAGTTAACGCGGGGTTTTCAGATAAAAAACGACAGGATGCCCAAAAGTTGGCGCATCCTGTCATGACAAATGCAAAAAATGCATCAAAAATCAGGCATCTTTAAACCTGAAAGAAACCCTTAGCTTTGTGCGAAAAGCCACTACCTTTCCATCTTCTATTTTCAGGTCGTGCTCCACCACTTCGGCAATCCTTAATTCATCCAGCGTGCGGGCAGCCCGTTCGATGGCTTTGGTAGCAGCTTCCTCCCACGAATTGGGACTTGTGCCAATAATTTCAATTACCTTGTAAATGCTGTCATTCATAATTTCCTCCTTTTATTTTGTTAAAAGCCTAAATATATAAAATTACCGGGCAAAAGTCAAGTTTAGGCCTATGACTTATCGCATGAGAAAAAAAGAGAGGGATATTTTTTGCTTTAACTGATAATTATTACTTTAGCAAATCCTGCCGCCGCAGATGGCAACAGATGACACTGAAAAAGATTACTGGTATGAAAATTCTGTTCAATAAGGTTTTTCTCGACCACAACATCGGAAGCATGTTCGAAGGCAGTTACCGCCTGATGGATTTTGCCGGCTACCCTGATGTGGATGCCGATGGTGAAGCATACCTGGAACTGGTGCACAGCACGGATTATATCGACAGTATTAAAGGCTGCTGCCTCAATAGCAGTTCCATTGCCGAGGTAAAACTGTCGCCTGCAAGCTACAGCGCAGCCTGTCTTGGGGTAGGATTGTCGGTAAAAGCTTGTGAGCAGGGTGATCTGGCCGTAATCAGACCTCCCGGGCATCATGCCCATCGCGATAAAGCTTCAGGATTCTGCCTGTTCAACAACATGGCCATTGCTGCACAACTGCTGGCCAACAAGGGCAAAAATGTATTTATTCTCGATATAGACGGGCACCACGGCGATGGTACCCAGGAGATATTTTACGAAAGCAACAAGGTGTTTTACTGTTCCATTCATCAGCAAAATACATATCCCTACACAGGTACATTTATGGAAATCGGCAGGGGAGAAGGCCTCGGCTACACCCTGAATATCCCAGTTCCGGAAAACAGCGGTGAAAGTGAGTTTCTGAAAGCTGTGAATAAAGCTATTCAGGCAGGGCTGAAATTCGGAGCGGATGTGGTGGGCGTTAGTGCAGGCTTCGACGGCTACCGAAAGGACCGCCTGCTTAATTTAAATTATTCGCTTCATGCATTTTACGAATGCGGATATCAGCTTAGCAAGGCCTTCAACGATGTTTTCGCAATCCTGGAAGGCGGATATCACCCCGACCTGAAGGAATGTGTGGAAATGTTCGTAAACGGTGTGAACATCGGCGCCCGCCCCTCCAATATCAAATGGGATCACGAACTTTCAATCGGCTAGACAAACCGCCGTTTTCTTTCCGGGAAACATGTTCAGGTATTGTATCGATAATCATATTCCAATGCTGGTTTCATTCGCCTAAATTGTCAATGCCAATAATTAACCATTCAGCATTTAAAATTTACACACCCATTAGTTGTAGAATACTCAACAGCTTTCAAACCGGTTAATCATCGGGATTTGAAAGTTGAACAGCATTTCAAAGACATTTACTAATTTTGCAAGTCAACTAAAAAGGTGTAATGAATATTAATTTTTTGATCGTTATTGTTGGGATTATTTTTTTGGTGGTGCTGGGCATCTGGCTTTACCCGCTGATCAAAATTCTTTCGATCAGGCTGGTTTTCGGAAAGTATAGCGCCAGGTACATTTCCGTTTATAAAATGGTTACCGGCAAGAGTCCTTTTGCCTATTGCATTAAGGATGATTTTCTAAACCACATTGCAGCATTCTACCAGAAAATCAATAGTATCGACAGCTATGATACCAAATCCGCAATCGGCTTTGCCGACACGCCGTTCGGTACCAAATTTAAAATGGTGCTCAGGAAAAACGGCAGGCCGCTTTGTGTAAATGCCCACCGGCTCGGGTTCTTCGATATTAAAGTGCTGGGCTACCGCGAAACGCTTTTCAATTCGAACACCCGGAAACATTTTTTCTTTCTGAACAACCGGTTCTTCATGGGTGAATACCTGTTTAAGGAATCCGGACCTGAAAAAATTGCTGAGCTTGCACGTATTCTGCACAAGAAATATCTTGAAGGCATACAGGCAAAATCAGATAATTTTCTGATCAGGGGAGCCAACCAAACTTATATTCGGTTTGAACATTCCGGTTTTTATCTGTGCGTTAAATACCTCGATCGTTCCGACGGGGAAATTGCCGGGCTGCTCGACCAATTCTGGACCAGCACTGTAAAGAAACCCGTTGACAATGTTTCGAGTTTTGAGGAAGAGCTTAGCAAAAAACTATAAAGTTCTGAATGGCGGCAATATGTGGAGAAGCAAAAAAAAGAACCCCCGCAAGTACGGAGGTTCCTGTTGATATTTTAAAAAGCTCTGTTTTAGTTTTGCTCTTTGGGAGCCGGCAGCTCTTTAGGCTGCTCTTCTTCCTTGGTTATGTTGATATTCAGTTCTTCTTTACCTTCGGTATAGTCCATCACAATATGATCGCTTTCCTTTACCGTGCTTTTGATGATCTCCTCGGCGAGCGGATCTTCGATATATTTTTGGATAGCGCGTTTCAGCGGCCTTGCACCATACTGTTCGTCCCATCCTTTTTCCACAATAAAATCTTTTGCCTTAGCGGCAATATCGATGGTATAACCGAGATCTTTCACCCGCTTGTAGAGGTGCTTAAGCTCAATATCGATAATCTTGTGAATATCCTCGCGATCGAGTGAATCGAAAATCACAATATCGTCGATACGGTTGAGGAATTCTGGAGCGAAAGTGCGTTTCAGTGCATTTTCAATTACACTCTGCGAGTGCTTGCTCCTGGCTATTTCCCTGGCTGAAGTATTGAATCCTACACCGTGGCCGAAATCTTTCAATTGTCGGGTTCCGATATTGGAG
>JBKHBQ010000347.1:0-3264 GCA_046542305.1 Bacteroidales bacterium
GCTCTCGTGGAATTTCATGATACAAAAAAAGCCACCCGGCTTTGGATGGCTTTCTCTCAGTGTGGGAGTTACTGGATTCGAACCAGTGACCCTCTGCTTGTAAGGCAGATGCTCTGAACCAACTGAGCTAAACTCCCATTGTTTTGAAGAACTATTCCCGAAACGGGAGTGCAAATATACTGCTATTCTTTTTTCACGCAAGAAAAAAGAAAAAAAATTTCGACGTTTCATTTTAACCCAGATACTTCTTCAGAATCTGATACAGTTCGGTGGCTTTAATGGGTTTCGAAAGATAATCGTCGCTGCCGGATTCGAGGCTGTTTTCGCGATCGCCGGCCAGGGCAAAGGCAGTTTGTATCACCACCGGGATGCCGGGTTTAAAACTCTTGATGATCTCGGTGGCATCATATCCGTCCATCACCGGCATGCGAATGTCCATCAGGATGAGGTCAACGGGTTTTCCGCCTTTCACATACTCCACCGCCTGCTTGCCGTTGTATGCGCGCTTGATATCTACCCTGGATTTTCGCAACATCACTTCCAGCAGTTTAAAATTGGAATCCTCGTCCTCGGCGATCAGCACGGTTTTTTCCGACCAGTCGGGTTTATCGGGTTTCTTCACCACCAAACGGGGTGCGGCAATATCCTTTTCGGTAAGTTTTTCGTAAGGGATCAGGAAGTGAAAGGTAGAGCCTTCCTCCAGTTTGGATTCAACACGAATATCGCCACCCATCAGCCGGGCGATGTTTCTTGAAATCGCCAGGCCAAGTCCGGTACCTCCAATACTTCGGGTATGGTCTTCGTTGATTTGCCTGAACCTGTCGAATATTACTTCGCTTTTTCCCTCGGGAATGCCTACCCCGGTGTCGCGCACATAAAAATCCACGTAGGTTCTTCCCTCTTCATTCACCAGTTGATAGCCAAGTTCTATTAAGCCTTCGAGGGTATATTTCAGGGCATTGCTCATCAGGTTGGAGATTACCTGATTGATGCGCTGCTGATCGGAGAGGAACAACAGGTTTTCATCAGGAATGAACTGTTTTGCCTTCAGCTCGATCTGCTCCTTGTTGAGTTTGGTTTTCAGTTGCTTAAAGGTATAGAAATTATCGTACAGGATTTTATTGGCCGAGCAATTGCGTTTTGAAATGCTGAGTTGTCCTGCTTCGATTTTGGCAATGTCGATGATGTCGTCGATGATATTGAGCAGCTTCCGGCCGTTTTCCAGGATCAGGTCGATAAATTTCTCTTCTTCGTCATCGGAATATTCCTCGCTGCCGAGCATTTCGGTAAATCCGATGATGGCATTCATCGGGGTTCGGATTTCGTGCGACATATTGGCCAGGAAAGCCGTTTTTAGCTTATCCGACTCTTCGGCCAGTTCCTTGGCTTTCACCAGATCGCGTTCGATTTCTTTCCGGCGGGTGATGTCTTCCTTTGTATATACCACATGCGACACCACTCCGCGTGTATTTCGCACCGAAGTGATGGATGCCAGCTCCCAGTAAAATTCGCCGTTTTTGCGTCTGTTGTAAAATTCGCCGTGCCAGTCGTGACCAGCCTTGATAAAGTCCCAGATCTCGCTGATGTTTTCTTCCGAGTTAAACTCCGGGTTGAGAATATTTGGCAGGTTTCCCACCACCTCCTGATCGCTGTAGCCGGTAATGTAAAAAAACTTCTGATTGGCATATTCAATTTTTCCCTGCACATCGGTAATCACGATCGAGTTGGGGCTTTGCTCCACCGATTGCAGCAGTTTGCTGATCTCTTCCTCTGCCTGTTTTTTAAGCAGGGTACCTGCAATTTGGGTTGAAATAAATTCGAGCAACTCCTGGGTATACCTGTTGATGGCATATTCGCTGTCGTAGTCCTGCAACACGATGATTCCCATCACTTTTCCCTTCACGCGCAAGGGTACGCCAAGCCAGGATCTGGCCGGTGAACCGAACCGTTCGATTTCACCTCTCCGCTCCAGCTCGTCGATTTCGGGGCCTTTGAGCAGCAGGCTTTTGTTTTTGCGAATGACCAACGAACTGATGGTTTTTCCTACCGGGAAAGTATCGAAATGATCTTTTTCGTCCTTCATGTACGACAGCGAAAACTGATCTTTTTCAGGATCGTACAGCGCCAGCATAAAATTAGTGGTTTTCACGGCCCGCCCCAGATCCTTCTGAATCACGTCGATCAACTCGCCCAGGTCGCGGGTGGAATTGAAAGCCAGCGCGATATTGTGCATGATTTCCGTGCGCAATTCTGCAAATTTCCGCTGGGTAATATCCATGATGAGGCCTTCGAGTATGGCCTGGCCTTTTTCATTATTGCCCACAGCACGGCCCTGTTCCCACACCCATTTAATCTGTCCGTCACGGCTTTGAATACGGTATTCGATCTGGTAGGGCAATTCGTCCTTCATCGCCCGCTGTATAGCGATCCACACCGGCTCACGATCTTCAGGGTACATGATGTCCGAATACGACAGCCTGGCATTGTCGATACAATCTTCGGCTTTATATCCTGTTACCTGATCGAATTTCTTACTGAGAAACAGCATGGTCCAGTTGCTGTCGTTCACACATCGGTAGGCAATTCCGGGCAGGTTGTCGATGATTGTAGAAAGCCTGCGCTTGCTTTCCTGAAGGCCGGCTTCATTCCGGTAGCTTTCCGTAACATCCACCTGTGTGCCCCACGCTGTGGTAAGAAAGCCCTCCTGGACTATACCTATAAAGGAATTGGAAAAATACTTCTCTTTACCCTGGGGGGTGATCTCATGCGAAATCCCATTTTGCAGGCGAAAACCGTTGTGGATGAAATTCTTGAAATAACTGATGTTTTCCTCGGTTCGCGGAAGAATATCTGAGAGTTTCATCCCGATAAGATCCTCCGGATCTGCATCGATCATCCGGGCATACGCATAATTGCACGCCCTGCATTTTGCTTCAAAAAATAAGTCGATCTGTTCCTGCTCCGGCAGTTCCACACTGATGGGATGATCCGGCGCAAAGTTCCAGATACCTACACTGCTGGTATTGATAAAATCCCGGAATGCATGCTCATTAAAAAGTGTCTGCGTTTCCGCAGCATAGTCTTTATGGCCGTTACTAAATATATTCGGAAGGAATAGTCCGGCTTTATCAGCATTTAGCGTGAGTTCGGCAATCGATGTCAGCAATTTATACAAACTCGCTGCACCTGTTTTTCCGTCATGCATAAAAGCTATCCGGCTCTTCCCGTTTTCCTAGAGCGTCTGAATTTCACTGGCAAACTTTG
>JBKHBQ010000001.1:0-55521 GCA_046542305.1 Bacteroidales bacterium
CAGGAGATCCGAACCGCACGGTTACTATTGATTCTCTGAATACAGACATTAATGATACGTGGGGTTCACCTGATGCCATCAACGATCCGGCTGCCGGACCAATCTCGGCCATTTACCCGAATCCCTGTACTTCGCAGATCAACATTACTTTCTTTGAAAATCTGAACGATATCAATAAAGTTGAGATTTACAACATCATCGGTGAAGTTGTTCAGACAATTGAAGGTTTCAGAAGCCAGCAAATTACCATTAACACCTCCGACCTTACCAACGGCGTTTATATTATTGCCGTTCATAATAAGCAAGGTATCCAGACTTCAAAATTCGTAAAAGAATAAGCATTGATCAAATACTAAAAAAGCCCGGTCAAATAAAATGACCGGGCTTTTTTATTGCTCCGTAGCCTTGGAAATCAACTGAGTACCATCTGATATGTAGTTAATATGTTTTAGTCGTAGTGCAACATTTGTGTTTTTAGTGCCTTAGTGGCAAAAAATGCCACAAAAGCACCAAGGCACAAATGTTTCACGAACTCAGGTAACTACACCCCAATTCTGAAATAGCTGTCGTAAAACAGGAATCTCCCCGCAACTTCTTCGAAAACAACCAGTGCCAGTATGAAAGAAAGAAAACGCATCGTCGCCCCGGCATCCGCTATTCCCGAATGAACCCTGATGGCCAGATAGGCAGTAAAGATAAAGGCAATAAAAAGGATGAACAACCTTACAAGATAAACCGTATGAAACATACCTTCAGCAAAATCGGGCTTTCCGATCCCGGTGTGTTCCATCCCGATAAGTTGCCGTTGATGAAGGTATGCGGCCAATACCTGAAGAAGTAACATTCCTGCCAGTACAATCAACAGGTAGCCATGAAACCGGTTGAAACCTGCAGAAGTAAACAGAATCAAAACAAAGCCGCCGGTGAGCAGTGCAGCCATAAAAAAGCTCCACACTGTATACCATGTATCCCAGGCAGGAATGGTAGAAATCATGTAAATCCGCGACATGAAATACAGCAGCAAAATACCTGCAATCGAGGTGTAAACAAGGATGACCGGCAGAAATATTCCACTGTCATTGCCAGACCAGCGAAGAAAAAACACCAGCAAAACACCCGTGCCAAAGAGAGCAATACCAAGAATTTCGCGGCTCAGCCAGGAAGAGGATAAATTATTCAGGGCAAATACCGAATGTTGTGGCGTATAGACATGTGTAAAGGAAATTACCGTTGCCATTGCAATAGCGACCAGTGCAACCAGAAACGGTGACTTCAAAGAGAAACCGGCAGGCAGGTCGTAGAATGCCTGTTGCTGCAAAAGGTACATTAAGGTCAAAAACAGCATCAACCCAACGCTAACCTGTGCCAGCAGGGTGAAAAAAATCAGCGACCAGTCGTTGTTGTGCATTATTTATTTTCAGTGTTTGGTGTTTGGTTGGTGTTTGGTGTTCGGTGTTTGATAGTGCTTGCCGTACCTACTGCCGACTGACGACTGCCGACTGCCGACTACCTCACCCCTCTCACCCCTCTCAACCTTCCTCCGGCCTTACCTCTTCCAGATTGACAATTTCAGGTTTAATCAAATCAACTTTTGTAGCGCTGCGGTGCGGATGTAGCAGGATTGAGGGATCCGTATGGTGCCGGTTTGGCAGTGGATATATGTCGTCTTTGTCGCCGTATTTTTCCACCAGATCATCATAATTACCAAAATCCATGGCCCGCATGGGGCAGGAATCCACACAGGAAGGATTGCGACCTTTTTCAACATAATCCACGCAGAGATTGCATTTGGTCATCACTCCCTTTTCGGTGTTGAACTGAGGTGATCCATACGGGCATACCCAT
Organism: Bacteroidales bacterium; assembly: GCA_046542305.1. Lineage (GTDB taxonomy): Bacteria > Bacteroidota > Bacteroidia > Bacteroidales > 4484-276 > JBKHBQ01. Next base: position 1,846 of record JBKHBQ010000001.1, read on the forward strand.
TCGCAGTAGCGGCAGCCCATGCATTTAGTTTCGTCGATCAGCACGATACCATCGGATCGTTTTACGATGGCTTTTGCCGGACAGGATTTCAGGCACACCGGCTCCTTGCAATGGTTACATGCCAGCGACACATTGTAAGCATACAGGTTATGTGCCCAGGCCGCACCCTTCCGCTGCCAGTCGCCGCCGGTCACCTCGTAAACACGCCGCCACAGCACGCCCAGGGGCAGGTCGTTCTTATCCTTACAGGCAATCTGACAGGTTTTGCACCCCGAGCAGGCATCCGCATCAAAATAAAAAGCCAATTGTTGAGACATAGCGTTGTTGATCGTTATCCGTTAATTGTTGCATTTCATTATCCCGAGAACCTTAAGTTTTGTGTTTCACCCGCCTCATCGCTGACATAGATCCGTTATGTACGAGGTCAAACTCACCTCTCAACTCTAGTCCTTGTTCGTGAACGAGACTGTGTGCGTGGCTATTTGTGAAGACAACCATCACAACCATTCCTCTCTATTCACGCCCTCTCCACCTGAGCCATGATCGTATGCTGGGCATTGCCGAAAGCGAGCGGTGTCCAGCGCTCGGAGGTGAGGGTATTCACCGATCCGCCGGTGTCCACGCCGTTTTTATCGGGCTTCCACCAGGCTCCCTGCGGAATGGCCACCACGCCCGGCATAATCCGTTTGGTAAGCCGGCATGGAAGCAAAAGCGTTCCCCGGTCATTGTAAACCTTCACCGTATCGCCGTCCTTCACTCCTCTCTCAGCCGCATCAAGGGGATTAATAAATACCCTTTGCGGGAAGGCCTCGCTGAGCCAGTCGTTGTTGTCGTGCGTGGAATGTACCCGCGGCATGTAATGCGGCCCGATCACCTGCAGCGGAAACTGCTTTGCCATCGCATCGAAAGGGCTCTCCCATTCACGGATGTATTTGGGTACGGCGGGGATCTCATCAGGAATGTTCATTTGGAACAGCCGCGCCGAAAATATCTCGATCTTTCCGGATGGCGTGGGCAGCGGGTTTTTCACCGGATCTCTTCTGAAATCCTCAAAAGCGATCTTCGGTTTTTTCACATCCACGGCATACACGCCGGCATTGGATTTTTCGAACTCATCGAGTGCAGGAATTTCCGGGAACCGGGTTTTGCGGTATTTTTCAATAAATTCGCCAATCCACCCTTTTTCGTCCTTCCCTTCCGTAAACTCTTCCTTCAGCCCCAGTTTTTCAGCTATATCCGCACAGATCTGGTAATCGCTTTTGGTTTCCCACGGCGGATCCACGATCTTCGGCATCAGCAACACCTCATCGCCGTATTTCCATCCGTCTTCCAGACCCCAGGTTTCAAACTGCGTACATGCCGGCAGCAGAAGGTCGGCAAACATGCCGGTGGGTGTAAGGAAATTATCCTGCACGGCAAAAAACTCCACCAGCGACTCGTCCTGCATGATCCTGGCCGTGCGGTTGATATTGGCGTGCTGGTTGATGATGGCATTGGAAGCCACTGCCCAGATCAGCTTAATCGGGTTGTCGAGGTTTTCTGCGCCGGTAACTCCCTCTGCGGCAGTCATATCTTTACCTTTCACCACGGCTTCCGTCCACAGGAAACACGGGATCTTCGTTTTCACCGGATTTTTCAAGGTGGGGAAAATTGTCCAGAACGGGCCGCCATCGTCAGCCTGCAGGGCGATGCCGCTGGCCCAGCCGCCCGGAACGCCCACATTGCCGGTGATGGCAGCAAGTACACAGCCTCCCCGAACGGGCTGCTCGCCATAGGCTCGTCTTTGCATGCCATAGCCCTGGTAGAGCATGGCCGGTTTAGTGGTGGCAAATTCCCTGGCAATGCGAACGATGGTTTCCCGCGGAATGCCTGTGACCTCTTCCGCCCATTCCGGCGTTTTGGCCTGTCCGTCGCGGGTGCCCAAAATATAATCTTTGTAGGATTCCTCATGCTCCAGGCCTTCAGGCATCTGGCTGCTGTCGAAGCCGAGACAGTATTTGTTCACAAAATCCCTGTCGTAAATTCCTTCATCGATCATCACGCAGGCCATGGCGCTCATCAGGGCCACGTCGGTGCCGGGGCGTATGGGAATCCATTCATCGGCCAGCGACACGGCGCTCAGGGTCATCCGCGGGTCGATACAGACCACGCGGGCGCCGTTCTCGCGGGCTTTTTTAATAAAATATTCCGAATTGGTGCCGTCGCGCATTTCCGAAGGGTTCCACCCCCACATCAGGATGTATTTGCAGTTCACCCAGTCCTGACGCTGATTTCCGGTAACGTTGGTGCCGAATACGTAAGGCGTGGCTTTGCTGATGCATGCCCAGGAGTAAGAGTTATAATAACCCAGTGAACCTCCCAACAGGTTCATCAGCCTTTCGGCAGGCCAGCGCCCGTTGGTCTGGTTGTAGCTGCCGGTTCCATATGGTACGTACAAGGCTGAATTGCCGTACTTTTCCCTGATCCTGGTAAGGTTTTCGGCCATCATATCCGTGGCTTCATCCCAGGAAATGCGTTCGAACTTTCCTTCACCCCGTGTGCCGGTTCGTTTCATGGGATAGCGCAGCCGGTCCGCATGATATTGGCGGTGGCGGTATCCACGGCCCCGCAGGCAAGCCCGGAGTTGCGGGTTTTCGATGCCATCGCCGGGGCGGTCGTCAGTCTCGATGCGCGTGATTACCCCTTGCTTCACGTAAACCTTCAACAGGCAGCGTCCGCCGCAGTTGTGTGCCGGACAACCCACGCGTACCATCTTCTCGTAGGAAAAATGCTCAACGGCCACCTCACGCACCCGTGGGTTGGCCATCAGTCCGCTCAGCAGCGAACTGCCAAAAACAGCACCTCCCGAAAACAATGCCCCCGATCTGATAAATTCTCTTCGTTTCATAGATAGTTATCAAAACGGATAAAAATAGATAAAAATGATGCAGCCGGATTGGTTTAACGGGAATTTAGGGCTGGTCTGAATAAGGAGAGGGACAAGGAATGCATTTGCAGTGCAAGGACAATTCGGTAGCGCATGTCCTGACTTGGAGCAACAAAGCCATCTGACAGCAAATCAAGAATGCTTTACCTGCTGTCAGATGGAACGACACACAAGGAATTTCCAGCCAGCCTGTACATCCGGGCATAAGTATTTATCCGGAAAATTCTAAACTACTAATGCTGTGTTGAATACATATTAATCGGTAAATACCCGCTCTCTGACCGCCTTCATTGCGTTACGGCGAGGCAAGCTGCCAAAATCCGACTCTTCCTATCTCGCGTCCTGCAAAAGCTTCATTTTTTCGTTGAAACGGTCGGTGGCCCATGGGTCGATGGTAACGGCCTGATGATATGCAGCTTCGGCGTCTTTGTATTTTTTCATGGCCAGATAAGCGTCCCCAAGCAAGAAATACTGTTCAAGATCATACGGGTTAATGCCCTGGCATCCCTCGTTGATTTCGTTAACAGCGGCAGCAAACTCATCGCTCATATACAGTGCACGCGCCTTCCAGAACCTGAACAGCCAGATATCGTTGATCGCCAGCGCCTCTTCCACATTTTTCAAAAGGCCTTCAAAATCTCCTTTCTCAAAAAGGATATCGAACTTGAATAAACGCGGGGCCACATAACCGGGATAGAGCAGCAAGGCCCGGTCGAACTTTACTTCGGCTGCAAAGGGTTCGCCTTTGTTATAAAGAATCTCGCCTGCATAATACCAGGGTGGGGCTACATTGCCGGCCAGCCGGGTAAGAATATTCAGTTTCTGTTCACCTTCATCCCATTTTTGTTGCCTTACAAGCATGATACCCCGGTTAATATCGGTAACGGTTTGCGGCGCAAGTGCTTCCGCAGTAATATTGCTGCTCAGAATCCACATTTCCATGTTCTTCACCAGATCAAGGTCGGTACATTTCTCCATGGCATTCGACAGTGACGACCTGAAAAGGGTGTAATCCTCACCCAGTGCATTAAAGGCCTTAAAAATCTGATAATACGGCTGCCTTTCTATTTCCACCTGGCGACGCAGGTTTTTCATGATCGAATCGTTAAGCAGATAGCCGTGGTTTCTGATGTCTTCATTGATCAGATTAACCAATACCGCGAATTCCTCCTGCCCCCGTATTTCATGAAGTTCTTTTTTCTTCCCGGGAAGATTTTCCAGCATTGCAAGGGATAGGGTATCCGGACCGTTCAGGATGCGCAACGTATCAAGATGAGTGGCCATTCTTGCCAGTAAATCGACAAAAAAACTGAATTTGTAATCATCATACGATCTCTTTTCAAAAAAGCTGAGCCTGTAGTTCTTATAAAGATCGAAAAGATTTTCGCGTTCCTTTTCTGCAGCTACCATATTTTGACGGTAATCCTTCATGAGTTGTTCGCTCTTTGGAAAATCCATCGTCAGATATGGGGTAAACAAATCATAGCTTTCCTTTATCAGATTGATCACCGAATCGATCTTCGCCAGATTTTCCTTTCCAGGTTTCCTGACCATTTCCATGCTGCAATTCTCAAACATTACCCTAAGGCTGTCGCCCCGCTGCCTGATGGCCGTTTCCATCAGCGTTTCGCTCAGATGCTGATAAAAACTGTAATATTTAATCTCGCTGTGGCGCCCCGCATCTTCAATTACCGGCATCAGCGTATTAAAAGCTTTAACATAGTCGCGGTCGTCACTGTAAGCCATGCCTTCCCTGTAAATCTGATCGTACTTACTGAAATACGGATAATAATCATCTTTGATTATGATGCGATCGGCGGTATCGATCGGACTTTTGAATACAAAAGGCTTATAAAGCTTTACCTCCCGCTTGGGGTATATGTAAAGCACTTTCACGATTTTGCCATCGCTGTTCAGGATCTGCTGCAATCCTCTGCTCCGGACAACCGGCTTTCCATCCTGCCACAACTCTATGTGCATCAGGTCGTCGGTCAGATCATTATCTTTGAAATAACCGCGCTCGCTTTGCTGATTCGGGATCAGTGTGAAATATACATCTTCATAGCGAAGAAATTCTTCGGGTGAAATCTGAGCTTCCCCGTTTTCGCCTGAAAAACAGATGGTAGCTGAATAGATATTCTTCCATTTTTCTTTGTATGCAATATCAACCGACTGGGAAAAGACGGCTGAAGACATAACGATCAGCCCGAAAAGGATCACGATGAGGTAATTGAAATTTTTCATATACGCTACATTCATTTTTTTGCTGGTTACACCCTGCAAGGATAAATATTTTATACTTAAGAATCAAGCAAAATTTATCCAAAAATATAATTTGGTTTAAGCACCGGATCGTCGTAATTTACCGCTGATTTCTTTTTATTTTTGCAAAAAAAGCCAGTAGCGTCTGTGGATAAATTGAAAACGCTTGCTGTTAAGCATAAATTCCTCGCTACGCCTGGAATGACCGTTAGTTAAATTATTGGGGAGGATTAGGGCGGCGGCTGCGCCGCCGCCCTACCCCCACTTCTACTAAACCCGGTAAACCCGTGTCGTTCTTAGCTTAGTGAGGAATCTCCCAAACCTTATCCTTACACTACTGAAAAAAATATTATTCATCTATGGCCTTCAAAAAAATTGAAACAGCAACTGAATTGGAACGAATCGCCCTGGCCATCCGCAGGGATGTAATCCGCAGCCTGGCGGCTTCTGGATCGGGACACCTTGGCGGCAGCCTGGGACTTGCGGATGTGTTTACGGTTTTGTACTTCAACAGAATGCGGCACGATCCCGAACGGCCGGATTGGCCGGAACGCGACCGGCTCGTGCTGTCGGTCGGGCACGTGGCGCCGGTGTATTATGCCGCACTGGCTCATGCAGGCTATTTTCCGGTTGATGAATTGCTGACTCTGCGCAAACTGGGCTCGCGCCTGCAGGGACATCCCGGCCGCGATCACCTGCTGCCGGGCATCGAATTGTCGGCGGGCTCGCTCGGACAGGGGCTGCCGGTGGCCGTGGGCATGGCACTGGCCAATAAATTGGATGGAAATGCCAGAAAAACATTTTGCATCAACGGCGACGGCGAATTGCAGGAGGGTTCCATCTGGGAAGCCGCCATGAGCGCCGCACATCACAAACTCGACAACCTCATCACTACCGTTGACCGCAACCATGTGCAAATCGACGGAGAAGTGCAGGATGTGATGGATATAGAACCGCTGGCGGAAAAATGGAAATCCTTCGGCTGGGAGGTGTTTGAATGCGATGGCAATGATATAAGTGATCTTCTGCGTACCTACCGGCTTGCCGAAGGCGTTTTGGGAAAACCTTCCGTGGTGATCGCCCATACGGCCATGGGCAGGGGCGTAAAGGAAATCGAAGGCGACTACCGCTGGCATGGCAAAGCCCCGTCGGCGGAACAGGCCGAAGCGTTTCTCGTTCAACTCGAACAAAAAAAATAAAAGATGAAACTGAAAAATAAAGGAGATAAGCCCACAAGGACGGGATTTGGCGAAGGCGTGAAAGATGCTGCCGGGCTGAACAAAAATGTGGTGGGCATCGGTGCCGACATCACCTCGTCGGTGAGCATGAACCTGTTTGCCGAAGCTTTTCCCGGTCGGTTCATTTCGCTTGGCATTGCCGAACAGAATTGCATGGCAGTGTCGGCCGGACTGGGACTTTCGGGTAAGATCCCCGTTTTCGCCACCTATGCAGTGTTTTCTGCCATGCGCACTACCGACCAGAGCCGTATATCGGTTTGCTATAACGATGTGCACGTGGTGATCGGCGGCGCACATGCGGGCATTTCTGTCGGGCCCGACGGAGCTACCCATCAGGCTCTCGAAGATATTGCCATCATGCGGGTGATGCCCAACATGACAGTGCTTTCGCCCTGCGATGCAACCCAGGCCCGGCAACTTACATGCAAAGCCATCCTTGATCTTCCGGGACCGGTATATATTCGGTTTGGCCGCGAAGCCGTGCCTGATTTTATTCCGGAGGATTGGGATACCGAAATCGGAAAGGCGCAGACCCTCCGCGAGGGCCGTGATCTGGCGATTATCGCTACCGGGCATATGGTTTGGGAAGCGCTTCAGGCTGCCGGCATCCTTGCCGGTAACGGCATTGACGCCCGCGTGATTAATATCCACACCATCAAACCCATCGACGAACAGGCCATCGTGGCTGCAGCAAGAGAAACCGGTGCGATCCTGACGGTGGAGGAGCACCAGGTGGCCGCAGGCTTCGGAAGCGCCGTAGCTGAAGTAGTGGTAAAAAACTATCCGGTGCCGGTGGATATGGTAGGGATGAACGACAGCTTCGGCGAATCGGGGCAACCGGCAGAACTCATGGAAAAATACGGACTGACGGCAGCAAACATCGCCGGCAGGGCCAAAAACCTGTTACGCCGCAAATGATCGACGTTACCTGTGCTATCATTATCTGGAACGGAAAAATCCTCGCCACGCTCAGGGCCCGCGGCATGCACCTCGAAGGGCACTGGGAGTTTCCCGGCGGCAAGATCGAAACCGGCGAAACTGCCGAAGCATGTATCAGCCGGGAGATCCTCGAGGAACTGAATATCCGGATTCGTGTAATCAGATCAATGCAGCCCGTGGAACACCATTACCCCAATAAAGCGATCCGGCTGATTCCTTTTGTATGTGAAATCGTTTCGGGAAAGATCCAACTGGCCGAACATTCGGAATTCAGATGGCTGGACGAAAATGAAATCCATGAAATGAACTGGGCTGCGGCAGACCGGAAGGTAGTGGAAGGATTGATAAATATGGATGTGAAAGATAAAAACCAGGAGTGTTGATTTATGAAAACTTATTCCACATACACCACAAGTCCTTTCAGGTACTCACCTTCGGGGTGGTAGATATTTACCGGGTGATCGGGCGGCTGGTCGAGCTGGAAAAGGATGCGTGCACTGCGCCCGGTGGCGGCAGCGGCAGAAAATACGGCTTTCCTGAAATCCTCCTTCGAAACCACCTGCGAGCAGGAATAGGTGAACAGCAATCCGCCCCGGGTGAGCCTGCGGAAGGCAGCTTCGTTGATGCGGCGGTAGGCTTTCAGTGCGTTCGAAAGTGCAGCCTGATGCTTGGCAAAGGCCGGCGGATCGAGGACGATCAGGTCATAACTTTCAGTTGATTGTTTAAAAAATCCAAAGGCGTCCATGGCGAAAAAACGGTGGGCGGGATTTTCACCAAAATTCAACTGCATGTTTTTTCGGGCCAGCGCAATGGCTTTGTCAGATGCATCCACGCTGTCGACCAGCACGGCGCCTCCGGCAGCGGCATACACCGAAAATCCGCCGGTATACGAAAAAACATTGGCTACTTTTCTGCCTTTTGCACATTGACCTACCAGTCTGCGGCTTTCGCGCTGGTCGATAAAGAAGCCGGTTTTTTGTCCTTCACGAAAATCCACTTCAAAGGTATGGCCGTATTCCGACACCACTGCGTTTCCGGATTCACCAACCAGAAAATTGGAGGTATTCACTGCTTCGGCTTCATTCAGCGTGGACTCGCTTTTATCGTACACGGCATGCACGCGGTCTTCCAGCAACTCACTTACTATGGAAGCAAACATTTCCCTGTGCCTCCACATCCCTACCGAATGTGCCTGCAGCACCACCACGCCATTGTAGTAGTCCATGATCAGCCCCGGAAACCGGTCGCCTTCACCATGAATCAACCGGAACGTATTGGTTTGTGGATCATCAAAAAAACCAAGGTTTTTCCGCATGGCAAAGGCCCGTTCAAATCCCGATCTCCAGAATTCCCTGCCAGCATCAGTTTGTTCGAAGGAGAACAGCCGGACCATGATCGATCCGTTCTGGATATGCCCCGTAGCAAGGTATTCGTCATTCGCGGAATATACTTCCACCACATCGCCTTCTTCAGGTTTTCCGGTGATGGATTTGATGGCACCCGAAAACACCCACAGGTGATAACGCTGCAGCGACCTCTCCCGCCCGGATTTCAGAACGACTTTTGGAAATTGTTTCATTGTGTCGATTGTTATTTTTGCAAAGTAACGGAATTTCTATACCATGAAAATTGAATACACACCGATCGGCATCCTTTTTACGCCTTTTAATAACACTGACCAGATGCCCATCCAGCCATTCCTGGAGCAATGCCACAGAAGGGTATGCGGAAATTTTATCTGAATTTATCCCTGGTTTGCAGGATCTTGGCGGTTTTTCGCACGTGATCCTGATCTATCATTTTCACAGGCAACAAAATATGAAACTCGGGGTAACGCCGTTTCTGAACGACAAGCCGCATAGTGTGTTTGCCACGCGCGCACCTTCGAGGCCCAATGCCATCGGGCTGTCTGTAGTTAAACTGAACAGGATCGAAGGCAACAGGATTTATATTGATAATCCGGATATGCTTAATGAAACGCCGTTGCTGGACATAAAACCTTACGTTCCGCAATTCGACAGCTTTACCGATGCAGAAGCAGGTTGGCTTACCAGCAAAAATCCGGACAAGACCCGCTCAGACAACAGATTCGCCTGAAGCATTGAAGCGATCGAGAATATTGCGCACCTCTTCCCGGCTGTTGGTTTCCATGAGTTCCGCACGCAGCCTGGCAGCGCCATGGAAATTATTTGTGTAGATTTTGAAAAACCTTTTCAGCATGGCAAAATTGCGCTCCCCGCCCCAGGTATCCATAAACAGCTCCACATGCTGCCAGAGCAGGTTCAACTTGTCCTGTATGGAAACTTCAAGTTGCGGTTCATTGAAAAACCAGGGATTGTGAAAGATGCCACGCCCTATCATGACGCCGTCGGCACCGGTCCGGCTGCATTTTTCGACGCCGTCGGGAACACTCCACACATCGCCATTGCCAAGCACGGGGATATTTTTTCCGGAAGCATTGCGAAGTTCAACGGCCTTCTTCACCTCATCCCAGTCGGCAGGCACATCCGACATATCCTTTTGGGTTCGCCCGTGCAAAGTGATTGCCGCCGGGTGCTGCGCCAACAAATGGCTGATCCATGCCTCCGTGTTGTGCTTTTTAATGCCGGTACGGGTTTTTACGCTTACCGGAACGCAGGATGCTTCTTTGGCAGCCTGAATGATTTCGGCGGCCAGCTCCGGCTTCCCGATCAGAGCCGAACATGCGCCCTGTTTGACGATCTTTTTTACCGGACACCCCATGTTGATATCAATGCCATCGAAATCGAATTCGTTGCAGATAAGTTGGGTAGCCCGGAAAAACTTTTCCGGATTGGCGCCCCAGATCTGGGCAACGATCTTTATGCCCTTTGCGCGCAGCACCTGCCGCTCGGAGTCATTCACGCGCAGGCGGCTGATCACATTGTCCCTCCCTACCGGATGGCACAATCCATCGGTGGAAGTGAATTCGGTGAAAATCACATGAAACCAGCGTGGATCGGAAATCCGCATCACCAGCTCACGAAAGGAGGTATCGGTAACATCCTCCATCGGCGCCAGCGTAAACATTGGCCTGTCAAGTTCTGTCCAGAAATTTTCCATCATCATCTTGAAAACGGCTGCAAACATAAGACATTTCCATTTGTCCGTTAACGGACAAGTAAGCATGCGCATCCGGACAGCCCACAAATGAAGCGACGTCTATTCCCTCCCTAATTATCATGATATCAAAGGAAAACAAATAACGGCACACCAATTGAGGTGGCAGATTATAACAACAATATTATTTCGCTCAAGCGTTTTTTTTCATGGATTTTTTTTGACTGCTGAATAGCCGCACGGCCCATCCTGCCGGCGGCTATTTTTTGTGCTTTTTCATGACATCCCTGTAAACATCATGCCCCAAAAACATTTCAGCAGTTTGCTTGTTGTAAAGAAAAACTAAATCGTATGAAACCATATCAGGCAAATCTTTACTATGGCATATTGCTGATTGTACTTAGTGTGTGGAGCTATTTTGCTTCTGAATCACCGTCGCTCACGGCTTTTATTCCGGCAGGATTCGGGATAATTTTTCTTGCCCTTACCTCACCCATGAAAAAAGGCAGCAAAACTATAGCGCATTTGGCCGCCGGATTAACCTTTCTTTTGATCTTCGCCCTGGTAAAGCCGCTGCTTGGCGCCCTCGAACGCGATGATACCATGGCCATCGCCCGCGTGATGGTGTTGATTGCCGGCGGCATTTTCGTATTCGGTGTGTATGTGAACAACTTTATCCAAATCAGGAAAACAAAAAGAGGCTGACCAGACTGAAATATTGTTTCCGGTACAATAACTGATAAATCGCAAACCCGGCAGGTTTTTCGGAAACCTGCCGGGTTTTCTATTAACATGTTTTCCTGTAACAAAGGGCTGTTTATTCGTTAAACGCTGAAATGAGATGATATTGAAACAACAACCATTTTCCTGGGCATTCTTTTTATAACAGCATCGCCCGGCACCCAGAATATTCAGGACCTGAAAGCCGGGAATACGAGGTGCCCGTCACCATCCTCGGAACTTTTCATTTTCCTATCCCAACCTCGACAGGGTTAAAACCGAAAAAAAACAAGCAGGTAGATATGCTTTCGGAGCAGCGACAGGCTTAGCTGGCCGGACTGTTCGAAAAGCTGCTGGAATTCCGTCCGACGATGTATACAGCGAATCTAAGTATTACTCGTAGCGGAGCGACATCGTCGGGTTGACTGATGCCGCACGCCAGGCGTGGAAACTTACGGTAACAAATGCGATGAGGAAGGCCGTAAGCGCCGCCAGCAGAAACATCCAGAGTTGCGGATTGACATGGTAGGCAAACCTTTCGAGCCAGTCGCTCATGATCAGGAGGGCTACCGGCCATGCGATGATGTTGGCCACTGCCACCCAAATCAGAAATTCCTTTACCATCCGGCCGACGATGGCGGTGCGTGAAGCGCCAAAAACTTTCCGAACGCCGATCTCCCGGGTACGCTGGCGCGCCGAGAACAATGCCAGTCCGGCCAGTCCGATGCCCGCAATAAAAACCGCAAGCAGTGAAAAATACCCAAACAGTTTGGCCAGCCGCTCCTCTGTGCGGTACAACCTGTCGAAAGCCTGATCCAGAAACGTGTATTCAAAAGGAAAACCGGCAGCATACTCGCCCCAGACCTCTTCGATCTTATCCATGGTTTCAGGGATGTTGTTGGCATTGAGGCGAACACTCACCTGATTGCACCAGGAAGGGACATAGGCCAGCGCCAGCGGCAGAATAGGAGAATGCACCGAACGGAATGAAAAATCACGTACCACACCCACAATTTTTCCGTCGGCCAGGGTGGTGCCGACCGGGTTTTTCAGGTCGAAATCCTTTACGAAAGTTTCATTTACGATGTACGCCTTATGGATATCGCTTTGTGCATCTTTATAAAAATTTCTGCCTTCGATCAGTTCAAGCCCGAGCAAATCGACATACTCCGGCAGGCAGGTAATGGCGTAAAACCGCCTCGCAACCGTATCCACGGTTCTGCCCCAGTTCATGCCTGCGTATCCGGGCACATGCGATGATGCCGATACGAATTGCACTTCGGGAATAGATTTAAGGCTAGCCGTGAAAGCATCGAAATTCTTCGGTATATCACCCTGGCCATAAAAATAAACTACATGTTCCTTATTAAAACCCACATCGACATTTCGGGCAAATTGCATCTGCGAAAAGATCACAATGGTGGCGATGATCAGTATGATCGAAACCGTAAACTGAAATATGATAAGCCCGTGGCGCAAAGTGAGACCTTTTCTGCCCTTATGGCTTTCGCCCTTCAGAATGAATGCCGGCTGGAATTTTGTGAGATAAAATGCCGGGTACAGTCCGGCGAGGACTCCCACTATCACAGAAAATCCGATGGCTGTAAGCAGCACCGGAAAATTAAACAATGCCGAAGATGTAAGGTTGGCCAGGATGGCACGGTTGAATACCGGCACCAGCAACTCGAACAAAAGCGCAGCAAACAAAAACGAAAACAGGCTGATCAGTACCGATTCAACCAGAAACTGGCGCATCAGCAGTTTGCGGCTGGCGCCAATCACCTTTTTCAGCCCCACTTCCCTGCACCGGCGCGAGGCGGTGGCCGTTGCCAGATTGATGAAATTTATGACAGCGATCAATAAAATAAAAATGCCAACTGCCGAATAAATATAGACGTAGTTTATCGAACCGTGCTGTAACCGGTCGTATCCTTTTCCCGAATGGAAATAAACATCCTTAAGTGGCATGAGCAAAAAATTTATTGTAAAATCATCACGTCCCACCATGGCATGAATTTCATTGTTGAGATGCTGATTAAGCTTTAAACTTACCTCATCTATCTCGAGATGGTCGCTTAGCAATACAAATGTTTGATGGCTCCAGTCGTTGTAATCTTCAAGATACTTCGGATTGCCGTTCATCTGAGGCAACATTTCGATATTGCCAACCATATTTCCCCAAATGGACGAATTGGAGGGAAAATCTTTCATGATGCCGGTGACGGTAAAGGTATTTTTATGGTTAAAACGGAGGGATTTTCCAATGGGATCTTCGTCCTGAAAAATCTTTTCAGCTTCACTTTCGCTTAACACCAGCGAATGAGGCAGGTCGAGCACACTGGCAGGATCGCCTCTAAGCAGTTTAAAACTGAAGATTTCGAAGAAAGTGCTGTCGGCAAGCAGGAGCCCGGAGGTGCTTACCTGCCGGTCATCATAATTAATCAGTGCCGACGACTCGCTGTAAGTAAACCGGCACAGCTCTTCAATTTCCGGGATGGTTGTTCCGGTCAGCTTTTTTAATAGCATCGGGGTGGCTGAGAATTGATCGGTTTCGATGCGATAAATATTTTCAATATTTTCATGAAACCGGTCGGCGGTAACCTCTTCCTTAACATAAAGTGCAATAAGAAAGAAAATGGCCATTCCTATGGACAAGCCGAGAACATTGATTAAGGTATAGCCCTTATTTTTCATAAAACTGCGAAGGGCAATTTTCACGTGTGCAAGTACCATGATCAGTAGGTTTTATATTTAAATCATCATCACGGTACTGCATATTCACACATCGTGCCAATCAAGATAAGAATTATATATTCAGAAAGTTAGGATGCATAACTGAAAGCCGTACAAGGCATGAATTGTCCGCAGGCAAACAGCAATGTCCGATTCCGTTCATAACAGTCTATGAATAAAACGCATCGGGGCCGGGATATAAAAACCGCTCCCGGGCAATTTCGTCAGGAAAGGTAAAATACTGCACCAACCCCACCGCGCAAAGCTTATCCTCATGATCGAACAATTCCACCTGGATATCGGCAAGGTTGCGCTTCTGTTCCTTCAGCCGGGCCCTCAGGCTTATTTCGCCCTTGTTGGTATATACCGGCTTTTTATACCTGACCTCCAGCCGCGAGGTAAGTCCGGCGGTTTTCAGCTTTGCATACACAAACCAGCTTGCAATTTCATCCATCAGCGTGGATTGAATGCCCCCGTGCAGCACATTGTTGTAACCCATGAAATGCTGAAGGGGTGTCCAGCGCGTGGTGATATATTCGCCTTCGTCAGTAAATTTCAGCCTCAGCCCGTTCTCATTGTCGGGCGAACAGCCAAAGCAATCATAACCGGGAAGGCCCCGGAACGGATTAAGTATCTTTTTTGTCACGGCTGCGATTATTTGGCGATTCCCTTTTTGTAGGTGATTTCCTTCAGGAGTTTACCCTGCTCGTCGTATTCTTTCCAGTCGTCGTCCTTGAGGTTTTCGCTGAATCTCCCTTCGACCTTCAACTGCCCGTTGGTATAATACTCGCGGTAGAAGCCGTTGCGGATGTTATTGGAATACTCCTCCTCCGACATCACGGTACCGTCTTCGTAAAATGTTTTCTGAACGCCTTCAAATTTTCCATCTTCATATTTGTATTCGGCGATCATGTTTCCGGATTGATCATACCATTTGGATGAACCTTCCTTCAGCCCGTCGTTGTAATATGATTCCTCCTGCGGGCGGCCGGTGTTGTAAAAGGTTTTGCGAAGGCCATAGAGTTTGCCGTTTTCGTATTGCTCTTCCAGCACGAGTCGCGATCCGCGGTCGAAAACCCGGTGAATGCCATGGGGCAAACCTTCTCTGAAATATTGCTCCGAGATATAAAAACCTCGTTTATCTATTTCCATGGACAATCCGTCCAGTTTATCTGCTTTGTAATTTCTCACATAGTTGATCACATCATTGGGATGATAATGCACAAAGGTTCCTTCCCGTTTACCATCAACATAATGCCCCGAGATTTTGGCACGGCCTTCATTTATTTCCCAGTATCCCTGTTTCAGTCCGTTGGCATCGGTTTGGTTTATTTCGCTTTGCGCGAAAAGATTCATTGCGGTTAAGCTCACAAGCAAAAAAGCGGCGATAATTTTTTTCATGATAAATAGCTTTTGATTTTCAGAATTCTGGCAAAATTAACAACATCCCCTGAGAAAAGCAACGGCAAGTGGAAGATCATCACTTCGCATCCACAACATCCCTTCCGAAAGGCGTAAGGGCCAGCACAGCCAATTTGAAATGCTGCCGTGCGAAAGGAATCCCCATAATGGTGATGGCCAGCAACAGCCCGAAAAGGATGTGCGTGAGCGAAATCCAGATGCCGCCGAGAATGATCCAGAGGATGTTCATTACCGTGTAGAGACAACCTGAAGCGCCATTGCTGTGTACGGTGGTTTTGCCGAAAGGCCAGAGCGCCAGCATACCAAGCTTAAGCGTTTGCAAACCGAAAGGAATGCCGATGATGGTGATCATCATCAGGATACTTGCAACTACGTATTCGATGGCCACGATGATCCCGCCAAAAATGAGCCAGATCAGGTTACCGAGTGTGTTCATGATGCTGATGTTAAATGTTGGATGCGAAGATAGGATTTTGACTTGGAAAAACGCGTGCAGTTCAGATCGGGATTAACGACTTACCACCTCGCCGTAAAGATCAAAAGCCTCGGCAGCGGTGATCCTTACATTAAAGAACCTGCCGGCTTCCAGCTTCGGTCCAGCCGGAATGAGAATCTCATTGTCCACTTCAGGTGAATCGTATTGGCTGCGGCCGATCCAAAAATCGCCCTCCCGCCTATCAACGATTACCTTAAACACCTGTCCGATACGTGTGGTGTTAATTTCCATTGAAATACCTTCCTGAAGTTCCATCAGTTCGGCTGCCCGGTGGTTTTTTGTCTCTTCCGGTACATTATCCTCCAGCGCAAAGGCGTGGGTATCTTCTTCGTGGGAATAGGAGAATACGCCCAGCCGCTCGAAACGGCTTTCGGCCACAAAATCCTTCAGTTCCTTAAAATCTTCCGCCGTTTCACCGGGATAACCTACAATGAGGGTGGTTCGCAAAGCGATCCCAGGCAATTCCTCACGGATCTTGCGGATCAGGTCACGGGTCTGTTTTCCGGTGTGTCCGCGCCGCATGGATTTCAGGATACGGTCGGAGATATGCTGAAGCGGAATATCGAGATAGTTGCAAACCTTCGGGGAGTTTTTCATCACCGGGATCAACGTTTCGGGAAATCCCGCAGGATAGGCATAATGCAGCCTGATCCATTCGGGACCTTCAATTTCTGATAATTGTCCGACCAATTCAGGAAGTTTCCGCCCGCGATAAAGGTCGAGGCCGTAGTAGGTGAGATCCTGTGCGATCAGCATCAGTTCCTTTACACCCTGTGAAGCCAGGAAGCGGGCTTCTTTCAAAATTTCCTCAACCGGCTTCGACTGATGCCTGCCGCGGATCAGTGGAATGGCGCAAAACGAACAGCTACGGTCGCAGCCTTCCGAGATTTTAAGATAAGCATAATGCGAAGGCGTGGTAAGGCTCCGCTCGCCCAAAAGTTCCTTTCTGTAACCGACGCCGATGGCAGCCAGGATCTCCGGCAGTTCCGCCACACCGAAAAAACCATCCACCTCATGCACCTCATCCTCCAGATCCTTGCGATAGCGCTGCGACAAGCATCCCATCACAAATAACCTGTCGATGCGACCTTCTTTTCGCGCTTCCGCAAATTGAAGGATGGTATTGATCGACTCTTCCCTGGCATCATTAATAAATCCGCAGGTATTTACCACCACGGTTCCGCCGTGAATATCGCCGGCATCATGAGTTACATCAAGTCCACCGGAGCGCAACTGGTGCATCAGCACTTCCGAATCCACCAGGTTTTTGGAGCAACCCAGCGTGATGATGTGGACCGGATGGTTTATAGGTTTGGTTTGCAAAGAATGGAAAATTTCTACTGGTTGAAAAGCGAATCGACGAATTCGAGCTTGTTGAAAAGCTGGAGATCTTCCATTTTTTCGCCGATCCCGATGTATTTTACGGGCACCTTAAACTGTTCTGAAATGCCGATGGCTACCCCGCCTTTGGCTGTGCCGTCGAGTTTGGTTAGTGCCAGCGCGTTCACTTCCGTGGCTGCCGTAAATTGCCTGGCCTGTTCGATGGCATTCTGACCGGTGGACGCATCGAGGATGAGCAGGATTTCGTGCGGTGCATCATCGATTACCTTTTTCATCACCTTTTTAATTTTCGACAGCTCATTCATCAGGTTAATCTTGTTGTGCAAACGTCCGGCAGTATCGATGATCGCCACATCGGCCTTGTCATTCACCGCCTGTTTCAGCGTATCGAAGGCCACCGAAGCCGGATCGGTGTTCATGCCGTGGTTCACGATGGGTACCCCTACCCTTTCCGACCAGATGGTAAGCTGATCCACTGCCGCAGCCCTGAAGGTATCGGCGGCGCCCAGGATTACCTTCTTGCCTGCCTGCTTGAAATGATAGGCCAGTTTTCCGATGGTGGTGGTTTTTCCAACGCCGTTCACGCCCACTACCATGATCACGTAAGGCTTGTCGCGGGGCGGAAAATCGAATCCATGAATTTCGCCCTTGTCGTTTTCAGCCAGCAGGGCGGCAATTTCTTCCTTGAGGATCCGGTTGAGTTCGGACGTGCCAAGATATTTATCCCTGGCCACGCGCTCCTCGATGCGCTCGATGATCTTCAGCGTGGTGCTCACTCCTACGTCGGAGGTCACCAGGATTTCCTCGAGGTTGTCGAGCACCTCATCATCCACCCTGGATTTACCAGCAACGGCCTTGGAGAGCTTGGCAAATACGCTCTTCTTGGTTTTTTCGAGGCCCTCGTCGAGCTTTTCCTTTTTATTTTTTGAAAAGACGTTAAAAAATCCCATCGCTTCAATGTATTAAACCATCACAAATGCAAAAAAAGCCTTCCCCTCTGGCGGAAAAGGCCTGCGCAAATACTTTTGTAACCGCAATTATTTCTTGCTTACAAACTCCTGAACCTTGTCGTTCGGGACAATATCTTCCTGAAAAGTATATGCTCCGGTCTTTTTGGATTTTACCACCTGGATAACCTTGGCAAAATCTTTTCCGGTAGCCTGCAGTGTAGCAACAACTTTCTTAGCCATATCTTAAAATTTTATTTGATTTCTCTGTGAACAGTCATTTTTTTCATGATCGGATTAAACTTTTTCAGTTCCATCCTGTCGGGCGTATTTTTCTTGTTCTTGGTCGTGATGTACCTCGAAGTTCCGGGAAGCCCGCTGTTTTTGTGTTCTGTACATTCCAGAATCACCTGAACCCTTGCGTCTTTTGATTTCTTTGCCATGTTTATCTGTCCTTGAATTTTTTCAGGGGTGCAAAAGTAATAACTTTATTTAAATTGAACAATATTTCGACCGAAAAAAATAACGAACAACTTTAGCCGGAAGTGTGCAGGATGCCTTTTTCTTTAAGTGAATGAACCGGCTCTTATAAATCGTTTTTCAGTGATAAAGCCGCATACCAGCGAATTGGGAATGCATTCGAAATAGTAATTTTGCGGATAAATGTTCGGGTGCTCCGTTTTCCAGATCTCTTCAGGCGGATTAGATGGCTGACGAAGCTTTTCCCGATCGAGCATTCTGCCAAGCATCTTCCGGCTGTCGGCAAGCACATAAAACGGGATCATGTATTCCCTGCACATGAGCGCCAGGGGATAGGTTCCTGTTTTATTCACAAAGCCATCCCTGCCGATCTGGTCGGCGCCGCACAATACCATATCGGCACCAGAAAGGTACAAGCCGATGGCCGAATCGGTGATAAACCGCACCACAAATCCCAACCGTGCAATGGCCTCCGCCTGCTGCCTGCCTTCGCAGGCCGGCCTCGATTCGGTCTGGATTATTTCTGCTGGCCACCCGTTCGCGGTCATCCGCCTGAAAACTTCTACCAGTGCACTGCTGTTGCTGTGCAGCATAATGGTTTTACCGCTGAGATCGAGAGAACGAACTGCTCTGACTGCAATATCCGCATTCACATTTTTCCATTTATTCCGGTAACCTTCAAGAAAGTTTGCCGGAGAGTTATCCGCATCAGATTCGGGTGAATTCAGGAAATCTTCCAGTGCATCAAGAAAATGAGCCACCACCGCAAAATGTCCCAGTTTTTCATGCAACTCAGGAAGCCGCTCCTTTAAATCTCCGGCTGCGGATTGTGGCCGGTTGTAAGTCATCAGCCAATGATCAAGGACATCTATCAATTTTTGCAACACAGCCGCCGAACCTGATTGCTTATCTGAAAATACTTCCTGAAATGCTTTATGTAGAGTATGCATAGGTGTAGTAAATCATTGATTGTCTATCCGGTAAACAAAAATAATTTATATTCTATTTTCAAAAGCGGGTATTACAAAAATTTTTGCCGCCCGTTCACCAGGTTCAGTTTCAGATCGATCGGTCAACACAAAAAAAAAAGCCCCCGCAAAACGCTCGCGGAGGCTATATTTTTTTTTCAATCAGCAAATTAGCTGTTCATCGAAATGAGGAATTCCTCATTGGTTTGGGTGAAGCGCATTTTGTCCTTCAGGAATTCCATGGCCTCGATGGGTGTCATATCCGCAAGGTGGTTTCTGAGAATCCAAATCCTTTGCAGAATTTCCTTCTCCAGAAGGAGGTCGTCGCGGCGGGTACTGGAAGCCACGATGTCGATGGCCGGATAGATTCGCTTGTTGGACAATTTACGGTCGAGTTGCAGTTCCATGTTACCCGTGCCCTTGAATTCTTCAAAGATCACCTCGTCCATTTTCGATCCGGTGTCGATAAGTGCGGTGGAGATAATTGTAAGCGAGCCGCCGTTCTCGATCTGGCGTGCAGCACCAAAGAAACGTTTCGGTTTATGAAGCGCATTGGCTTCCACCCCCCCCGACAGCACCTTGCCCGATGCCGGCGATACGGTGTTGTAAGCACGTGCCAGGCGGGTAATCGAGTCGAGCAGGATCACCACGTCGTGTCCGCATTCGGTAAGCCGTTTGGCTTTTTCAAGTACGATGTTGGCGATTTTCACATGGCGCTCTGCAGGCTCATCGAAAGTGGATGCAATAACCTCGGCTTTCACGCTGCGTTCCATATCAGTTACCTCCTCGGGGCGTTCATCAATCAGCAGGACGATCATATACACATCAGGATGGTTATACGCGATGGCATTGGCGATTTCTTTCAGCAGCACTGTTTTACCTGTTTTCGGCTGGGCCACGATCAATCCGCGCTGGCCAAGACCGATGGGTGTAAACATATCTATAACCCGTGTGGAAACGGTTTCGCCGGGATGGCCTGTAAGCTTGAATTTCTTTTCGGGGAAGAGCGGTGTAAGAAAATCGAAAGGAATCCTGTCGCGGGCTTCCTCCGGGTCGCGCCCGTTGATTTCCTCAACCTTGATCAGCGGAAAATATTTCTCACCGTCTTTCGGCGGGCGGATGCTGCCGCGAATGGTATCACCGGTTTTTAGCCCGAAAAGCTTGATTTGCGATTGCGACACGTAAATATCGTCGGGTGAATTCAGGTAGTTATAATCACTCGACCTGAGGAAGCCGTACCCATCGGGCATAATCTCCAATACACCTTCGCTGGTCACTACTCCTTCGCTCTCGAAGGAAAAGCCCTGACGACGCTGCCCATGGGATCTGCTGCCCTGATGTTGATCCGGCTGCTGACGCTCGGGACGCTCAGACCGCTCGGAGCGCTCTTTGCGTTCCGGAGGTTCCTGCTGCTTTCCTCCTGGCTCCTCAGCTTTGGCCGGTTGCGGCTTTACTTCTTTCGTTTCTTCCTTTTTTGCAGGAACAGGCGGCTTTTTCTGCTGATCCTTTTCCTGTGACAGTTTTTGCTGCGGTTGTGGTGCAGGTTTCTCCGGCTGCCTTCCCTGAGGCTGCTGACCGGCCGGGGCCGATTTCTTTTCGGAGGATTCTTCTTTGGCTGGATCTTTACGATCGCCAAGTGTTCCCTTGCTGCTCGATGCAAGTTTTTCTTTACCCTGATCGTGCGAAATGCGTTTGCGCCTCACAGGTTCAGCCTGGGTTTCCTTGGCAGCCCGTTTGGAATCTTTGGGAGGGTTTAAGGCCTGATGATCCAGGATCTTGTATATTAAATCCTGCTTTTTAAGATTGTTTGCACCTTTAATGTCAAGGTCTTTGGCGATCTGCTTCAACTCTGTGAGCAATTTGCCGTTAAGCTCAATAATATCGTACATCAATATGTGTGTATTTAAATGTTGATTCAATTTAATCGGGAAACGATCGGTTTCGCTTACCCTGAAATGATCTTGTTAATCAAATGTTTGTGGATTTTGAGCCGGTCTGCTGAACAGCCACTCATTTGTTCAGAATTAATAAAGTCGTTAAATAATACAAAATTAAATTAAAAAAAACTGATTGTGAACTTGTTAGTAGGATAAGGAATAAGATGAAAGAAAACTAAATCCTGACATCAATCAGGCCAATGATGCCGCAAATATAAACAATTCCCGACACATGGGGCACGATCATTAAAAAAATCACCCGGCTTTCCTTACATTAGCTTACATCAGATAGGTGAGGAGATGTGAAATGATCTTATCTTTGCAGGCGATTTAACTAACGCCACAAATTCTAAATTATTATGCTACAGCGTATTCAAACCGTTTTTATGTTTCTGGCCATCGTGATGGGAGTTTTAACATTTTTTTTCCCTATAGCCACTTATTTTTCCGAAACCGTTTATTTTCAGTATTTCCTTTATGAAATCAGAAACCTCTCGCCCGATCCTTTCAACGAAATGGGAGTGGTTTCGGGTGGGATCAGCGACTGGTTTGTTTTGCCGCTGGCTCTTCTTCAGGTAGTGATTCTGGCTTTGATCTTCATCACCATTTTCAGGTACAGAAAACGGCTGCTCCAGATCCGCCTGAATTATCTGACCATTTTCCTGAATGTGCTCCTGGTGGGAGGGATTTTTTATGCGTCCACCATGTTGGAACAGGAATCCCAAACCCGTCCGGATTATGGTTTGGGAGGGATTTTTCCCCTCATCACCATCATCCTGATATTTTTGGCAAACAATTATATCCGTAAGGACGAGCGCCTGATCAGATCGGCAGACCGGCTGAGGTAATCTCAGTTATCTGTCTTTTTCGAACACCTCCAGGTCGCGGATTTCTTTTGCATCTACAACAAAACGTACCATCGTGATTTTGCGGTGCAGGCCCGATTTGCCTGCCGCCCCCGGGTTGATATGCAGCAGCCCGTTTGGCTGGTCGTACATCACCTTGAGGATGTGTGAATGCCCGCTGACAAACAGCCCCGGGCTTTCACTTTTTATCAGGTGAAAAGCCTCGCGCGTGTACTTGCCGGGATAGCCGCCGATGTGGATCATTACCACGCGCAACTGCTCCACCGTAAAAATCTGGGTTTCGTGAAACTGCGCCCGGATGTCAGTGCCGTCGATATTTCCGAATACCGCACGCAGTGGCCTAAAGGCCGCAAGTTCGTCCGCTACGTTTGCGTGGCCGATATCTCCTGCATGCCAGATTTCGCTGCACGGCTCAAAAAAATCCGCATAGCCGGCAGGAAGGCTGCCGTGGGTATCAGAAAGCAAACCGATGCGCTTCACTTGTTAAATCTGGTTTTGATTACCTGCCGGAACATAGCGATGATTTTCGAAATCGGAAAGGTTGAAGGAGATGGAAAGGTTCATCCGCGTACGAACGGCTTTTCCGTCCTTAACACCCGGCATCCACCTGAGCAGCCTGACCAGCCTGATCGCCTCCTCGTTGCACCCTGCTCCGACCCCATCTTCAATTTTCAGGTTGGAGATGCCTCCCCAGGGCTCCACGACAAAAAACAGTTCCACCGTGCCCGAAATGCTTTGCTTAACGGCGGCATCAGGGTAATTCAGGTTTCGCAACATAAAATTGATAAACGTGGGGCTTTCATCGGGATAACGGGGTTTTGGCGCCTGATCAAGCTGCTTTGAAGAAAAAATCTTCATGCTGCTGTCGACCGGCAGAAAGGGATATTCAAGTTTATCGTAGCCACGCTGCCTGACGCATCTTTTGTACCTGCGAAGTTTAAACTCAAATTCCAGCGTTTTCTCCTCACTGAATGCGGCACCTCTGGCGCTGGCAGGTTCAAAAAGCAGATAGCTCAACATGCGCAGGGCCTCGGCGTCGGTTTCGGGGCTGAGCGACTGCTTTATGCGCGTATCCATAATGGTACCGTCTTTCTTTACATGAAAGGCTACCTTTACAGTTCCTTCCACTTTGTTGTCTCTGGCCTCCCCCGGATAATACATTACCTCTTTTATGAATTCCCTGAGTTGGGACTTTCCGCCGTAATTGTCCGCAGGCAGATATTCCTGTAACTGTGCCGGCAATGCCAGTGTACCCAAAAACAGTGCGCAGAGCAGAATATAGCTTTTCTTCAGCATAACGAACAGGATTTTGACCGGTAGAAATTATTGTGGATAAAATTATAAAAAATCTGCCATACTTCCTGCGGGTCCGGCAAGAGTTTCTCCCTATCATGGTTTTTTTCATGCCAATGGCACATAATCATGGATGAATCGGCAGAAATTCCCCCGGGTGTTGGTTTAACTCCGGCGGAATAGTGTATTTTTGGATTTCAAAAACATAAAACCAACCCACATGGAAATCGTCTATTTATTTTCGGGGCTGCTCGTGGGCGGATTACTCGGCTGGCTGTTTTTTAAAACGAAATACGGCTCTATTCTCAATCAGCCGCCCATGGATACCACACAACTGAGTGAGGATCTAAATTCGGTAAGGGCGGAACTGCTGGTTGCCGGCGAAAGGATTTCCGGTAAGGAAAAGCAGCTCGAATCAGCGCTCAAGGAACTCTCGGAGAATGAGCAGGAAATTATTAAACTGAATGCCTCGCTGGCCCAAAAGGAATCGGATCACCGGCATTTGCTCGAAAAACTCGAAAGCCAGAAACAGGAACTTGAAGCCATCCGCGAAAAATTCACGGTAGAATTCAGAAACCTGGCCAACGACATTCTGGAGGAAAAATCAAAAAAATTTACCGAACAAAACAGAACACAGCTCGATCAGTTGCTTAAGCCGCTCGGGGAAAAGATCAGGGATTTCGAACAGAAGGTGGAAAAAGCTTATCAGGAGGAATCCAACCAAAGATTTTCGCTTAAAGAAGAAGTAAAACGCCTGGCCGAGCTCAACCAGACCGTCAGCCAGGAAGCTCATAATCTCACCCGGGCGCTGAAAGGACAGGTAAAAACGCAGGGAAGCTGGGGCGAGATGATCCTGGAAAATATTCTTGAACGCTCGGGCCTTCAAAAAGACCGCGAGTACCGCGTTCAGCCCGGCTATACCACCGAAGACGGCCGCAGGCTTCAGCCCGATGTGGTACTCACCTACCCAGGAAACAAGAATGTGGTGGTGGATGCAAAGGTGTCGCTGAATGCCTGGGAAAGGTTTGTATCGGCCGATGAAGATGTTTTGCGTGGAAAGGAACTCAAAGCGCATTTGATTTCTGTGAAAAAACACATCGACGAACTGGCAGCCAAAAATTACCAGCACCTTTACTGCCTGAACAGCCTTGATTTCGTGATGATGTTTATGCCTGTGGAGCCGGCTTTTATGACCGCCCTCCAACACGACAGCAACATCTGGAGCTATGCTTACGAACGCGGCATCCTCATCATAGGCCCCACCAACCTGATTGCTGCACTGAAAATGGTAGCCAGCCTGTGGCAACAGGAATATCAAAGCAGAAATGTGCTTGAAATTGCCGACCAGAGCGGAAAGCTGTACGACAAATTTGTGGGCTTCGTGGAAGACCTGCAAGGTGTGGGACAAAAAATTCAGGCTACCCAGGAAACCTACGACCGTGCCCTGAACAAGCTCTGCACAGGCCGCGGAAACCTGGTTACACGCGTGGAGAAAATCCGAAAACTCGGCGCCAGGGCAACCAAAGAACTTCCAAATATGTTATTAGAATCCACAGAAGATGAAGAATAAAGCAACTATCACCGTTTCAGGAATTTTTCTTCTTGCCTTGCTGGCGATGGCGGGATGCAAGGTAGGAAACGAAATCATTTCGACCAATCTGGCCGGCATGTACGAAGTTGAAAACCGGCCCGAAATAACCGGCCTTCGGGTTTTCAATCAAAACGACAGCATTTCGAGGGTTTTTGTAAGGTACGAAATGTCGAGCCTGCTCTACGAAAAGGAAACCCTGATGGACAATTACACAGCCAAATACACGATTTCCTACCAACTGTACCCGTCCTATGAAAGTAATCAACTGCTCGACAGCGCATCCTTTTTTCTGGAAGATTCCGTTCATTACGGCAAGCAAAAGGAAATGGTTTTCGACTTTTCGGCTAAGGCACCCTATCCGGGTGAATACCTGCTTGAGGTACGGCTCGAAGATCTGAACAAGGAAACGGAAAGTGTTTTTCCGGTAGCAATTTACAAACTTTCCAAAAACAGCGCTCAGTATTTTTTGCCTATCGATGAGCAGGAAAATGTGATCTTTAACGACTGGATAAGCTGGAAGACCAGGTTCAGGATTATGTCGACCGATCCGGAAACCGATCATCTGTACGTACGTTATTACAACCGCAACTTCCCCGTTGCCCGCCCTCCCTACTCCATGGCACATGACCGCACCTATGAATATGATGCCGATGAGCAATTTACAGTTGAAATGGAAAACGGGATCAGCGAATTCTTACAGTTCGGACGGGAAGGCATTTTTCATTTCCTTGCCGATACTTCCGGGCGCGAGGGCCTTACCCTGTACAGGTTTCATGACGATTATCCGCAGATCACCGACGCCGCCCGGCTGGTTCCACCACTCAGATATCTTACCACCTCCAAAGAATTCAACCACCTGTTGGGCGCCGAAAATCCTAAAGTGGCCGTGGACAGCTTCTGGATAAAAACTGCTGGCAACGAAGAACGCGCCGTGGAACTCATCAGGGAATATTACAGCCGGGTAGAGTTTGCCAACCAATACTTTACATCATACAAGGAAGGCTGGAAAACCGATCGCGGAATGTTGTACATCGTGTTTGGACCGCCGCAGATCGTTTACAGACGAACCGACATCGAAACATGGATTTATGGTGAACAGGGCAACAGGATTTCGCTGCGGTTCGATTTTATAAAAACCATCAATCCGTTTACGGATGAGGACTACAGCCTTCAGCGGAAAGAGGAATATAAAAACCCCTGGTTTATAGCAGTGGATTACTTGCGGAGATAAAAAAACCACCCATGCGGGGCACAGGTGGTTGCACTACCAATCCGGTAAAAAAAAATTATCTTTTTTTGATGCTTCCGGATCCGCTTTCGTGAAAGTTTATCTTCGGATCTCCCTTGTAACGGATACTTCCGGCTCCCATAACCCGGGCTTCGAGTTCTTGGGTAACGAAAACGCGGGCGTCGCCTGCACCGCCGATTTCTATTTCCATTTCAGCAACTTCAAATTCGTATGCATCTACTTCTGCCGCCCCGGAAACATCGATCACACAGGTTCCTGCGCTTCCTTTCAGTTCCAGTTCGCTGGCGCCCGAAAATTCACATATCATGCTTTTCACCGTTAAATCGAGCATGATTTCGCAAGCACCGCTGCCGTCGATTTTCAGGTTATCCAGATTTAATGCATTCTGACTCTCCACCTCCACTGCACCGGAAAGATCGAGATCTTCCAGGGTCTGGAAACTGATGAAAACATTCATTTCCTTGGCATTTCTGATATTTTCTTCACTCTTTATAATAAGCGTTCCGCCGCGAACTTCGGTTCTGATGATAGGCAACAGGTTTTCATCGGCTTCAATTACAAGCGATTCGCCCTGGCCTTGCGTAAGAAACACTTCGAACGCACCGCTTATTTTTATGGCATCAAACCGGGAAATCTCCCTTGTTTGCTTTTGTACGTTGCCGTTTCCGTCCACACCCTCCACAAACATACATGCGGAACTGGTGAGGGTGAGGATTCCGAGGATGGAAAGCAGCCCTGTTAAAATCAGTTTTTTTATCATTGTGGTGATTTATTTGATGAATGACTGAGACATTGCGTGGTTACCTGTGATAAACTTCTCCCGAGCCACTTGCCGAAACATCCACGGATGTAGGATCACCTTTGTAGGTGAGATCGCCGGAGCCGCGCAGGCGTGCCTTGAGATGTCCTGAAACGGAAACCACCGCATCACCCGAACCGTTGGTGGATACTTCCACGTCCCGGGCCTGCAGGCCATAGAGATTGATGTCGCCCGAGGCCATCTGCTCCACTTCCACTTTCTCGGCGGTGCCGCTCAGGCTTACATCACCCGACCCCATCACCCGGATATTGCATTCGGTAAGATGGAGGTCTTCGGCTTCGAAATCTCCCGATCCGTTGATTTTTAGCAAGAACATGCCCTGCACACCCGATACCTCAACATCTCCGGAACCATTAATGTAGGTTGACAGGTTTTTTACGTCAAAGTTGATATCCACATTCCCCGATCCGTTGATGCCAATCTCGAAATCCATTCCACTGATCTCGTTCTCGCTTTCCACATCACCGGAACCATTGATGGTGATGGCAGAAAGTTTATCGACGGTAATGTAAATTTCCATTTCCTTGTAATTTCGGATATTGCCATCGATGTCGATTTCCAGTTCGTCGCCTTTCACCTTGGTTTCAACCATTTCCTGCAGGTTTTCATCCGTACGCACCTTTACGTCCACATTATTTCCCTGACGGATAAATACATCAGCCGAACAGGAAACGTCAATTTTTGAAAAAGACGAAACATCCCTGGTGGTGGTTACTACCTGGCCGTTGCCTTTTTCACCAATACCCCATTGCGCCGAAGCCGGGAGGGTGAAAAAGATGGTGATAAATGCTGCTGTAAGTGAAATGCTTGCTAATTTCATTGTTTTCATTTTGATTTAATTTTTACTGATTGGACGTAAGTTTTCTAAAATAGTTACAGTTTAATACCCGATGGCAACGCCACCAAATCCGCTGTTGATCTTTACGGTAGCTTTCGGGTTTTTATTTTCACCAAATACACCTTCATACATCGAGTCGGTGGTAGTGGAAACTTTTTTGGTGAAAGTCGCCATATTCTCAGGATACTCCAGGGAGCAGAATTCAAGGTCTGCATTGAGGTTGAAACTGGTTCCGCTGTCAAAGTCAAGGTTCACCGATCCAAAATTGTTGTCGATGGATACTGATTCAAATTCCCGGCTGATTCCTTTTACGTTAAGGTTTCCGTATTCGGTTTCTGCTTCAAGTGCTTTTTGCAATGAACGTATCTCGAAATCGGTGAGTTTTGTTGATATTTCGATAACATTCACTGTGCCGATACTGATCTGGCCGCCTTCGTTTTCAATCTCCAACTGGTCGACCTGTCCGATTTCCACATTTGAAAATTCCGAATTGATCTCGAGGTTCTCAGCTTTTTTGATGTCAACTTCGGCGTAATTTACATCCACCTCGCCGCGTGCGATATATTTCACCTCGGCATCACTGAAACCGATTTCCAGTTCGTTGTCGCTGCCAAGCAAGGCAACGATTTCGATGCTTCCATACTGGCTGCTGATCTTTGCATGGCCTTCCACCGATTCCACGAATGCATTTCCAAACATATGCTCCATGTCGAGTTTCAGGCTTTTGGGCATGTAGACGTTAATATCCACTGAAAGCTTGTTTTTACCATTGTCGAAAAGTTTGTAGCTGAGGTTGCTCGTAATGTATACGCCCTCGCGGTCGCCCTCCACTTTCACATCTATTTTTTCGAGCAAGCGTGCAGCTTTTTCTTCACTCATCTCCTTCATCACTGCCGTCACGTTTACCCAAACGGTATTTTCATTCCAGTTTTTCAGGGTCACGTCCCCGAATTTATGATCAATGCCCACTACGGCATCCTGGTTTACCTCAAAACGCTGATCGGCAATTACCTTTTCAACTTGTTTATTTGCCTGAAGGTTGCCGGTCATAAAAACCAGCACCATCATAATGCCACCTGCTTTTCTTATTACATTTTTCATCATTAATCTCATTATGGATTCATCATTTGATTTTCATCAAGGTTACTGCTGGCCTGATTGAGCTGCTCAAGTATTTGGTCCATGATCTCTGCTTTCTTACGTTTATTATTCACAAGCGCCGCCTTGAGCATCTTGTTGTCGGGATGCTTGGCATACTCCTTTTCGATTTCAGCCAGGTTGGCATCGATTTTTTCGAGTTGCTTGTTGGCGATCATTTTAACGCGGTTGGCTTCTTCAGGATTGATGGCTACTTCATCAATCTGCTCGACTTTTGAAGAAGAAACGGCATCGTAGTACGCGAACACATTTTCCAATTCATCGGAGAGAGTGATCCTGGTAACCTCGCGCATAACTGCCCCGCTGATATCCGAAATGGAAAACCTGAATACCAGGTAGGATGCCGTAATGAACACCAGCGCGATGGCGGCAATTTTAAAGATAGTGAACGGTCGGGCCGATTTCACCTCCTTCTCGCGTTCCACCTCGAGCTGGTCGAGCTTCCCGAGGAAACGGCCGCGATGGCCCTCCGGCAGATTCCGGTTGTCGAAAAATTCCGGATTATCTTTTATTTTTTTTTCTAAAAACGACATGGTCTTTATGCGTTATCAGTTTTTTATTTTCTTTTTTCAACTATTACCTGAAGCAGTTTTTGCTTGGCGCGCGAAAACCTTGTCCGCACATTGCCATAACTTGTGTTCAGCATTTCTGCAATTTCCTGGTGATCGTAGCCTTCGATAAGGTGCAACGAAAGGATGATCCGGTAGGAATCGGGAAGGCTGTTAATTCCGTCCCTGATTTCTTCGATCCTGCAGAACATATTTTCGGAGTATTCGTCCTCGTGTGCTTGCGGATCTTCGGGTTCGGTATTACTTTCGTCGAGGCTTATTGTTTTAGGTGCGCCGCGGATGTGATTGATGGACCGGTTGATAACGATCCGTTTGAGCCACGATCCGAAGCTGCCTTCGCCTCTGAAGGTATTGATCTTTTTAAATGCCTCAATGAACGCTTCCTGCATGATGTCCTCGGCAGCCGCCGTGTGCCCTACAATCCTCAGACTGGTATTGTACATGGCGCCGGCGTACATGTCGTACAGTTTTACCTGGGCATCTCTGTCGTTGTACCTGCAGGCTTCTATCAGCTCGCTGTGAATGTCTTTTACTGCCGTTTCCAATTTTGCCATTTGAATTCGATATAGTGACACATCAAAAAACAGATTGTTACACTTGTGCCGAAAATTACAAAAAAAAAGGGACCAATCGTATCGACAGGCCCCTTTAACCAAAAACCAAAATGAAAAATTTTTTACTGCCCCAAATAGGCTTTGAGCAATTTACTCCTTGAGGTATGTTTTAGTCTTCTGATTGCTTTTTCCTTGATTTGTCTCACGCGTTCGCGTGTAAGGTCGAATTTCATGGCAATTTCATCCAGTGTCAGTCCGTGGTTCATACCGATACCGTAATAGAGGTTGATCACATCGCGCTCTTTTTTGGTAAGGGTAGCCAGCGAACGCTGAATTTCCCTGGCCAGTGATTCCTTCATGAGATCCTTATCGGTAGTGGGATTATCATCGGATACGTAGATATCCAGCAGGCTCATGTCTTCATCCTGGGTAAGGGGGGCGTCCATGGAAACGGTACGGGTAGTGATTTTCAGTACCGAGTCTACCTTGTTTTCAGGCAAATCCAATGAAGCAGCGATCTCGTCCGGTGATGGCGGACGTTCGAACTTTTGTTCAAGTTTCGACGACTCTTTACGAATCCTGTTTAGCGAACCTACCTGGTTGAGCGGCAATCTGACAATGCGGGATTGCTCGGCCAGCGCCTGGAGAATAGACTGGCGAATCCACCACACGGCATAGGAGATAAATTTAAAACCGCGCGTTTCGTCGAATCTCTGGGCTGCTTTTATCAAACCGAGATTGCCCTCGTTGATGAGGTCCGGCAAACTTAGTCCCTGATTCTGGTACTGCTTGGCCACGGAGACCACAAAGCGAAGATTGGCTTTTGTTAGTTTTTCCAGGGCCATCTGGTCGCCCTGTTTAATGCGCTGTGCAAGCTGAACCTCTTCTTCGGCTGTGATCAATTCTTCCTTCCCGATATCCTGCAGGTACTTATCCAGAGACGCAGTTTCCCGATTCGTGATCGATTTAGTGATCTTTAACTGTCTCATTAAAACCCTTTCTTATGAAAAATTAGTAAACGTTAACCCTATAGAAAATTGTTTTATTGTGTGTAATTCAAAAAAAAAATGAACGCACATATTTAACTGGCCAAATGTTAAAATATTGTTAGAACAACAAACTCCGCATTCTGTTCAAACATACACTGACCATGCATGAGCCGTTAAACCCATGCATGGTCACTACATGTCGACTTTCATTATCCGAAAGTTACGATAAAATAGAGGGCTTGTCAAGAAATTTATAAGCCGATGGCATAGTATGCCCGCTGTCCGTTCGGATAAACTCCTTCGATAAGAACCCCGCCACGTTTGCCTGTTAATTGATTTTTGATGTCGTCGATACTTCTGATAGGGTTTTTATCGATCTCTGTAATAATAAACCCTTCGCGTACACCTTTGTTCATGAGTTTCCCGCGGTCCATTTCCACGATTTTCATCCCGTAGTCGATGCCCAGCCGGCTCATTTCCTCCACCGGGGGTTGTTCGAATAACGCACCGAGGGCTTCAATGGTTTCGTCGGTTTGGTTGGAAACGATGTCAAAGCTGTTTTCCCGGTTTTTCAGCAGCAATTCTTTTTGAATAATACGTCCGTCGCGATCAAGGGTAACGTTCACCCGGTCGCCGGGGTTGTGCTGACCGATGGTTTCGAGCAGCCGTGAAACGCTGTTGATCTCTATGCCGTCGATTTCGAGGATGATATCTTCAGGGCGCACGTCGGCATCGTCGGCCGAGCTGTTATCCACTACCGAAACCACATAAACCCCTTTCAGGTTCTTCAGTGCCAGTTCATCGGCCAGTTCGCTGTCGATATCGCGGATGGTCACACCTATATATGCACGCTGGATTTCACCATAGTTGATAAAATCGTTCACCACCTTTTTTACAATATTTACCGGAATGGCAAAGCTGTATCCTGCGTACGACCCGGTATTGGAGGCAATGGCTGCATTGATGCCCACCAGTTCGCCGGCGGTATTCACCAGAGCGCCGCCACTGTTACCGCGGTTTACTGGCGCATCGGTCTGAATAAATGATTCGATGGCCGTAGCTGTTCCGAGGATGTTGATGTCGCGGGCCTTGGCGCTGACAATACCCGCTGTAACGGTACTGGTGAGGTTAAACGGGTTACCCACCGCAAGCACCCATTCGCCCACCCGCACATGGTCGGAATCGCCGTAAGTGAGAAACGGAAGGTTTTCATCGTTGATCTTGATCAGTGCAAGATCGGTGGAAGGATCGGTGCCGACAATTTCCGCTTCGTAGGTGCGCTTGTCGTTCAGGGTTACTTCAAGGCGCTCGGCATTATGCACCACATGATTGTTGGTTACGATGTACCCGTCATCGGTGATGATCACACCCGATCCGGTGGCGATCAACGGCTGATTGGGTTGCTGCTCGTAGGGCCGGCCAAAAAATTCGTAAAAAAACTCGTCGTATACCGTAGTTCTCCGGCGTATTTCTGTTTTGATGTGAACCACAGCATGCACTGTCATATCGGCAGCCTCTGTAAAATCAGGCACATTTTGAGGAATGGGATAATTGGCTACATAATTGGCAGGCTGCACCGGCATATCCTGCTCATAACTCATCTGATGAAACTGCGCTTCACCGTCAGAAGGCTCCAGGGCACGGTATAGGCCAAGGGATACAATACCGCCAAAAAATGCGGCAGCTATGATCAAAAAATATTTTTTCATTGTGAATCGTAATTTTTTAGATTTGTGTTTGCTTTCATCATCAACAATCAAACCAGGAAAAAATCCTGACGATTTTTCACTTTTTTGTTATTGTTATCATCCGGCCGGAAAAGTCCACTGCATAACGCATTAGTGAATTTGAAATTTTTTCCTCCATCTTAAAAAGTGTTAATCAGCTAATACAGACGATAATTAGAGCCCGTCAGTTGAATAATATTAATTTTGCCGATTCAAAAACTTTCGATGGAAATTACATTTTACAAATTTCATGGCGCGGGAAACGATTTCATTCTGATCGACAATCGAAATAAGATGTTCCCTGCCCGCCAGGAAGTGGTATCGTGGCTTTGCGCCCGGCATACCGGCATTGGCGCCGATGGTTTGATTCTGCTTGAAAATACAGGGAATGCCGATTTTTCCATGCGCTACTTCAATGCCGACGGCGGCGAATCCACACTTTGCGGAAACGGCGGAAGATGTATCACAGCTTTTGCTGCCCAACTTGGCATCATCAGGGAATCCACAGTGTTTTCGGCCATCGACG
Source organism: Bacteroidales bacterium (assembly GCA_046542305.1). Lineage (GTDB taxonomy): Bacteria > Bacteroidota > Bacteroidia > Bacteroidales > 4484-276 > JBKHBQ01. Next base: position 35,513 of record JBKHBQ010000001.1, read on the forward strand.
GGCTGCACGAATCAAAAATCCTGTCAGCAGAAAAAAATCTTAGCATTGCTTCGCTCCGGATGAACCATGTGGACAAGGTGTCTGAACTGGAAGAAGGTTTTTATCTGAACACGGGGTCACCTCATCTGGTCAGATTTTCGAAAGATGTAGATGCCATTGATCTTATAACGGAGGGAAAAAAAATAAGAAACCTGGAAAAATTTGCGCCGCACGGGGTAAATGTAAATTTTGTTCAGTTCATTCCTGATGGCATTTATGTGAGAACCTATGAACGCGGCGTAGAAGCCGAAACGCTTTCGTGCGGCACAGGTGCGGTAGCTTCGGCCATTGCAGCTTCGCTGAAATCCGGCGGAATAAAATCTCCGGTTTCTGTAAAAGCCCGGGGCGGAAATCTTCAGGTTGTGTTCGACCGGGATGAGACCGGCTTCGGGAATATCTGGCTGGAAGGCCCGGCTGTTTGCGTTTTTTCGGGAACCGTTAACCTATAATCTGAACATCATGAAGCATAAAAATATCCTTACCGGCAATCATATTATTCTGCGCGCACCGGAACCGGAAGATGTGGACTTGCTTTACCAGTGGGAAAACGATCCGCACACCTGGCACCTGAGCAATACGGTAGCGCCGTTTTCGCGGTTTGTGCTGGAGCAGTATGTGATGAATTCTCATGAAGATATTTATAAAACCAGGCAACTCAGGCTGATGATCGACACTGCGGAGCGAGAAAAAACTGTAGGCTCCATCGATCTTTTTGAATTTGAGCCCGCCCATCGACGTGCGGGCATCGGACTGATGATCGCCGAACAGGAACGCCGCAAGGGCTACGCTTCCGAAGCGCTGGAATTGCTGACTGATTATTGTTTCAGCACGTTAATGCTCCACCAGCTTTTTTGCAACATCACCCCCGACAACAAACCCAGCCTCGAACTGTTTCAGAAAAGAGGATTTGAAGTGATCGGCACAAAAAAAGACTGGCTGCTGATCAATAATCAGTGGAAGGATGAGTTAATATTGCAGTTGATCAATCCGGTATCGTCTTAAAATATGAAAAAAAAATTAAGGAAAAATCTGCTCAGGATCCTCGCCGTCATTTTGATCCTGATTGTTGTGGCGGGCGGCACCATTGCTTTTCTTTTCTGGAGGGCAGTGTACAAGGAAAATGTGAACCTGAACGGAAGCGAAACAGCCTATGTATATATCTCCACGGGCTCGGAGTATGGAGATTTGCTGCAGTCGGTTAAAGAAGCAGGTGTACTGAAAAATGCCAACACCTTCCGCTGGCTGGCCGGGCGAAAGAACCTTCCGCATCATGTATATCCCGGCAGGTACGAATTCACGGCAGGAATGAACAATGATGAAATAGTGGATATGCTGCGCTCGGGGGCCCAAAAACCGCTGAACGTAATTTTTAACAACATCAGGACGAGTGAGCAGCTTGCCGGCGTGATTTCCAGACAAATCGAAGCTGATTCGGCAGAAATCATGCGACTGCTCAACGACGAGAATATCCTCGACGAACTGGGCCTGAAGCCTGAAACCGTCAAAACGATCTTCATACCGAATACTTATGAATTTTTTTGGAATACTTCAGCGGAAGGTTTCATCGAGCGGATGTATAAAGAGTACCGGCTCTTCTGGAACGAAAACCGGCTCAGGCAGGCTGAACAGCAAAAACTATCGCCGCTTCAGGTTTCAATCCTGGCTTCAATTATCGACAAGGAAACCAACCGCAACGATGAAAAGGCACGTATTGCCGGTGTTTATCTCAACCGCCTTCGCAATGGATGGCGTCTGCAGGCCGACCCCACCGTGGTGTACGCCTTTTACCTCGAAAACGATTCGCTGCTAAACAGGGTGTACCGCAGACACACCAACATGCCATCGCCTTACAACACCTATTTAAATATTGGACTCCCGCCAGGCCCCATCTGCATTCCTTCCATCAGCGGACTGGAAGCCGCCCTTAGACCTGAGGATCACGATTACTGGTTCTTTGTGGCCAAAGCCGACGGATCGGGTTACCATCATTTCTCGAAAACCTACAACCAGCACCTGCGATACGCCCGCGAACATTATGATGCACTGAACAGGAAGTAAACGAAGATGAAAGTTTGACGGCAGGAGATGAAAATCTGAATTCCGGGAATTGTGATTTGATGCATTGAAAATGCATTTGTACTACCTTTGCAGCGAAAAAAAAATCAGCTATGGGACTTAAATGCGGCATCATCGGGATTACGAATACCGGGAAAACCACCATCTTCAACTGTATTTCGAAAACCAAGGCCGAAGCGAGCAGTTTTGCTTTCAGCTCCAGTAAATCGAATATCGGAATGATAGATGTCCCCGATGAACGCCTGTACAAAATTGACCAATTTATAAAATCCGTTCGAATCATACCAGCCACCGTGGATATTGTTGACATTCCAGGGCTGGCCAAAGGCTCGAACCAGGGCGAGGGCGTGGGAAACAAGTTTCTTGCCGATATTCAGCAAACAGATGCCATTATTCACGTGCTGCGTTGTTTCGACGATGAAAACCTGCCGCATGTCGAAGGATCTGTTAATCCGGTGAGGGATATGGAAATTGTTGACCTGGAACTACAGGTGCGCGACCTCGACCTGGTGCAGCGTAAAATTCAGCGCCTGGAAAAACTGGCAAAATCGGGTGATAAGGAAATCAGGCGGCAAATTGGAGTACTCGAAAAACTGGCCGAACACCTTGAAAATTTCAATAATGCCCGCGATTTTGAAATATCAAAAGAAGACCGCAAAAAAATAATCGACGATATGTTTCTGCTTACCGCCAAGCCTGTGCTTTTTGTTTGCAATGTTGATGATGCTTCGGCAGCGGATGGCAACAATCACTCGAAAAGTGTTGAGGAAGCACTCAGGGACCACGACACGCAGGTAATTGTGATTGCCGGTGAACTGGAAGCCGAAATTGCCGAGCTCGATAATGAGGACGACCGCCGTGAATTCCTTCAGGATGCCGGACTAACCCAACCCGGGGTGAATAAAATGATCCACGCGGCCTATGATTTACTGAACCTCCAATCGTTTTTTACCGCCGGCCCCAAGGAAGTAAGGGCGTGGACCATCAGAAAAGGAATGACCGCCCCACAGGCAGCAGGTGTGATACACAGCGATCTGGAACGCGGGTTTATTCGTGCCGAAGTAATGAAATACAACGATTTTATCGAACACGGATCGGAACATGCCGTGAAAGAAGCAGGCAAGTTTCATGTCGAAGGCAAAAACTATATCGTTGAGGATGGCGATATTATCAATATCCGGTTCAACGTGTAAAGCTAAAGTTCCTTAACCAGTTCCACAAGTATTTTGGTAAGGCTCACCTCTGCCTTTCCGGCAACCTCAAGGATTTCACGGATATTTACCGGCTTAAGGTTATCCGGATCGCACTCATCCGTAATTACCGAAATGGCTGCAACAGGTAATTTCATGTGGTTGGCGGCAATTACCTCCGGAATAGTGGACATCCCGATAAGGTCGGCGCCGATGGAACGCATGTACCTGTACTCGGCCCGCGTTTCGAGGTTGGGACCCGCAACGGCGGCATATACGCCCTGATTCAGCTTTATTCCGTCCCTTTTGGCAATGGCAATAATCTTCTCGTTAAGGGAAGCCGAATACGGCTGACTCATGTCAGGAAAACGCGTGCCAAGCTCGTCGATATTCGGCCCGATCAATGGATTATCGCCCAACAGGTTGATATGGTCGGTGATCAGCATCAGCTCACCTTTTTTAAAATCAAGGTTTACGTTTCCGGCGGCATTCGACACCAGCAGGTATTTAATGCCCAGCATCTTCATCACCCTCACCGGAAACACGATCTGCTGCATGCTGTAGCCTTCATAATAATGAAACCTGCCCTGCATGGCCACAACTTTCTTCTCGCCCAGCGTGCCGTAGATCAGCCGCCCGTCGTGCGACTCAACCGTTGAAACGGGAAAATCCGGTATTTTGTCATATTCCAGCACATGCCTTACGGAGATGTGATTTACCAGCTTACCAAGGCCGGTGCCAAGGATTACACCAAATTCGGGATTTGTAAAACCATTTTTATTTAAGAATTCTGCCGTAGCTTTAATCCGGTCCATCATATTTTCCATCGCTTCCTGATTTTAAGCGGCAAAAATAAAGGAAACACGGAAAGGTGCACCTGAATCGGTTCAGTATTTCTTATAAAATTTCCACTGATCGGGACTTTTTTCGGCAGAATCCGGCCCTGCAGGCTGCCTGCCCGGCATTCCGGCATATTCCGGTTGCGAAAGCACAATGCTGTCGTTTAATGGCCGGCTGAGGAAATAATTCATTTCTTTTGCCTGATCCTCCCGGAGTTTCACCACCGGAATCCGCTGCATATCATTACCAAAAAAAGATACCCTGACTTCGTAATCTCCCGGTTGAAGAACATTCATCAGGTAAGTTCCATCTTCATCGGCGGATACGCCTGTAACCAGCATGCCATCCCTGAACAAGCCGACGTTGGCGTAGGAAATGGCTTTTCCGGTTTGAATATCCGTGACTTTTCCCGAAAGGGTGCAGTTTTGCCCGTATGAAAGTGTGCCGAATACCAAAAGTGTAGCGAGTAGTGTAGTGATTGTTTTCATGGCATCCTCCATGTTTGTGTGTTCAAATAAAAAAAATTGAAGCAATAAAATTAACTGTATAATAAGGCTAAAGAAATGGTGCATCAGGATACGACAGGAAGATCATAAGTAACGGTGGCAATAAATCAGTTTGCGGTATTAAGGGTACAAATCTACTAATTGCCAAGGGGGAAAAGTTTTTCATAATTATCAACATTTTGGAGCGGCGCAAACAAATTCCTGTAATTTTGCAGCCCATGACACACACAGCAGCTTACCCTAAGTCTTCCATCCAGGCGTTGAAAGACTTTGCCCAACAAGTAAGAAGGGACATCCTGAGAATGACACACGGCGCCCAATCGGGTCATCCCGGCGGCTCATTGGGATGCGCCGACATCGTGGTGGCCCTCTACCGTGAAATAATGAATTACAACCCGAAGAATTTCACCATGGACGGCCATGGCGAAGATGTGTTTATTTTATCAAACGGACACATTTCGCCACTGTGGTATAGCGTGCTTGCGCGATGCGGCTACTTCGACGTTTCGGAGCTGAGCACCTTCCGAAAGCTGGATTCGCGCCTGCAGGGGCATCCGGCCACCCAGGAAGGCCTGCCGGGCATCCGCGTTGCCACCGGTTCGCTGGGGCAAGGGCTGTCGGTAGGCGTGGGCATTGCACAGTCGAAAAAGTTGAATAGCGACCCGAACCTTGTTTACGTGCTGATGGGCGACGGCGAAGTTCAGGAAGGACAGATATGGGAAGCAGCCATGTACTGTGGAGCCAGAGGGATCGACAATATTGTCGGCATCATGGATTTTAACCGGAAACAAATCGACGGGCCTACCGATGTGGTGCTGCATCCCGGCAATATGAAGGGCAAATGGGAGGCCTTTGGCTGGGATACCCTGGAAATGCGAGGCAACGAAATGGATGAGGTTCTCGACAGCTTGTCGTATGCAAAATCCAGAACAGGAAAAAAGAAACCGATCATGATCCTGGCCAATACTGAAATGGGATTTGGCGTTGATTTTATGATGGGCACACATAAATGGCATGGCGTAGCGCCAAACGATGAACAACTGGATAAAGCCCTTTCGCAACTGAAAGAAACCTTGGGTGATTATTAAATCAGAAACGGGGTGAGGAATTGGTTGATAAAATATTTAAATACCTGATTATCATCGCCGGTCTGTTTCTGGCCGGTTCAAGCCCGGGACAAAACCCGGGAGAAATAGCCGCTCCCCCTCCCACCACACGCATTTTATTTGTTTTCGATGCTTCGCAAAGCATGTACGGCCGCTGGCAAAGCGACATGAAGATACATATTGCCCAGCGCCTGCTTAGTAAGGTACTCGACAGCCTGAGCCAGGTAGAAAACCTGGAACTCGCCCTGCGGGTTTATGGTCATCAAAAACCAATACCACCGCAGGATTGTAATGATACACGGCTGGAAGTCCCCTTTGGTAAAAACAATGCAAACAAGATAAAGAACAGGCTCAGTCAATTGAACCCAAAGGGAACCACACCCATTGCCTATGCACTTGAACAATCTCAATATGATTTTACGCACTGCGATGATTGCCGCAACATCATCGTGCTGATTACCGACGGCGTGGAGGAATGCGGCGGCGACCCGTGTGAAGTTTCCAGGATGCTGCAGAAAAAAGGAATTGTGCTAAAACCTTTCGTGATCGACATCGGCAACGATGTCAGCGAATCGCTTAATTGTGTGGGAAATTATTATAACGCCGCCAGCGAAAAAGCCTTCAGCAAGGCGCTCAATATAGTCATTACCCAGGCGTTGAATGCCACCACCGCCCAGGTGAATCTGCTCGACGAATCAGGTAGGCCTTCAGAAACCAATGTGAATATGACCTTTTACGACAGCTATTCAGGCAATGTAAAATATAATTTCGTCCACACCATGAACCACCGTGGATTGCCGGATACGCTGGTTATCGATCACCTGCTGAATTATGATGTGGTGGTGCATACCATTCCGGAAATCAGAAAAGACAGTGTGAACATTCATCCGGGTAAGCATACCGTGATTCCGATAAATGCGCCGCAAGGCAGCCTGAACCTGACCATCGGCGGCAACTGGCGCACCATCCGCAACCTGCAGGCTATTGTTAGAAAACACGGGCAACACGAAACGCTCAATATACAACATTTCGGAACTTCTGAAAAGTACCTCACCGGAACATATGATCTGGAAGTGCTGGCTCTTCCGCGTTTTACCATCGACAACGTGGTAGTAAACCAAAGCACGACCACCACCATCGAGATTCCGCTGCCGGGCATCGTTACCATTCGCAAAATTGTGGATGGCTATGGCAGCCTGTATGTGGAAGATGGTAATGAGTTAAAGCTGATCTACAACCTCGACATCAGCAAGGATGGAATTGAAAACCTGGTACTTCAGCCGGGAAATTACCGGATCATTTTCCGGTCGAAATATGCTGATAAATCGGCATACACCTTCGAAGAAAAATTTGTGATCGAATCGGGCAGAACCGTCGAAATAAAACTGAACAGATAATGGCAAAAAAAGAACAACAGGAATTCACAAATCAGGGAAATAAAGATACCCGTTCGGGATTTGGCGAAGCATTGTATGAACTCGGAAAAACCAATCCGGATGTGGTGGCACTTAATGCCGACCTTACCGGATCGTTGAAGATGGATAAATTTGCAGATGCGTTTCCCGACAGGTTTTTTCAGATCGGCATTGCCGAAGCCAATATGATGGGCATTGCCGCCGGTCTGGCTACCGGAGGGAAAATTCCGTTCACCGGCACCTTCGCCAATTTTTCCACCGGCAGGGTATTCGACCAGATCAGGCAATCCATCGCCTATTCCAACAAAAATGTGAAATTGTGTGCTTCACATGCCGGGGTAACCCTTGGTGAAGACGGAGCCACCCACCAGATCATGGAAGATATCGGACTGATGAAAATGCTGCCCAACATGACGGTGATCAATCCATGCGATTTTAATCAGACCAAAGCCGCAACCCTCGCCATAGCTGAATACGAAGGCCCGGTTTATCTGCGGTTCGGACGCCCGAAGGTGGCCAATTTTACCGATCCGGATCAGCCTTTCGAAATCGGCAAGGCGCTGGTGATGCGCCAAGGTACCGATGTATCGATCTTTGCTACCGGGCACATGGTCTGGAAAGCGTTGGAAGCCGCACATCAACTGGAGGAGAAGGGCATCGATGCCGAAGTGATCGACATTCACACCATCAAACCCATCGACCGGGAAGCCATCATGGAGTCCATCATGAAAACCCGCTGTGCAGTTACGGCCGAAGAACACCAGATTTTTGGCGGTCTGGGCGAGAGTATTGCCGGTGTGCTGGCACGCAACTTCCCCACCCCCGTCGAAATGGTAGGCATGAACGACCTCTTCGGCGAAAGCGGTAAGCCTGAAGAACTGCTTGAAAAGTACGGCATGAGCACTGCTGATATCGTTACGGCCGCCGAACTTGTGGTGGCACGGAAGCATATGTAGATACAGCGTAATTATTTCTGATCATACTACACGCTTGTAAAAAAGCAGCCGCTTTTGAATGGAGTATATTTATAAATGTCACCATTTTCTTAAAATACTTTTTGCGGGCCGTGCTTCACACCCATGTGGTAGGTAATTCCGGCCTGTACCGTACCATCCTCATAATAATTCCGGTCAATGCCGTGGCCGAAGGCTGTCGTTGTAAGTAATTGCCGGCAAAAGCCTGCCATCCTTCGAATAGTTTTTCTTACACCGTTGATTTATCACCCTTCTCCGCTTTTTCTCCCGAAGGTTGAAACAGGTCGCATCCTGTGAGTAAGAAAACCAGGAGAACTGACCAGAGCAGAATTTCAGTTTTTTTGATTTAAGTGCATGATGCAAAGTTTTCAGTCGCATGACAAAAAGAGGTTTTTCAGGTCAGTATTTCAAACTTTTCAGCGCGCATTTTAAGCAGGCGGTAAACCCCGGCGTTTTTTTTGCTATTTTTGGAAATACCATGAATACGACTATGCCTGGGCTAAACCCGCGACACTTTTATTTATTGACCTGGCTGTGCATGTGGATCTTGATTGGCTGTATTTCAGAAGTACATGCACAAAACGGAAAACAGCCTCCGCCGGACACACTGCAAATTAAAGCAGGAACGGAGCTAAAATTTCGCGACAGCACCCATTTCTACCCTAACGATACCGTCCTAATCCTCCCTGACAGCGTCATAAAAAAACATCCACAACTCAAAACCTACCGGCTATACCAGCAAATTGAAAAAACGGCCGAAAAGAACCGGATAATGAAACAGGTTTACAAGCTAACCTTCAATGACGGCGGATATCTGCAACGCGACGACACCATCCAGCAGGAAAAATCGGACGAACGCTTTGAAGCATATGAAGGAAAGGTGATCAGGAATATTCGCTATAAAGTCCAGGATGTAGTGGGCCCCGACGTTGACGATACCAGCAAGGTAAGCCTTCCGGGTTTTTACAGTTGGTTAAACAACCTACATCCAAAAACCAGGAACTATGTAGTTAAAAACAATCAATTGTTTAAAGAAAATGAAAAGCTAAATCCGCTGGAACTGGCCAACAGCGAACGTCTTTTACGCGACCTGGCTTCTATCAAAGATGCCCGGATCTATGTTTCGCAGGTGGAAAACCAGCCTGATTCGGTGGATATAACCATTGTGGTAAAGGACAAATTTCCGATCGGAGCCAGGCTGGATGTGCCGTCGTCCGACCATTACAACCTGAGCGTGTACACGGTGAATTTTATGGGATGGGGGCATTTGTTCGACAACACCGTTTCAGTTCTTCCCGGACATGCTCCGCTACTTCGCTATAGCAGGATGCAATATTCCCTGCCCAACATCGCCGGAACCTTTATCAAGGGCGAAGGCATCCTTCAATGGGAAGATGATACCTGGCTGAAAAAATTTCAAGCGCAAAAGGTTTATGAACCCCTGAAACCAAGTTGGGGCGGACTGGCAAAGATTGAAGAAAACAGGTACAACCGTGTTGATGTGGTAATAGACCCCCATGATCCTGATCACGATTCCCTCACCGAACTCCCGATCACCTACAACGAAAAGAACCTTGCAGTCGGCTATTCCTTTATGTTTGATAAGGAGGATGTGCTCGCTCCCGAATTCATGGTGATATTGCCAGCCTATATCAGCCGCCAATACCTTGAGCGCCCCCACATCGCCGAGGATACCAATTTCCAGTATCAGCACCGCACAAATCTTTTGTTCAGCATCACGTTTTTGAGGAATGATTTCTACAGAAGCCGCTACATTAACAATTTCGGAATTACCGAAGATGTGCCATACGGAATGAATATCACGCTGACAATGGGCTATGAACTAGGTGAACTCACCGACAGATCCTACGGAGGAGCAAGTGTATCGGCAGGAAACTACACTGGAAATCTCGGGTATTTCTATTCAAAGGTGGAAGCCGGATCATTTGTAAGAAACAGAAAGTTTAACCAGGGTCTGGTAAACCTGGAATTTTCATATTTCAGCAAATTATTCTCCACACCCGGCCAATACCGCAGCCGGCTTTCCTTTTCGACCTATTACGCCATCGGGTTTAACAGGTACGGCGGCGAGAGACTTTATATCCTTGATGACTATGCACTTAAGGGACTCGACACTGATTTTTTGTATGGAAATCAACGGTTGAATTTCATTGCCAAACTCACTACGTTTACGCCCTGGTATTTTTATGGATTCAGGTTTGCCGTTGAATTATTTGCCGATCTTGGATTTATCGGCTCCAACACCGAATCGATTTTCAACAATACGCTTTATTCCGGCCTTGGTATCGGATTTAAAATCAGAAACGAAAGCCTTGTATTTCGCACCATCGAATTAAGCCTGATATGGCACCCCATTTTACCCGAAGGCCAGGGCGACAGGTTTCATCTTGGCGCCAGGAGCGTTCCCACTTCCAGGTTTGCCGATTTCCAGGCCACTAACCCTTACATCATTCCCTATAAGTACTATTATTATGAGTAGCCGGAATAAACCGTTTTACCGCTTTGGCATATTTTTTGGTAAAACAGCTCCGAAATCTTCAAACAAACGTTTTATGAGAATTGCAGGAATAGTATTGCTTATCCTCGGACTTGTCGGTACCCTTACATTCGGGATTCAGGCTATCAACCAATCTGAAAGCGCTAGTTTTCTCGGAATTGATATCGCTGTAAGTTCGGCCAACTGGATGCCGGTGATCATAAGCGTTGTGGTGCTGATCATCGGGATCATCATGACTGCTGCCGGAAGGAAACAAGAATCCTGACCGGATTGGGGAATTAAGTTCCCATACATCCGCCATGCTGCATTCCATCCGAAAGCATTACTTCTACGCGGAAAACGCAATGCACATGGGCGCAATCAACAAGCATTTCACGGCGCTGGAGCTGGTTATCAGGCAGCCGTATCTGCTGAACAATGTTATGGAATCCCACATATTTACCTTCAAAGTCTTTTCCAAAAAAAAATCTACATATCACCCACATGAAGGGCGACAGCCGAACCTTTGATTTTGCAGGTCTGAACCGGAAATTCGACCTGATAGTTATCGATGGCGATCATCATTACGATTTCGTTAAAAAGCGGCACAAAGCGGGTGGTGCAAAACCTGGTTCACGATAAACCCATCATCGTGTGGTATGATTACGCCTTCAATCCGGAGAAAATCCGTTTCGGGGTGATGGCGGGATTCTGGACGGATTGATTGGGAAACGCATACCGGTATTTATCATGTTTCCAATACGCTTACCGCAATTTAATGCCCGGATAAAAAACTTCAGGCCAAGCCGCTGGATGCACCCGTGGAACCGGATCACGAACTGGAAGTCAGCCTGAAATACACAAAGATCAGGTAGAGAATTACAGGATTATTTCTTTCCTGTAACTGTACGGATTATCGTTCTGAATTCTTCAACATCATGCTTTTGAGGCAGGAATACTTTCAGGCTAAGCCCGGATTCGGAAAGGAAGAAAATCATCACCACGATGGCCGTAAACGTGTACGAAATGCTGGTGGCCCATCCGGCGCCGGTCATACCCAAAGCAGGAATCATCAGCCAGAACAGCACAACGGATATCAGCAATCCGGCCAGTGAGGCCAGCGTATTTACGTGGTATTTTCCGGTTCCCGAAAAGTAATGGCCGCCGACCAGCGCGAAGCTGAAAAACAAAATTCCTGGCGCCTGCGAGCGTATCACGGTGGAAATCTCTCCGAAACCTTCACCATAAATAAATACAAAAAATTGCGACGGAAGCAGCACCAGGATTCCCAGAAGGACAAAGCTGATGAAAAACGCAATCTTCGACAGCGAGATCGTCAGCCGGCGCGAATAATCCCTGTCGTCGGTATTGACAATGCTGGCATACTGCACCATGCTGATGCTACGGCTGATAAGCCAGACGGATTCCACGATGGAAATGGCGTTGGAATACACGCCCACCTCGGCTTCAGAATACAACTGGTTGAGCCAGTAGTAGCTCATCCTGAAGCTGAGCAACTGAAAAATATGCGCCAGTTGATTAAGCACGCCATACCTCGCGAGTTTTGAGATCACACCGAAATAGCTGCCAATGCCGTGCAGGCTATATTTGCCTGTAAATTTTTTAAGGTAAAACAGGCTTAAAAAAAATGAACCCCCAAAGGCAATGTATAGCGATAAGAGGTAGGATTGAATGGTGGCCTGCCCCATCACAAAAAAGAACAACGCCAACGAAGCTGCGATAAGGAACGGCTGCAATAAAGACACCATGTTGGCCGAAGCAATTTTTTCCTTCCCGATCAGGATGGAAGAATTGATGGCAGCAAAGCCGCTGATAACCGAAAGCAGGCAGATATGGAGGATGAATTGCGGTTGGACAAGGCCGGTAAAATGAAGCACGGCATAAAACACCAGTCCGGTAAACAAGGTCCAGAGATACGCCGGAACCAGGATCAACGACCAGGCAAATCGCGGCACCAGGTACACGATGGTGGCCCCGCCCATCAGGTTGGCAAAAACCAGCACATAGGCGATGGTGGCAATAATCAGCCCCTGCTGGCCCTTTCCTTCAGGACCCAGAAACCTGGAGATCACGATGGTGATCAGCAGGTTGATGACAGCCGATAGCAGCCGCGTACCGAAGGTGTTAAGTATTTTTTTTACCAAGAAAAGAAGATAATAGTTATTCGTTAATCGATAATCGTTATTCCGTGCCTGCTACACGCAGTCAGGCAGGGTTATTTATTCTTCGTTACATCGCGGTAAACGCGGAAGAGTGATTCGCCGATGACTTTGTTGCTGAAATGATCCACGGCATATTTGCGGATTACATTCATTTTGTAGTCGTCGAGTTGATCGAGCACTTCATCCAGTGTAAATAAAAATTCCTCCTCATTTCCGGGTTCGGTGAGCCTGCCGAGATCGCGGTTCAGGTGCTCATGAATACCCCCTACCCGCGTGGAAACAACCGGCACGCCGCAGGCATAGCTCTCGAGAATCACCACCGGCAGGTTTTCGTAATTGCTGAACATAATCATCAGGTCGGCGTTTCGAAGCAGTTCCACCAGTTCCTCATTTTCTTTCAGACCGGCAAAAGTCACCACTGTATCTGTAAGGCCGTAGTTATCCGATATTGCCTTCATCTCATCAAAATCCTCGCCGTCGCCAATCAGGATCAACCTGAAATCATCGCGCTTGTCGCTGAGTTGGTTCATCACCCTGAGGATGCCCGAAATGTTTTTCTGCTTGTCGGTAAAGCAGGAAAGATGTACCAGGATCTTTTTTCCGTTCTTCTTCACTCCTTCAGCCGGTTGAAACTTTTCGGTATCCACCACATTGGGAATCACCACATAGTTGTCGTTTTTCAGTTTATTGTCGATCATGGCATCGCGCAGGTTGGCCGTCACCGGCATCACCGCCGCCGCATGCTTTACCACGAGGCGGGTCATCAATTTGCGAAGCGTGCCATGATAGGTGTCGGTTGTGGGCAGATACCTGGTCCAGTGTTCGGTGATGACGTAGGGCACGCCCCTGAAGATTCTATTGATCAGCGCAACCACTCCCAGGCGTGTCAGCACATGCACATGCACCAGGTCGGCCCGGCGCCGCGTTTTCCTGATCATCCTGAAGCCTTTTCGGTGGCTTATAAAGTAACGGTACAGGTTAATCAGATTGGCCAGGAAAGAGGGTTTTGCTAAAGATTTTCTGAAGTAGATCCGTATGGTAAACAAGCCGTCATCGGAAACCTGAACGTCGTAAGTTTTATCTGTGAGCCGGTCGTCGGCATGCACATACAGCACCGAAACATCGGCGTGCGGGAGTACCGAAAGCCCGTGCCTTTCGATGAAAAGCCCCATCATCGGATCGTAACGATGCGGGTACCATCTCGGTAAGTATAGCACATGCAAACGGTTGGGTTCTGATTTTTTCATCTTCTTTTTAACGCTGATTCTAAATATTTATTTAAGATTTCTTACTGCCGGCAACTCATTCAGTGCCTGCAGGGCATTCCTGAACCTTTCTTCCCCGGTACCGCCGATGATCCGGTAATTCAATTTGCGCTGCTCCAGCTCTTTGATATACAGATCCATCAGATAGCGCCGTTTTTCAGGATGTTCGCGCAGCGGATCGAATTCCCACGGCAGGTCGATATCCATCAGTAAGTATAGCCGGAAATCCTGCTTGTTGAGTTCTTCTTCTATCCAGGGATGGCAGCGACCGTACTTCACATCGCACCAGATTTTTGTGACCAGCAATTCGGTATCGGAAAACAGCAGGCGGTTGGCAATGGATTCGAATACCTTAGCTGATGCCTTTTGCCCGCGGGCAATCTCCAGAATGTCGTCGTAGTTGTAATCACGTCCGATCCGGAGCAGGTAAACGCGGGCATATTCCGGAACCCACACCGTTTGGAAATAATTGGCAAGCTGCTGTGCCATCATCGATTTCCCGGTGGATTCGGGTCCCGTGACCGCTATTTTAATCAATTCCTGCATCCTTTTGCAATTTTATCCTGTGGCGCCATTCCATGTATCCCAATATGGCAAGGATCAAAAATACCAGAAACTGAAAACTCGTCAATACCAAACCCTTATAAAAATACAACGGGATGGAAACCAAATCCCCCACGATCCAGTAAATCCAGTTTTCAATTCTTTTCAATGCCATCAGCCACATACCAACGATAAAAATGGCAGTGGTGGCCGCATCCCAGTTAGGAACGGTGCTGTCGGTATAGTTGCTCAGTACATGCCGCAGCAGAAAAAAGAATGCTATCGAGGCAAGCACTGCATACACCTGCATTTGCGGACTGTTCCATTTAATAGGGATGTAATTATCCTGCCGGTCTTTGCGCGTCCATTTGTACCAGCCGTAAACGCTCATGATAAAATAAAAGAAATTGATGCCCATGTCAGCATACAATCCTGCAAAAAAGCAGATGTACACGTAGATGAGCACGGAGATGATGCCGGTGGGATAGACCAGGATATTTTCTTTTTTGGCATACCAAACGCTGAGCAGCCCGAAGAAAACGGCAATGGCTTCCAGCCAGGTGGTGTTAAGTACGTTCTGGTAAAAAACCTCGAAAAATTCGTTGAACTGCATCCGTTTATCTCAGGTCGGCATTAATGATTTTCATCACGAAAATCGAATGAGGCAGCTCAAAGGCTTCATGGATTTCATCGGTCAGCGCCCGCATCACATCGAAATATTCTCCAAACACCTGCGTGCTCATGGTGTTGGTGCGGACAATGAGGTTTTCGTAGCTGTTGAGCCGTTTGATAAACTGTTTGATCGGCTCGATGTATTCAACTTTCAGCGGATAATAACTGATCTCCACCGAAACTTTTGTTGATTTCTTCATAATGCCGTTGCAAAGGTTAATGATTTTTGGATCACAAACGACAAAAATAGTGTTTTCGGCGTCATCCGCAACAAATAAATAAAGCGCATTCGGCCTATGGGTTAAATTATTTTTGGTAATTTTGCACCCGGAAATTAAAAAACCGGTCCAGTAGCTCAGTTGGATAGAGCAGCAGCCTTCTAAGCTGCGGGTCGTGGGTTCGAATCCCGCCTGGATCACGCAAGGGGTTACCGCTTAGCGGTGATCCTTTTTTTTTGCTTTCCAAACTGCCGGAAACGTGCAACTGTTCTTTCTGCTGTCAATTATTTTGACAAATCCCATATAACTGAACCTAATCCGCCCCATCATTGTTTCATAAACAGAATCTTCACATAAACCAATTCAACATGAAAACAACAATACACACACCAACCTGCGGCCTCGGCAGAATCCTGCTGCTGCTCATTATTCCGCTCATTCTGCCGCTTACCGCCTGTAATCAAAACGGGGATTCAGAAGCCAATTGCATGTACATCGACGATGGGTTTGGCCCCGATGGTGAAGTCCCTGTCCGAGCCGAAACCGTGGTTTCAGGACTTGAAGTTCCGTGGGGGATTGCATTTCTTCCGGACGGGGATATGCTGGTGACCGAACGCCCGGGCAGGTTGCGCCTGGTGAAGGATTATCAGGAAAGCCCACAACTTACTGAAGGATCGCTTTTGGGAGTGTCGCCGCCATCAACCTCCGAGGGCGGACTGCTTGGCATTGCAATCCATCCGGATTTTGAAGAAAACAACCTGTTTTACCTCTACCTGACGGTGGATAATGAGGGTGAAATGATGAACCAGGTGGAACAATGGCGGCTGAGTGATGACCGTACCTCGGCCGACCGTGTAAAAGTAATCTTCGATGGCATTGCCGCTGCCAGCAACCATAACGGAGGCCGTATTGCTTTCGGCCCCGACGGCATGCTGTACGTGGGTACCGGCGATGCATCCATTCCGGAAAACAGTCAGGACCCCGGAAACCCAAACGGCAAACTGTTGAGGCTGACACCTGAGGGAGAAATACCCGCTGATAATCCCAGAGACCAAAATCCGCTTTGGATCATGGGCATACGCAATACCCAGGGCTGGGACTGGCCTGATCCGAATGATGCCGCAACAGTGTGGCTTGTTGATCATGGCCCGAGTGGCGAAATGATGCGCTTTGGCCATGACGAGGTGAATGTGGTTTCCATGGACCAGAACCTTGGCTGGCCGGACATTTATGGTTGCGAGGATAAACAGGGCATGGTTCCGCCGGTTATCACCTGGAAGGATGCCGTACCACCCGGAGGCGCCGCCATTTATACAGGTGAGGCAATTCCTGAATGGAAAGGAAACCTGATCGTCGCCACTCTGGGATCGAAGCATCTGCACCGCGTGGTGATCCGGAATGCCTCAGTGGTTAACCACGAAGTGTATTTTCGCAATGAACTCGGGCGTCTTCGCGAAGTGATCATGGGCCCCGACGGAAATCTCTACGTAACCACAAGCAATTGCGACGGGCGCGGCGACTGCCCAGAAGAGGGCGATAAAATCCTGCGCATCACCAAATGATCACAAGAAATTTCATTCGCCTTTATTGGCGCTCCATGTATTCCCTGAGTTTATTCCGCAGATCGGCATCTTCATGCACCGCCATCATAATTTCCATGTAACGATCCATCGTTAAACCTTCCTTTCTGACCATTTTCATAATTTTCATCCTGGCGTCCGTCTGGATATCATCCCACAGGGCCAGGGTTTCGCGGTACAAATCCAGTTCGGCCTCGGTGGCGTAGTCCTTGTCGCCGGGAGCAGTCTGCGACTGATGAATGCGGTGAAACTTCTCCATGTCGAGCCACTTTTTGTCCACGGCATTTACCATATCCACCTGTGCCTGATGCTCGATGTTCTGAACTTTGGGCAATAATCCGGCATAGCTTTTCAGTTCATCATCAGAGACGGGTTCGACCACGTTCATCTGGGCGAATGCACCGCAAGTTGCGACCAGTAAAGAAATCAGCAATGGTAAAATTCTTTTAAGTTTAAGCATAATCATTGGTTGTTTTGTGTTTATATGTTATTAACGGATCAGGTATTACCGATGTTCAAATTCAATCTCTGCCTGTTTTGTGATTGTCATTTTTTGGAAACATTCTAAAGCGCTGAATATGTAACTTCGCAGCGTTTACCAAACAATACGTCTTCTGGTTACAAACTAAAAAAGAAAAGGAAAGTGAAAGCAAACGTTTCGTTACTGCTTGTAATTTGCCTGCTGGCAATAAGCAGCTTTGCCCAAAAGGATGCGGTGGTTAAAAAGATCATCGAAACCGGAACCACCGATAACCGCACCATGGATCACCTGGATGTGCTTTGCAACCGCTTTGGCGGCCGGTTGATCGGCTCAGACGCATATGAAAATGCTGCCGAATGGGCAGCCACCAAATTCAGGGAATGGGGCATGGAAGTGATTATGGATGAAGTTGGCGAACTGCCGGTGGGTTTCAACCGCGGGCCATGGTTTGGCAGGATGCTGTCGGATGAAGGCATGTCCCTGCATTTTGCCACACCCTCTTACACCTCGGGAACCAAAGGCGTACAGCGCGGCCATGTACTGATAGAACCAAAAACGCAGGAAGAGTTCGAGCGGATGAAAAGAGCGCTGAAGGGTGCGTGGGTATTGATTTCAGGAGAAAACAACGGCTGGCCAATTGATTATTCCGCTCGCGGCGACAGCATCCGCGATTTCATCCAACAAGAGAACATAAGAATCAGCGGAGAAAATCGCCAGATCCACCGTGAGAACAGGGAAAACCAGGGCACCGACAAACCGCAGCGCGAAATGATCCCGCTCATCGAAGAACCGGCCTTATTTTACAGGGAGATGGTGGATGCCGGAATCCTCGGAATCATCCAGTCATCAAAAGTACCGATCCAGGCCCTTTACGACCGCAAAAATATCGATGACATGACTTTTGAAACGCTGCCCACGATACCCGATATCAAACTCGATCAGCACCAGTACGTCATCATTAAACAAATGGCTGAAGAGCGACGTTATTTCCAACTCGAATTTGATATCCGCAACCATTTCAAACTGGGTCCTGTAAAATACCACAACGTGATCGGCGTGATCCCCGGCACCAAATATCCCGACGAATATGTGATTATCAGCGGGCACCTGGATGCCTACGATGTAGCCACAGGCGGGGTGGACGACGGCTCCGGAGTTACACCCGCCATGGAAGCCGCACGCCTGATCATGGAAGCCGGCGGCAAACCCAAACGAACCATCCTGGTCATGCTTTTTGCGGGCGAGGAATTCGGGCTGCTTGGATCGCAAAGCTGGGTAGACCGCAATCCTGAAAAACTTTCAAACATTGCCAACATGATCAACCGCGACGGCGGACCCACCGTCCCCACCGGGATCAGCGTTCCTGCATCATGGATGAAGGAAATGAAAAAAATCTGCGAACCCATCAGCGACATCGATCCGAGGTTTCCGTTCACTGTAAAAGAACACGAGCCACGCAAAAAACCCGAGGTAGCCTGGGGCACCGACAGCGGACCCTTTGCCGTGGCAGGCGTCCCCACGCTCGGCTTTTATACCGGCGATCCGCTGGGATTCAATTTCAGCTACCGCGAAATCTGGCACACCGAACGCGACCTTTACAACAAAAGCATCCCGGTTTACCAGGAACATACATCCATTGTTACAGCCATCGTAACCTATGGCATCGCCAACCTGAAACATCTGCTGCCTCGCGATGGAGTGTATCTTGATGAAATGGAAGTAAGTGACGGGGATGACTAAAGCCCATTGATCCGGTAGGCACAGCAGGTTTGAACATTTCCGCGTTTTATTCCTACTTTCGCATTTCCAAATTCAATTGTATTGAAAACAGCGATCGTATCGGTGATCAACGACCTGGTGACTGACCAGCGGGTGAATAAAACCTGCAACGCATTAATGGATCTGGGTTTCGACGTGCTGCTGATTGGAAGGGTAAAACGCGACAGCCCTCCCCTGCCCCGCCGCAGCTACCGGATGCACCGCATGAAGCTGCTATTCGAAAAAGGGCCGCTGTTTTACGCCGAATACAACATCCGGCTGTTTTTCCTGCTGCTGTTTCGCAAGGCGGATCTGCTGTTTTCGAACGACCTCGATACGCTGCTGCCTAATTTTCTGGTGTCAAAAATTAAAGGCACCGCTTTGATTTACGATAGTCATGAATATTTTACAGAAACCCCAGAACTGGTCAACCGCAGGGGCGTACAACGCATCTGGAAAGCCATCGAGGGATGGATATTTCCTCAACTAAAAGATGTCATCACCGTAAACGAAAGCATAGCAAGGCTGTTTGAGGAGAAATACCAAAAGGAAGTCCACGTGGTGCGTAACATTCCGCCGTTGCCCAGGCCAACAAAAGTTAAATCCCGAAAAGAACTCGGCATGCCCGAAAACCGGCCGGTGATCCTGCTGCAGGGAGCAGGCATC